>CATYDM010000031.1 GCA_958405195.1 uncultured Collinsella sp.
ACGTCATAGGTTCGAATCCTATACGCCGCACCAATTGAAATTGAAAGCCTCCGGCAACGGGGGCTTTTCTTTTATGCCGGCACCGCATGGATTCGAACCTCGGTCGAGGCGCGGGCGTCAAGAAAACGCGGAGCGTTTTTAGCCCGCGGGCGAGTCCGCCGGCAGGCGGGCGAAGCCGGTGCTGATCCGCACGACAACTTAATCGGCGCTTCGTAAAAATTTTCCAAATTGTCGCTTGACCCATCGGGGGCTCGCGTGCATAATAATCCGTGCGTTGCGGCGTTACCTCAGCTGGATAGAGGGTCTGACTACGAATCAGAACGTCATAGGTTCGAATCCTATACGCCGCACCAATTGAGTTTTAAGCCTCCGGAGACGGGGGCTTTTCTTATATCGCGATGCACCGAAGATCGTGCCAAGCCCTCCAAATGAGTAAAAATCAAATTCGATAACTTTTTTTGAAAAAACGCTTGACCATTATTCAGTCCATGTGCATAATAATCAATAAGTCGCGGCGTTACCTCAGCTGGATAGAGGGTCTGACTACGAATCAGAACGTCATAGGTTCGAATCCTATACGCCGCACCAATTGAAATTGAAAGCCTCCGGCGACGGGGGCTTTTCTTTTACGTAAACACGGCATGGATTCGAACCTCGGTCAAAGGGGACTATTTCTCATCGACTCGTGTAAGATTTCGAGTATGCGCCTCGGTGAGCCCGTGGCGCGCTCTTTCTTTAGACGGCCGATCAGGGTGATATTTCGTGGCAGAGCGTCCGACATACAAGCTCAGGTTTCTCGATCCCAAAAAGCGCTTTCCGGCCATGCCCGAGCAGCCTGCGGGACGCTCGTATGGCGTGGTTTGGAAGCTCTTTGGCGAGGACCCGCATGAATCATGCTATGTCGTCGAATTCGTCGGCAAAAGCCATGTGTCGCTTTTGGGCTACGTGAGCGTTTCGGGTGAGGTCTATAAGGTGGACCGTCCCGTTAACGAGATGTCGCTGCCCGACGATCCCGACATGCAACTGATTCTCGACGAGTCCGATTCCAACATCGGTGAGATTGCGGTCAGGGGTGCCGATGGGACGATGCGCTCCCGGGCGCGAGTCATCGGCTCTCCCGAAGGAACCATGCGCGAACAATCCGATCGCGAGACGTGGAATTCGACGCGCAGCCTTCGCTACGGCGAGTTCATGGCCTCGATGTTCTTGCGTTACGTGATATTCGCCGATTCTGAAAACTCCATCTCAAGCACGGCAAACGGTGACGGCCTCGACGAGGGCATGAAAAATGCCGTCGACAAGATCAAACTTGTAAAACTCCCCGAGCCGGTTGAGGTACTGCTGGGTTTTGATTCCACGCCGCTGCCCGATGCAATTGAAACGTTGCTCTACCGCATTGACCATACAGATAATCCAAGTGGCATTGAGCGCTATGCCGCCGCTTTGATGGGCGAAGTTAATCTGCCACGCCTGCGCACCATAGCGGCTAAAACCGAAATGAGCCTGGCGCGCATCGATCGCTCGAGGCTCTTCTATCTCAATTTTGACCGTAGCCCGCTGGACCAGGACGAGATCGATACCCTGCTTGCCGTCGAGTGCCGCCTGAACCGCCTATCGGGCATCCTTGAGCGTATTGGAGCAGGGTTGGGCCCCGTTGCCTCGTCGCCAAGCTTTGAGGGCTGCTCGCTCTTCGACCTATGGCATATCAGCAAGACGACAAACGACGTTCCTCGCTTGCTCGAAACGCTGTCGAATGACAACCCGTGGGCCAAGCCGGGGACGGTTGCGTGCCAGCCGGGTGGAGAGTGGGACGTTCGCACCCGCTTTGCACGTATCGTAGAAGCGCTCAACGTGATCACGCGGCTCGATTACACCTATCGAGCGAACGTCGCCGAGGGCATCATGCTGGTGCGATTTGGCCGCACGGTTGTCGATGCTATGCCGCGGCGCGAATACGATGCTCAAGATGACGCCTGGCGCGAGGTAGATGAGCCTAAGCGCGCAGCATGGGCCACCGAGCACGATGCGCGTATTGCGCTTACACTCGCGGCGGCTTGCTTTGCTTCGGGTGCTCGCATCACGCGCTGCTACGTGCAGATTGCGGCTCCCGACGGCGAGCAAGGCGAGCGCGTTGTTAAAACGTACTCCTTTGGCCGTGCGGCTTATCTGGCCGATTGCGTTTCTGTCGCCAAGGATCTTGAGAGCATGGATATGGACGACATGCCCTGCAAGCATTTGCTCGAGGCATATGAGGCAGATGCGCCGGACATGATTGAGCCTGCAGAGGTTCACGCCCGACCACGCGATGACCATCGTCCATTGCCGCCTGCGCTTCGCGATCTGCTGCTCGCTGATACGGCTGACGAGCTTGAGGTCATGGAGGAGGACAACGATCCGTATGTCGCCCGTGTCGTCGAGCTGCGCGAGCAATCCAAAGTTGACCGAGCCGGTGCTTTCGAGGGCTTTTCTCGCCTTGTCGAGGAGCTGGAAGCCAAGTGTACTGTTGCTGAGCTTTTGGCGACGGGCCCAGTGCAGACCCAGTTCTGCGACAACCAGCTGGTGCGCATGGTGCTGCCGGTGATGGAGGAGGACCGTTCCGTGCGTATCCTTCGCGCTCCCGATGCGCTGTATTTTGCCCAGCACGAGATTTGCAGCTTTTACGCCGAACAAGAGGACTTTGAGCGTGCGCTGCCCGAGGTGCGCCGTCTCTACGACTTGGCGCGCTCGTCCATGCAGTCTCACTTTGCCCTGATTAACGTGCTAGCACGCCTGGAGCGTTATGACGAGATTATCGAGGTAGCGCGTCACGGCCTGCGCATTGCCAGCGACCGGCCTTCGATCGGTTACCTGTTCTATCGCCTGGCATTCGCCTACTGGAACTGCGACCAGCTCGAGCTGGCGCTGGCATGTTATCGCCTGGTGCCGCGCGGCGAGGAGTCGGGCGGCAGTGCGCAGGAGGAAATGCAGGGCCTTATGAACGAGATGGGCGTCATCAAACCGCCCACGTTTGAGGAGGCTGTCGAGACCATCCGCAAGGCTGGACTCGAGCTGCCGCCAGTGTCCGCCGTGACGAATCAGCTGGCAGATGCCGCTGTGCAACTGGTCGACAACGACTTCTTCTTCCTGGCACGCGGTTGCATCTTCCAAATGTGGCGCACCATGGGCAACGACGAGCTCGGCTCCCTCAACCGCTCGCTGGGGTAGGCGAAGCCTCCAAGGAGGAAAGGATGCTAGGCAATTAGAAAATTTCCTCTTGCCCATCCTTGGCTGTTTGGTTACTATAGAACGGCTGTTACGGAGAGCTGACCGAGAGGCCGAAGGTGCTCGCCTGCTAAGCGAGTATGCCCCAAAAGGGCATCTGGGGTTCGAATCCCCAGCTCTCCGCCAGTATGAATTTGAAGAAGGGTCCCATTTGGGGCCCTTTTTTTGTACGGAGAAAGGAGGCTGGGGATTCGAACCCGAGAGGGCACGGGCGTTAAGCAAACGCGAAAGCGTTTGTAGCCCGTGGGCGAAAAGCCGCCAGGCTTTGAAGCCGGAGGGCATGCGTAGCATGCCCGGACATCCCCAGCTCTCCGCCAGTAAGACTTTAAAGAAGGGTTCCGAAAGGGGCCCTTTTTTAGTTGAACCACGTTAGCTGGGGATTCGAACCCTCAAAAAAAGAGGCATCCTTTCGGACGCCTCCTTTCAGTGGGCTGATTATTCTTGCGCTCTACACCTCAGGAGCCTTGGCGACGGTCTCGCTCTCTGCCGCAAGTGGGCGGTTGTCGATACGGCGGCCCAAGCGATCGAGCTTCACGAGCAGCCATTCAATGGGATTCGGCCCCGAGTCTTCCTCGTCGGCAACCAAATCCACGACGGCAATCTTGGTGCCATCCTGCTTGAGTGTAACGCTGCCTACCTTGTCGCCCACATGCACCGTGCCCGAAAGATCGTCGTAGCTAACCTTTTCGGTCACCTCGCCGGCAAGAGAAAACACGGTCGCTTGCGCCGTGGGATCGGCGAGCGTGGCGTCGATTGTCTTATCCGTCCAGTCGGTTTGACTAATGCGCGCCATAAGCGGGTTGCCGTTGGCGGTCTTTTCTTGCGTGTTGGCGATTGCGACCGTCACCTTGTGGTCGTAGTACCAGTTGGCAAGGGTAGCGGTATCGGTAAAGCGCTGATCGGTGGTGGTGGAGTTCAAAATAACGGTGTAGATCTCGTCGCCGTCGCGGTTGTAGGCGCTCGTAAAGCAATAGCCTGCATCGTCGGTGGTGCCGGTCTTGCCGCCGATGTTGCCATCTTGGCCCAGCAAATAGTTATGCGTGTCCATGGAATGCGAATGGTCGGTGCCGTCGGCGCCCGTGACTTCGATCCAGGAATCCTCGCTCGCTACGACCTCGCGGATCGTGTCGTTTTTCATGGCCTCCTGCATCATCAGCGCTACGTCGTGTGCGGTTGAGTGCATATTGCCAGCCCACTCATCAAAGTCCAGACCATGCGGGTTTTCAAAAAGCGTACCGGTGCAGCCGAGCTTCTTAGCGCGCTCGTTCATGGCCTTCACAAATGTGGCCTCGGCGTCTTTGGTCTTAGGGTCGATTTTCTTGCCCACATATTCGGCGAGCACGATGGCGGCGTCGTTGCCCGAGGGAATCATCAGGCCGCGCAGTGCCTGCTCCACGGTAAGCTCGTCGCCTTCGAGCAAGCCGGCGGTCGAATTACCCACAGTGGCTGCGGCGTTGCTCACCGTGACCTTCTCGTCCATCTTGCAATTCTCGACGGTTAGGATCGCGGTCATGACCTTGGTGATCGAGGCGATCTTGACCTGCTCATCGGCGCCACGGGCATAGTAGACGGTGCCGTCTTTGCCCATGACGAGGGCATTGGTCGCATCGATATCGGGCAGGTTTTCGGCCGTGATACCGCGCACATCGGCGGTTTTGCCGCAAACATTGTCGGTCGTGAGCACTTGGGCGCCGGCGACGGTGGGCACGCCAGCGGCAAGGGCGATAGCGCAGACAAAGCCGGCGGCAAGCTGGGCTGAGCGCTTTGCAAAAGAGGTGAGGGACTTCACGGATTTCGCTTTCGACGGGATGGTCTCTTCTGGAACTAGAGTATATCGTTTGCCGGCGTCGGCGATCATCGCGTGCGTGCGTGGCCCACATCCGCGCCCGAACGGGCGCAAGGGTGCTTAAGGCCGACTTAATCACCCACGCTTGTTGTGTGTGACGGGCGCCCCCTCGGGCATAATGGAGCGCGAGAGGAGCACGCATGAACGAGCGCATTTTGGTAGTTGATGACGAAAAGGCCATCGCCGACTTGGTTGGTATCTACCTTACAAAAGAGGGCTTTGATGTCCAGATTGCCTATAGCGGGGCCGATGCTGCCAAGGCAATCTTGGAGCAGGAGTTCGATCTGGCGCTGCTGGATGTCATGCTGCCCGATATCGATGGGTTTAAGCTGCTGCGTACGATCCGTTCCAGCCATACCTATCCCGTGATCATGCTGACGGCGCGCGATGCCCAGCAAGACAAGATCGGGGGCCTTTCGCTTGGCGCGGACGATTACGTGGTTAAGCCGTTCCGTCCGCTGGAGCTCATCGCGCGCGTACACGCTCAGCTTCGCCGCTACACCAGCTACGGTAGCCGTGCACAGGCGGCCGAGTCGCCGACCATTCAGCTCGACGGCTTGGAGATCAACCGCGATGCTCGTTCCGTGACAGTGGACGGTTCACCGGTTCGCCTCACGCCCACCGAGTATTCAATCTTGCTGTATCTGGTCGAGCATCGCGGCAGCGTGGTGGCCGTGGAGGACCTGTTCCGCGCGGTGTGGAGCGAGGATTTTATGCCCGGCTCCAACAATACGGTGATGGTGCACATTCGCCACTTGCGCGAAAAAATCGGCGACGACGCACAAAAGCCACGCTTTATCAAAAACGTCTGGGGCGTCGGCTACATCATCGAATAACGCTTTTCGCTTGTGAGGATCTTGATATGACAAAAGACGATAGGCAAGCGTTCGAGGTGCCCGATCGGCTCTTTGAATACGTGAGGTCGGTCGTCGACAACCGCGCGCTTGCAACGGTGCTGCTCTTTTTGCTGAGCCTGCTGCTGATTGGCATCGACAACATCGCCGGAATCTTGACGGTGCTGCTTGCCGGCTTTTTGCTGATCGATCGATTTGAGATCGTGCGCCGCTGCATGGTGATTGGCGGCGCCGCGTGGGCCATGACGTTGGCGATTGGTGCCATGGCGCTCGGCGGCATCGAAGGCCCGGTGCTGTTCGATGCCGGCTTTGTATTCAACATGCTTGGCTTTGTGCTGGCGCTTGCCGCGTGCGTGCTGTTCTTGTGTGGCCGCGCCCTGTACTACCAGGGCTACGAACAGGGCGAGCAGCATGCCGATTGTGTGCTGGCCGCTCGTATTCAAGATCGCCTGATCGATCACCCCGACACCTGGGACAACATCGACGGCGACTTCTTGGAGGTCGAGGGCGCCCTTAACCGCGTGCGTGACCGTGAGCGCAAGGTGCAGCAAGCTCTGCGTGACGAGTCGCATCGCAAGGACGATCTGGTCACGTACTTGGCACATGACCTACGCACCCCGCTTGCCAGTGTGGTGGGCTATCTTTCGCTGCTGCAAGAGGCTCCCGAGCTGCCGGTTGAGCAACGTGCGCACTTTACGGGCGTGGCTCTCGACAAGGCGCACCGGCTCGATGCGCTCATCGAAGAGTTCTTCGATATCACGCGCTTTGACTTCCACGATCTCGTGCTCACGCGTGGCTATGTTGATCTGGGGTTGCTGCTGGCTCAGGTGGCTGACGAGTTCTATCCCATCCTCAACGAGCAGCATAAGGAAGTCCAAGTTGATATTGGCGAGGACCTGACGGTGCTCGTGGATGGCGACAAGATGGCCCGCGTGTTTAACAACATCATGAAAAACGCCGTCGCCTATAGCCATGAGGGCTCGACTATCACGATTGAGGCCGGGCGCCAAGACGATGGCGGCGTGCGCGTGCGCTTTATCAATCAGGGCGATCCTATCCCTGCGGCTAAGCTCAAGGTGATCTTTGAGAAGTTCTATCGCCTGGATGCGGCGCGTGCGACCAATCGCGGTGGTGCCGGTCTGGGCCTTGCTATTGCCAAGGAGATCATCGCGGCACACGGCGGTACCGTTGCATGTGAATCGACGCCCGAACACACGATATTCACCATCGAGCTGCCCGCCGTATAGCCAGCGTGCCCTTACAAACACTTGACAATGCGCTCACGTGCATATGAGCCGCGATTTCTACTATCGATACTGCTGAATTGATATCGATGTGGAGGTATGCGGTATGACGGCTGCTGCGGCTGTGGAGCCCACGGAGCTTGAAGAACTCATGGAAGCGCAGGCCGAGGCCGCGCACGAGCGCGAGGTTGGGGATGCGACTCGCCCCACGGCAGAGGATCTTGCCGCCTCGCCGACGCGCATCGACGTCGAGGGCCTCGACCTGTTCTATGGCGACCATCATGCGCTCAAGGACGTGAATATCAAGATCCGCGACAAGCAGATCACCTCGTTTATCGGGCCTTCGGGCTGCGGAAAGTCCACGTTGCTGCGCTGCTTTAACCGCATGAACGACGGCATCAAGGATTGCCGCATCGAGGGCAAGATTGCGCTCGATGGTCAAGATATCCTGGGCGATTACGACATCTGCCGTTTGCGCCAGCGCGTGGGCATGGTGTTTCAGCGCCCCAACCCGTTTCCCATGAGCATCTACGACAACGTCGCGTATGGTCCGCGCGGCATGGGCGTGCGCGATCGCGCCGTGCTCGACGAGCTGGTCGAAGACTCCCTGCGTCGCGCCGCCCTGTGGGACGAGGTCAAGGACAAGCTCAAAGAATCGGGTCTGGGTCTTTCGGGTGGACAGCAGCAGCGCCTGTGCATCGCCCGTGCGCTGGCCGTGCAGCCCGACATTCTGCTGATGGACGAACCGACCTCGGCGCTCGATCCCGTATCGACGCTGGTGGTGGAGCAGCTGGCCTGCGAGCTCAGGGAGACCTGCACGCTGGTGGTCGTTACGCACAACATGCAGCAGGCTGCGCGCATCTCCGACTCGGTCGCGTTCTTTTTGCTGGGCGAGCTGGTGGAGCATGCGCCCACTGCCCGGCTCTTCAAAAACCCGATCGATCCGCGCACGGCGGATTATTTGACGGGACGTTTTGGCTGATACCATCTAGTAAAGGTACCTTTAGGGTTAAGATGCGGTCATGCCGGCCGCAAAGGGGTTCAACATGATCTATTACGTCGAGGACGATGACAACATCAGGGATTTGACGGTCTATGCGCTGCGCAAGCAGGGAATCGAGGCCGAGGGCTTTTCGTGCGACGGCGAGTTTAAGGCCGCCGTGGCGCGACGGGTGCCCGATGCTGTGCTGCTCGATATCATGCTGCCCGATACCGATGGTTTGGCGATTATGCGCCGCCTCCGCGCCGACCGCCTGACGGCGACGGTGCCCATCATGATGCTTACCGCCAAGGACACCGAGCTCGACAAGGTGATGGCGCTCGATGGCGGTGCCGACGATTACCTGACTAAACCCTTCTCGCTCATGGAGCTTGCGAGCCGCTGCCGCGCACTGCTGCGTCGCGGCGGAATGGTCAAGCAGGCGAGCGATGTGCTCAGCGTGGGCGACATCGTGCTTTCGCCCAGCCATCGCGAGGTGACCGTTGCCGGCGAGCCGCTTAAGCTCACCCTGCGCGAGTTCGACCTGCTCGAGTACCTCATGCGCAAGCCCGGCGTGGTCTTTACCCGCGAGTCGTTGCTGCAGAGCGTGTGGGGCTGGGACTTCGACGGCGGTTCGCGCACTGTTGACGTGCACGTGCAGACGCTTCGCCAAAAACTGGGCGAGCATGCCAGCGCCATCGAGACCGTGCGCGGCGTGGGCTACCGCTTGGCCGAGCCTTCTGCCGGCGATGGTGCCGAAGGTGACGTCACCGCGGCCACCGCATCGGAGGAGTAACCCGTGGTCTTCGCCCCCCAGGGTAAACATACGCTGTCGCACCGCGTTTTTGTGACGATCTTTGTCTGCGCCATGGCGGTTATCGTGGCGTTTACGGTGCTGGGTGCGTTCTTTGTGCAAAACACCTTGGCGGATGCCACGAGTGCCAATCTGGCGCAGGAAACCGAGCTCATTGCTGCCGCCCTCGACGAGCAGCAGGAGCCCATCCCGTTCTTGCGTAGCCTTGATCGCGAGGACTTGCGCATCACGCTGATTAACAAGGATGGATCAGTTGCCTACGACAACGAGGCGTCGCCTTCCACACTGCCCAACCATGGCGATCGCCCCGAGGTCATCGAGGCCTTTGAGAATGGTTCGGGTTCCGCGGAGCGCGCAAGCTCTACGCTCGACGAGATTATGCTGTATCGCGCCGTCGCCCTTGATAACGGCCAGGTTGTCCGCTTGGCGCAGGCCCAGCCTGGCGTTGCAGCGATTTTGCTGTCGATGGTGGCGCCGATGCTGCTTATCGCAGCAGCGGGCGCGGTACTCTCGTTTTTTATGGCGCGCCGCGAGTCCCGTGCCATCATCGCGCCGTTGCAAGAGGTGGATTTGGACCACCCACGCCGTAGCTATGAGCACGCCTATGCCGAGATGGTCCCCATGCTTGAGCGTATCGAGTCGCAGCGCCAGGAACTCAAGCGCCAAATGGCGGTGCTGGCGGACAACGATCGTATGCGCCGCGAGTTCACGGCGAATATCACCCATGAGCTCAAGACGCCGCTTACGGCGATTTCGGGCTATGCCGAGCTCATCGCAAACGGCATGGTCGAGGGCGAGGACGACCTGCGCAACTTTGGCGGTCGCATCTATCGTGAGGCGGGCCGCTTGGCAGCGCTTGTCAACGACATCCTTACGCTGTCTAACTTGGACGAGGCCGAGCGTGCAACTGAGGGCGAGGCGGTGCCCATTGGGTCCACGGAGCCTATTGAGCTCTCGCGTGCCATCTACGCGGTTGAGCAGCGTCTTGAACAGGTCGCCCGTCAGGCGAATGTGACGATAAGTCATGAGACCAAGCCTGTGGTCATCGAGGGCGTGTCGCGCTTGATTGACGAGCTCATCTATAATCTGGCAAGCAACGCCATCCGCTACAATCGACCCGGCGGTACGGTTACGCTGCAGTGCGGCACCAACGACGAAGGCCATCCGTTCCTTGCGGTCGCCGACACGGGAATCGGTATCGCGCCTGAAGAACAGGGCAAGGTATTTGAGCGGTTCTATCGCGTGGACAAGAGTAGGTCCAAGGCGCGCGGCGGAACCGGTCTGGGGCTTGCCATTGTCAAGCATGCGGCCCTGTATCATCACGCCACGCTCGATCTGTCGAGCGAGTTGGGCGTGGGAACCACCATTACGGTGACGTTTCCCATACAGCAGGACGAGCCATTCGCATAGCGATACAACATAGGTATTGATGTAGACGCCGCATTTGACTTTCGGGTGCGGCGTTGTTGTGCAATTTTACGATTGCTTCCGACATTTTTACAGGAGAGCCTGTTTCTTATGTATAGAGTTTGGTCTCGGTAAAAAGATGCGATAACATACGGACAGTTTTGTCAATCCGAACTGGGGAAATGAAAGGCAAGCTGCATGACCCTTCTCGAACTGTTCCAGCTGCTCAAAAAGCACCTCAAGCTGGTCATCACCCTTCCGGTGGTCTGCGCGATCGCCATGGGCATCGTGTCCTTCGCCGCGATGGACAACACCTATACCGCGACGACGAGCATGTACATTCTCGCCAAGACCGACGATAGCGGCCAGATGAGCTACAACGATCTCTCGGCGAGCCAGATGCTTTCCAACGATATCGCCACGCTGCTGGATAGCGATAGCGTTAAGAGCGGTGCTGCCAATGAGCTGGGCCTTGCTGACCTGGATGACTACAAGGTGTCTGTTTCCTCCGAGACCACCACGCGTGTCATTACGCTTTCGGTTACCGGCACCGATGCCAAGGAGACGGCTAAGGTCGCAAAGGCCATGGCCAGCTCGGTGAGTACGGTCGCTCAGAACGTCGGCGCTGCCCAGAGCATCAACGTTATCGACGAGGCTAAGACTCCCGAAGTCCCCAGCGGCCCCAAGCGCACGCTGTACGTTGCTGTCGCGTTCCTCGCCGGTATCTTTATCGCAGTCGCCTATGTCGTTTTGGCAGACATGCTCAATACCCGCATCCGCGGTGCCGAAGAGGCGGAAGAGCTCCTGGGCATTCCCGTTGTTGGCCGAATTCCGGCTATGAAAGGTGGTAAATAGGCATGGCTAAGGCAAAGAACACCGATAAGCTCGTTGTACAGAATGCCGCCAAGACCCTTCTGGCCAACATCCGCTTTGCGAGCGTGGACGACCCCATTCGCACCATTACCGTCACGTCCTCGATTCCCAACGAGGGCAAGTCTACGGTTTCCATCAACCTTGCCCAGGCTATCGCCACGAGCGGCAAGTCCGTGCTCCTGGTCGAGGCCGATATGCGCCGCAGGTCCCTTTCCGATATGCTCGGCGTTCGTTCGCGCGGCGGACTCTATGCGGTCCTTTCCGAGCAGATCTCCATTGACCAGGCAATTGTCGAGACGGGTCAGAAGAACTTCTACTTCCTCGATGCCGAGCCGCACATTCCCAATCCTGCCGACATCATCGTTTCTCACCGCTTTGCCAAACTGGTCAAGGCGCTGTCTGCCAAGTTCCAGTACGTCATCTTTGATGCTCCCCCGGTCGGCACCTTCATCGATGCTGCCGAGATTGCCAGCCTGACCGACGGTACGCTGTTCGTGGTGCGCGAGGACTTCACCAAGCGCGAGGAGGCACTCAACGCTATCGGCCAGCTTAAGAAGTCCGAGAAGGTCAAGCTCATCGGTACCGTCATGAACTACTGCGAGACCGAGACCAGCGAGTACTACTACTCCTACTACACCAAGGACGGTAAGAAGGTTAAGAAGGGCTCCGACGATCAGGGGACTTCCAAAAAGGGCATCTTCACCAACCGAGCAAACGTTTAGTTGATTAAGGCTGACCTATGCGTGACATTCATTGCCATATCTTGCCGGGTGTAGACGACGGCGCCGCCGATCTCGATGAGAGCTTGGCGATGCTCGAGGCTGCCAAGCGGGCTGGTGTAACCAGAATTGTTTGCACTCCTCACTGCCGTGATCCCTATTTTGATTACGACAAGATGTGGGATGCCTTTGAGCTGCTGCGTGATAACGCTGACGGTTTTCCGCTCCAGATGGGCTTCGAGGTCAACCACCGAAAGCTCGTTGAGCTTGGTATCGATGCCGCGGAGCACTTGCATTTCGATGGAACCAACGAGTTTCTGCTCGAGCTTTCGACGCATGCCGATGCGTATGCGTTTAGAGAGTACGAGAACACGATTTACGATTTGCAGTGCCGTGGCTACCAGGTGATCATCGCTCATCCTGAGCGCTATCGTGCGGTTCAAAAGGATGTAAGCGTGGCGGAGCGCCTGGTCGATATGGGCTGCAAGCTGCAGGCTTCGGCGGACTTTATTGCCGGCGGTCGCTTTGGTCGCGAAAAAAAGCCGGCACAGCGCCTGTTCGATCAGAACCTGTACAGCTTCATCGCGAGCGATGCCCATAACGTGGGTCATTACGACTGCCTGGCGAAGGCTCGCGCGAAGTTTAGCGTGCGCGGAGCTCATTTTCGCTAATATCTGTCCCTAACGTTCGCATTGAATGAAAGGGCAGCCATGGATATCCAACTTAAGACGGGATGCTTTGATGACGCGGCGTTGGTGCGCCGCGTCATTTTTATGGACGAGCAGGGCTACGAGAATGAGTTCGACGCTATCGACGAGGATCCAAACTGCATTCATGTGACGCTCTATGTAGACGGCGAGCTTGCCGGTTGCTCGCGCGTGTTTCCCGAAGAGCTTGAGCGCGTGGCTGACGCAGAGGCCCCAGTGTTGCCGGCATGCGACATGGACGAAGGCGTTGCGGCGGGGGAGACCTACATTATGGGGCGCGTCGCCGTGCTGCCGGCTATGCGCCGTCGCGGACTGGCGAGTGCGATCGTCGAGGCCAGTGCTGCGTGTGCACGCAATGCCGGCGCTAAGCTTATTAAGCTGCATGCGCAGGAATACGTGCTACCGCTCTATGCAAAGGCGGGCTACACGCAAATTGCCCCGGTAGATTACGAAGACGAGGGCCAACCCCATGTCTGGATGGCCAAGCGCGTAGATGGCAGATAGGGACGTTCCTTTTTAGATGGCAGATAGGGACGTTCCTTTTCTGCCGGCAGTTGGGGACGCTCCTTGGCAATTGGCGCATCGGAGCGCTTAGACATACAGTTTTTCGATTCCGTATGTATATATGCGCGCTATTGGGTTATAAAATCTAAGTCTGAACATAGCAGGTCTGCGATGCGGCTCGGGCAGCCGGGCCGTTTTTGCGGACGGGGGTAGCGCGAAAGGACTGCACATGCGTCAATTTAAGACCGAGAGCAAAAAACTGCTCGACCTCATGATCAACTCCATCTACACCAATAAGGAAATCTTCCTGCGCGAGCTTATCTCTAACGCGAGCGACGCCGTCGACAAGCTCAACTTTAAGAGCCTGCAGGATCCGAGCGTCAAGATCGACCAGGGCGACCTGGCCATTCGCGTCTCCTTTGATAAAGACGCCCGCACCATTACCATCTCGGATAACGGCATCGGTATGACCGTCGAGGAGCTCGAGCGCAACCTGGGCACCATCGCCCATTCCGGCTCCGAGGAGTTTAAGACCGAGAACGCCGAGCAGCAGGGCTCCGATGTTGACATCATCGGTCAGTTTGGCGTGGGTTTCTACTCCGCCTTTATGGTCGCCAGCCACGTGAAGGTCGTCAGCCGCGCTTATGGCGAGGATACCGCCCACGTTTGGGAGTCCGACGGTCTTGAGGGCTACACCATTGAGGACGGTGAGCGTGCCGAGCACGGTACCGATGTCATCCTGACGCTGCGCGAGAACGAGAAACTCGACGCCGATGGCGAGGCCGAGACCTACGATCGCTTCCTGACCGAGTGGGGCCTCAAGAGCCTGATTCAGCAGTACAGCAACTATGTGCGCTACCCGATCCAGATGATGGTGTCCAAGAGCCGCCAGAAACCCAAGCCCGAGGACGCCGGCGACGATTACAAGCCCGAGTACGAGGACTACCAGGAGCTCGAGACCGTCAATTCCATGACACCGATCTGGAAGAAGCGCAGCTCCGATGTCGAGCAGAAGGACTACGACGAGTTCTACAAGTCTACGTTCCACGACTTTGACGATCCGGCACGCACTATCAGCTTCCATGCCGAGGGTACGCTCGAGTACGACGCCCTGCTGTTTGTGCCGGGCCGCGCCCCGTTCGATCTGTACAGCAAGGACTACGAGAAGGGCCTGGCGCTCTACAGCTCCAACGTGCTGATTATGGAGAAGTGCGACGACCTGCTGCCCGACTACTACAACTTTGTCCGCGGCGTCGTGGATTCCGCTGACGTGTCGCTCAACATCTCGCGCGAGACGCTGCAGCAGAACCGTCAGCTCAAGGCCATCGCCAAGCGTGTGGAAAAGAAGATTACCGCCGATCTTGAGGATATGCGCGACAACGATCGCGAGGCCTACGAGAAGTTCTTTGAGAACTTTGGTCGCGGTCTTAAGTACGGCATCTACTCGAGCTATGGCATGAAGGCCGATGAGCTCGCCGACCTGTTGCTGTTCTGGTCTGCCAAGGAACAGAAGATGATTACCCTGGCCGAGTATGCCAAGGGCATGCCCGAGGATCAGAAGGCCATCTACTACGCCGCCGGCGATTCGCGCGAGCGCTTGGCCAAGATGCCCGTGGTAAAGGGCGTGCTCGACCGCGGCTATGACGTGCTGCTGCTGACGCAGGATGTGGATGAGTTCACGTTCCAAGCTATGCGTGAGTACGTTGCCGCCGATATGCCCAAGATCTACGAGGACGATGCCGCCCGCGAGGCTGCCGAAAAGGCCGTGGCCGATGGTGCCGAGCCCGAGGTTGAGGATCGTCACCTGGAGCTCAAGAACGTCGCAACCGGTGATCTTGACCTGGCGACCGAGGACGAGAAAAAGGAGGCCGAGGACGCCACCAAGGAGAACGAGGACCTCTTTAACGCCATGAAGGAGGCACTCGGCGACAAGGTCGAGAAGGTTGCCGTCTCTGCGCGCCTGACCGATGCTCCCGCGTGCATCACCACCGAGGGCCCGCTTTCGCTCGAGATGGAGAAGGTGCTCCAGAAGGGTCCCGAGGGCGCGCCCGACGGTATGCCCAAGAGCCAGCGCGTGCTCGAGCTCAACGCCAAGCACCCGGTCTTTTCCAAGCTCGTCGCCGCTCAGAAGGCGGGCGACGCCGACAAGATCAAGCAGTACTCCGGTTTGCTCTATGACCAGGCCCTGCTGGTCGAGGGCATTCTGCCCGAGGACCCCGTTGCCTTCGCAGCAGCTGTTTGCAACTTGATGTAGTTAGGTATTTACGCGGTTTTACCAAACCGCGTAACGGCTCGACGCTGCCCTCAGTTCCGCCGTTCTAACGAACGGCGGACCAGTCGACGCTGCGCGGGCGCCAGAGCGACAACTTGTCATTCAAAGAGGACGGCATGACCAGAAGGTCTATGCCGTCCTCTTTTCATGCCAATTTGTTCGCTCTGGCGCCCGCTCGCTGGCATTGCCAAAACATCGACGTTGCCGTGGTCCTAAGTAGTCATTGGGGACGTTTTTGTTTGACTAGTCGTTTAAGAACGTCCCCGATGACTATTTGAATTGCTAATTTGTGCGGGTTGTGGTTTTGTGACCTGCTGAAATTTAGGATACTGTACATCTGTACGTTAACTCATCTTCGTAGTATATTGCTACCCGCAAAACTCAACACCATTGTGCTTTGAGACGTTAAAGCGCCTACTACAATGGTTGTCGATAGTACGATTCGATTTAACGACAGGATGGATGGTCCAAGCGTGAGTCTCGGCAGCAAACTATCCAATGCAAAGGTGTCCTTTGCGATATTTAAGCGCGACATTAAGCGACTGCTTGTGAACCCCGTCGCCCTGGTGGTTACCCTAGGCGTGTGCGTTATTCCCTCGCTGTATGCCTGGTATAACATCGTGGCAAACTGGGATCCGTATGGAAACACCCAAGGCATCAAGATTGCTATCGCCAACAACGATCGAGGCACCCAAAACGACTTGGTGGGTGAGCTCAACGCTGGCGACAAAGTGGTCGACCAGCTCAAGGAGAATCATCAGTTGGGCTGGACGTTCGTCGACTCGACGGCCGATGCCAAGGAGGGCGTCGAGAGCGGCGAGTACTATGCCGCTATCGTGATTCCCAAGAACTTCTCGGATAACCTGGTTTCGATGCTCGACGGCAACTACCATCAGCCCAAGCTCACGTACTACGTCAATGAGAAGAAGAGCGCCATTGCGCCCAAGGTTACCGATACCGGTGCAAACACCATCGAGGAGCAGATCAACTCGGAATTTGTCTCTACGGTAGGCAAGACTGTTGCCGGTATCGCCAAGGATGCCGGTGTCGATTTAAAGGACAAGGCAACCCAGACTCAGGACTCGCTGGCAAGTTCGGTGTCCGAGGCGTCCGACACCTTGGGCGAGGTGCGCGATTCGATTGGCGATATGAATGCCGCCATCGATAAGACGAGTGGCGCTATCGCCTCGGCTGATGCGGCACTTGCCGGCTTGCAAGGCCAGGCACCGTCGCTGACGCAGGCGATCTCCCGGGGCAACGACCTGCTGAGCGAAGCTCGCACCACGGCGGGCAACTCCATCACCTCGCTCTCCAAGGCGCTCTCGGAAGGCAGCCTTGCGCTCACCAAGACGTCGGCCTCTGCGAACGCTGCCATCGGCAAGCTGACGGGCGCGGTCACATCTACGACCACCCGTATCGACAACTCGCTCGAGTCTCTTCAAGCGACGATCGACCACAATAAGGCCGTTATCGGGCACTTGGAGATTCTCGCCAATGACACGTCGACAGGTTCCGAGGAAATTGACGCGCGCATTGTATCGACCATCGATTTGCTTCGAGAGCAGAATGAAAAGCTTCAGAGCATCAAGGACGGTCTGTCCGCGCAGTCGAGCGCCATGGCGAATGACGCAGCGGCTGTTTCGGGTGCCAGTGACGCTATCAATAACGCAATTCATACCGGTGCGACCAACCTTGGCCAAGCCCAGACGGACTTGGGCCAAAACGCGCTGCCGAAGGCCTCGAGCGCGCTCGACTCTTTTGCTGCCGTTTCGGGCGACCTGACCGGTATCGTCTCGGGTATGACACCTACACTTGCAAATGCGCGCGGCACGTTGGCGCAGCTTAGCGCTACGCTCGGCCAGGCCAAGACCACGCTGTCCCAGACCGATTCCTCGCTTGCCAAGGTCCAGGACAAGCTTGCAACCGCCGCCAATGACATCGCGGCGCTGCAGACCTCCGAGTCCATGGGCGAGCTGGCCGATCTGATGGGCGTCGATGTCAATGACGTGGCAGATTTCATGGCGTCTCCGGTTGAGTTGACGTCCAAGTCAATCTATCCGGTCAAGAGCTTTGGCTCGGGCATCGCTCCCTTCTACACCAATCTGGCGCTTTGGGTGGGCGGCTATGTGCTCATCGCCATTTACAAGCTCGAGGTCGACCGTGAAGGTGTTGGCAGCTTTACGGCGCGCCAAGGCTACTTTGGCCGCTGGTTGCTCATGGTGATCCTGGGCGCGTTGCAGGCCATCATCGTTACGGTAGGCGATCTGGTGATTGGCGTGCAGTGCGTCAGCCCGCTGCTGTTCGTGCTGGGCGGCATCGCCATTTCGTTCACCTACGTCAATATCATCTATGCGCTGTCCACCACGTTTAAGCATATCGGCAAGGCTATCGGCGTCATTCTCGTCATCGTGCAGATCCCGGGTTCGTCGGGCATGTACCCCATCGAGATGATGCCCGGCTTCTTCCAGTGGCTGCACCCGCTGCTGCCCTTTACCTACGGCATCAATCTGCTGCGCGAGACGGTCGGCGGCATGTATTCGTTCAACTACCTGTTTAACCTGTGCATTCTGGGCGTGTTCTTGATCGTGGCGCTCTTTATCGGCCTGCAGCTGCGTCCGCTGCTGCTCAACCTTAACCTGCTCTTTGATAAACAGCTCTCCACGACCGGTATGATGATTTGCGAGTCCAACGACCTGCCGCGCCAGCGCTACTCGCTGCGCACGGCCATGCGTGTCATGCTCGATTCCGATTCGTACCGTCGCGAACTGCTCGATCATGCGGTCGCCTTTGAACATCGCTACCCGTACTACATCAAGGGCGGTTTTGCCGCCGTGGTGGGCGTTCAGGTCCTGCTCTTTGTCCTGTCGACGGTTCTCGATATCGACAATAACGGCAAGATCATCCTGCTTGTTATTTGGATCATCTCGGTTATTGCCATCTGCGGCTGGCTTATCAATATCGAATATATCCGCGCGAGCCTCAATACCCAGATGCGCATCTCGGCGCTTTCGGATGAGGACCTGCGTCGCGAGATGCGCGAACACACGGCCGCCATTCCTGCCGCCCGCCACATGTTTGGCCTCAACGCCAGCGAGCGTGGTGCCAAGGGTGGCGATCAGTCCACGGGCCGCTTGCCGCATATCGGCTCGCACCATAAATCTCAGGGCAGCGACAGCACAGCCACAAATGATGGAGATACCACCGCGCTTGGCAAGCACTCCAAAGGAGGTGAGGCATAAATGAAGAACATCCTGCATCTGTTTAAGCGCGATGTCCAAAACGTGTCTCGCTCCGTGATCGGCTTGGTTGTCGTGATGGGCCTCATTATCGTACCGTGTCTGTACGCGTGGTTTAACATCGCCGGCAGCTGGGATCCGTACGGCAACACCGGCAATCTTAAGATCGCCGTGGTCAACACCGATGAGGGTTACGAGAGCGATTTGATCCCCGTCGAGGTTAACGTGGGCGAAAACGTGACCGCCACCCTACGCGGCAACGAGAGCTTCGATTGGGTTGTGCTCAACAATCGCGAAAAGGCTATCGAGGGCGTTAAGTCGGGCGCGTACTATGCTGCCGTCGTTATCCCCAAAACGTTTAGCGCTGACATGATGACGCTTTTCTCGACCGACGTGAAGCATGCCGATATCGAGTTCTACGAGAATCAGAAGGCCAACGCCATTGCGCAGATCGTGACCGAGAAGGGTTCGAGCGCCGTCCAGAGCCAGGTTAACAAAACTTTTACCGAGACCATTACGACGATCGGTCTTAAGACGGTGTCCAGCCTGCTCGATTACATGAGCACCGACCAGGTGGGTAACTTTATCGCCAACCTGTCCTCGACGCTCGGCGATTCGATTGAGGACCTGCGAGACGTTCGGGCAAATGCTTCGTCGCTGGCGGGCATTTTGAGCTCCACGTCCGATTCGCTGACGTCGGCGAGCGGCATGCTCAAGCAGACGGGCACGGTCGATGAGTCAACGAAGCAGCTGATGGAGCATGTCAAGAGCGGTATTAGCGATTCCAAGGAAGCGCTGAAGGACGCCAACGACGCCATCAATGCCGCGATTGACGGAAGCGCGGGCTCGTTTGACAACGTGTCCGCCGAGCTTGCGAAGGCATTTGATGCCGCGAATCAACATGTCGACCTTACAGTGTCCCAGCTCAACGATGCCGCGGCGGCGCTCAACACGCGTGCCGACGATATCGACGCCACGGCCGACCAGCTCCGCAGCTTTGCCGATCAGGTGACTGACGAAAAACTCCAGGACAGCCTCAAGTCTGTGGCAACATCGCTGAGCAGGATTGCTGTGGAGTATCGCAACAACGCCAAGGACTTGACGGCCACCGCGAAGTCTCTCTCTGACAGCATGGCAGAGGTTAATAAGTCGCGTGCCGAGGTCGATCAGGCAATCGCGGATGCCAAGGCTGGTATCTCGGGCGCCAAGACTGACTACGACTCTACGTTTTCGGCCAAGGCAAAGGAGCTCAAGAAGACCATCTCGGGCGTTTTGGATTCGCTGAACGGTATTTCGAACGATCTGGATAGTGCTGTTGCTGGCCTGACCGACGCATCCGGTTCGCTGGCAAAGGGCCTCTCCAAGGCTGCAAAGCTGGTCAACAAGGCTTCTGATCAGCTGGGCGAGGCGTCGGACAAGATCAGTGCGTTTAAGGACGAGCTCGACGGCGCCTTGATGTCGGATGACCTCGCTACGATCAAGACGATGATCGGCAATGATCCCGAGGGTCTGGCCGTGTCGCTTTCCGGCCCCGTCGCGCTCGATCGCAAGCCGGTCTATCCGATCCGCAACTACGGTTCGGCCATGGCACCGTTCTACACGATTCTGTCGCTCTGGGTGGGCTCGATTGTGCTGGCGGCCATGATGAAGGTCTCGGTTGACGATGAGCTTATCAACGAGCTCATCCCCGTGCGCCTGCACGAGATCTACCTGGGCCGCTACCTGTTCTTTGGCGGTCTGGCCCTGCTGCAGGCAACGCTCGTGTGCGCGGGCGACATCCTGTTCTTTGGCATCCAGTGCGACGACCCGCTGCAGTTTGTGCTGGCGGGCTGGGTCGCGAGTCTCGTGTTCTCCAATATCGTCTACACGCTTACGGTTTCGTTTGGCGATATCGGCAAGGCGCTCGCCGTCGTGCTGCTGGTCATGCAGGTCGGCGGTTCGGGCGGCACGTTCCCCATCGAGATGACCGGCCCCGTGTTCCAGGCGATCTATCCGTTCCTGCCGTTCACCCACGGCATCAACGCCATGCATGCCGCCATGGCCGGTGCGTACCACATGGAGTACTGGATTGAGCTAGGCATTCTGGCGAGCTATCTGATTCCGTCGCTGGCACTGGGCGTCGTCTTCCGCCGCCCGGTCATCAAAGCCAACGACTGGATCATCGAAAAACTGGAGTCAACCAAATTGATTTAGTTCAGCAACGTAAACGCCGTCGGAACATCGAGATCTTCCAACCCGATGCTTTAGCGTAGTGAATTGCACGGACTGCTTGGTTGTTGCTACAGTAGCGGGGCGTGCCGGGGGTCCGGTGCGCCCTGCTTTTATTTGACCATGAGGCGGCACGCAGCCATGCGCGTGCGGACACCACGCCCAGATTGAGCGCGAGGATGCCCTATGGCCCAGCATGCCACTGACAATATCGAAATGATGCCCGATAGCCCTGTTGCTCGCGAGGACCTGGGCGCGGGCGGCACCTCCCGCGGCGCCGGCGCTCGCTCGCCGCTGTTCTGGAAAGTCCTGCTGCTTTCGGTGGCAGTCGTCTGGGGCTACTCCTTTACGACCATGAAGGACGCGCTCGACACCATTCCGGTGTTCGAACTGCTCTACGTGCGCTTTCTGCCTGCGGCGTTGGTCATGTTTTTCATCTTCCACAAGCGCATCATCGCGCACCTCAACGCCCGCAACCTTATCGTCGGACTTGGCATGGGCGCACTTATGTGGGCCGCCTACGCCCTGCAGACAGTCGGTCTGGCGCACACCACGGCGGGCAAGAATGCTTTTTTGACGGGCACGTATTGCATCGTTGTGCCGTTCGCGAGCTATTTTCTGAGCGGCGAAAAACTCACCCGCTATAACCTGGGCGCGGCGCTGCTGTGCTTGGCGGGCATTGGCTTGGTGGCGCTCGATAGCGTTGAATTCAACATCGGTGATGTCATTACGCTGGCGGGTGCGGTCTTCTTTGCCATCCAGATGGCGGTGACCGCCAAGTATGGCCGCAAGATGGACATCAACGTCATCACGTTTTGGATGTTTGTGGGCAACGGCGTGCTGAGCCTGATCTCGTCGCTGCTATTCGAGACCCAAGCGCCGCTGTCCGTGTGGACGCCGAGCTTTATCAGCGCGATGGCGTTTCTCTCGGTTGGTTGCACATGCGCGGCTCTGCTCATCCAAAACGTCGGCTTGGCGCATGTCTCGGCCTCGACGGGCTCACTGCTCCTTTCGATGGAGTCGCCTTCGGGCGTGCTGTTCTCGGTGCTGCTGATGGGGGAGGCGCTCACCTCGCGCCTGCTCGCCGGCTTCGCGCTCATCTTTCTTTCGATTATCTTGAGCGAGACGCATTTCGATTTCTTGCGCCGAAAATCACACCCGCAATTGTAAACAACTTGTTGCGCCGCCCTCCCAGGGCGGCATTTTTATGTCATGCCCTTACAGTTGTACCTTGCACTTTACGCTATCAAAGTGCGTGCTGCAAAAACGTTACTGGAGGGCTTCTATGGCATCAGCTCTGTCCGATTTTCAACCGCAACCAGCGCCCCAGGCCACCGCGGCGGCGCAGGCCGCTATCGGTGACGGTCTTGTCGCAGAAGCTCAGGCTTTTGCAGACGAGCTCGCTGCATGGCGACACGATCTACACCAGATGCCCGAGCTCGGTAACAATCTTCCGCAGACGTCTGCCTATATCCAGGCACGTCTGGACGAGATGGACATCCCCCATACCACGCTAGTCGACGGTTCCTGCGTCGTTGGCCTGATCGGTGCCGGTGCGGCCGCTCAGGGCAATGGCACGTGCAAGGACGAGCAGGCCGGAACGGTCGTCATGCTCCGAGGCGATATGGATGCCCTTCCCGTTGTCGAGGAATCCGGCGAGCCCTTTGCATCCACCAATGGCTGCATGCATGCTTGCGGTCACGATATGCACGCGACGGCCCTGCTTGGTGCGGCGCGCCTGCTCAAGGCCCGCGAGGCCGAGCTTGTGGAGGGCAACGCTACCGTCAAGTTGCTGTTCCAGCCGGGCGAGGAGACCTTTGAGGGAGCACGCGCTGCCATCGCCGACGGCTTGCTCGAGAACCCGCGCCCTCAGGCGGCCTTTGCCATGCATGTCAACAGCCAGTCGCCGCTTGGCCTGGTGCTCTACGGCAGCCCGGCGCTCTCGGGTGTGTACGGTTTCCGCATCACGCTCCAGGGCAAGGGCGGCCACGGTTCCAGCCCCGAGATCTGCATCGACCCCATCACGGCCGGCGTCCACGTGCACCTGGCGCTCCAGGAGCTTATCTCCCGCGAGGTGCCGGCGGCCAAGGAAGTCGCACTTACCGTTGGTAAGTTCGCCGGCGGCTTGGCGGCCAACGTCATCCCCGACACCTGCGTGCTCGAGGGAACGCTGCGCGGCTTTGATGTTGAGCTCATGGCTCACCTAAAGACCCGCATCGCGGAGGTCGTTAACGGCGTTGCTACGACCTATCGTACGCCGGCGACCATCGAGACGCTTTCGGATGTTCCGCCGCTTGTACTCGACAGCGATATGACTCAGGCGTCGCTTGGCTACGTGGGCGCAGTGCTGCCCAAGACGGCTTTCTTGCCGCTTTTCCATGCCATGGCGAGTGAGGACTTCGCGCTTATCTCGAGCAAGATCCCAAGTGCGTACTTTACCGTGGGCGCGGCCGTAACCGACACGGACGAACACTTTGCCCAGCACCATCCCAAGGCACGTTTTAACGATGCCGAGCTGCCGCTCGGTGCCGCGGCCTATACCGCCGTCGCTTTGGGCTATATCGCCGACCACCGGTAGCACCCAACCTTGCCTTTCAAGCCTGCGGGCATGGCCGTAAGGCCTATGCCCTTGTCTTTCAAGGCAATCTTGGGCACTACCGGCGCCCGGCGCAGGCTATTCGTTTGTCTAAAAGGAGCAGTATGCCCCAGCAGCGTAAGTTCTTCCCCGGCTGGCTCGTGGTGGCCTCCGGCTTCGTGATCATGGCCACGTGTTACACGATTTTCGTCAACTGCATGAGCCTGTTCCAGCCGCTGATCGTCAGCAACCTGGGTATTTCCCTTGCGCAGTACAACGTCTCCAATGCCATCTCCACCGTGGTGAGTGTCGTGGGTTCGCTCGTTATCGGTCATGTTGCCGATAAGGTGAGTGGCCGCGTATTGGGCTCGCTCACCGTTATCGCCACCTCGACGGTGCTCGCGGGCATGAGCTTTGTGGGTGAGCTTTGGCAGGTCTATGTGCTCTTTGCCGTCTCGGGCTCCTTTGCGAGCACCTGGATCGTGTGCCTGGCGTGCTCCGTGGTCATGCTCGTGTTCCTGCTGGCATCCGAGCCCATCGCCGCCAAGCTGCGCGCGAGCGTGGCGGGGGAGTAGACGTCCGTCGCTCTTTTCTGTTTGCCCTGTTCTGTCCGTGGCCGCCTTGGAAGCCGAATGGATGCTCGTACCATCATTCGGTTTCCAAGGCGGCCACGGGCCTACGAAATGGTCCCTTTTCCTCCGTCCCCAACAGATCACGTGATCCGAAGGGGACGGAGGAAAACGGATCACAAACAGCGGCGGCGCGTCTGGCCGAACCCGGCCCCCCACCCCCCGGCGGGCCGCCCCCCCCCCCCCGGG
>CATYDM010000032.1 GCA_958405195.1 uncultured Collinsella sp.
ACCGAGCCGTACGCTTGAACTGAGAAGGGGGAGGCCTCGCGGCCTCCCCCTTTTTTTGCGTTTGATACACCACAATGCAGTTGCATTCGCCTCTAGCCCGGTTGGGCTTATGAGTAATGAGCTTTTATTTAAAGACAATAAATCGAATCACAAGGGCAACTGCTATGACCACAATGATTAAAAGTAGCAATTGGAGTCGATGCTGCTTACGTCGTTTACTTGATGAAACGAAGATCGTTTTCCCTTGTTTTGGCGTCTCGAGATAACGAGCCGAATGCGTTAAGGTTTGCTTAGGTCGAGGACCTCTTTGCTGCCGAGTTACGGGCGTTTTCGTCGGGTCGTCATTGATCGCGCTGTTTTTTGATAACGGTGCATCTTTCAGATATACGGGATCGCTCGATGCGACGCCCATGTGCTTACGTCTCGTCTGGGCATCCTCGAGCGTTTGATATCGATTTCTCGTCACATATTCGGGCTCCGGATCATTAATGGGCTCTTGCGAGATGTGGGGGCGATGGAACCGTGGCGGCTGCGTAGAAGTATCTTCGCCCTGCGTCGGCATAAACATATTGTTCTGGTTTTGGTCGTCCATGATGCCCTTTAGCTCGTTACCAACAACGTGTACGCGCTCATTGTAAGCCCCCTGTTATTTGTAGCTGCGAACATACTTGTTATTTAAGCTCTGGTTCAAAGAACCTTAACCTTATTAAAACCTGAGTTATACACACTTAGATATGCTTATAGTACTGGACTCAAAAAACTTTATAGTCGATGTATATATAAGCACTGTGTGGGCATATATAAGAGCGTCAAAAGAAGTCCCAGTCACCTAGAAGATGGCTCGGCAGTCCTAAAAGGAGTGGTAAACATGGCAAGCATGGTTCCTTATCGTTCGGTTTTTGGCGTTCGTCCTTCTGCTAGCTCGTTGTTCGATCTGTTTGATGATATGACCGACCTTGCAAACAACTCGATTGCTTCCAAGGCGTTCCCCGTTGACGTTGAGGATAAGGGCGATGGCTATGAGGTCAAGGCTTATCTGACCGGCGTCGCCAAGGACGATATCGATGTCGAGCTTAACGAGGGCCGTCTGTCCATTAGCGTGAATGTCGAGGAAGACGAGGAGAACGAGGGCAAGAACTTCCTGCAGAAGGAGTTCAGCTCGTACAGCGCGACGCGTGGCGTGTATCTTAAGGACGCTTCGAGCGAGGGCCTCTCGGCTAAGTACGCTGACGGCATCCTGACCGTTACGGTTCCCAAGATCGTCGAGAAGAAGAACGTTACGAAGATCTCCATCGAATAACTTCGTTGGTGTTCTTCGCTATTAAAAGACAACAAAAGGGGCTGGGAAGCGATTCCCGGCCCCTTTTGCTGTTTAGGACAGTCTATTGAATGGTTGCTGGCCGATACTGGCTTGCGGGGCGTATCGAGAGTTTTCGCGATCCTTGGAGAAGGGTGGCGGAGCTGCCGAGCTCGTCATCCAGGGTTGCGGCCAGAGCTTTGGCATAGCTTTTGACGGTAAGGCTCGGACGATTGTTATCTTGGCTGATATGCATGGCAATGAGCTGTTCGGTGCGATCGGTAACAAGTTCGCGCGCGGCTTCGGCGGCTTGGCCATTGGAGAGGTGTCCCCTTGCAGACAGGATGCGCTCCTGAAGAAAGCGGGGATATTCTCCCTCGCGCAGCATGGTCGCATCGTGGTTGCTTTCGAGCGCGAGGACTCGACAATCTTTGAGGGTGTTCATGGCTTGGCTCGATAGCTCTCCGGTGTCGGTGGCAAAGCCGATGGAATCATCGAGAGCATTGAATCGATAGCCGACTGGATTGATGACATCGTGTGATGTTGAGTAGGTTTGCACGTGGATGCCGGCAATGGAAAGGGTGTCACCGGGATCGAATTCCTCGACAGGCAGATGCGAAAGATTTTCTTTGTTCGAAAGAGTGCCCCTGCTGGCAAAGAGGGGGCCGTGCCAGTGCTTGCACCAGACATCGAGGCCCTTGATGTGATCGCTATGCTCATGAGTAATGAGAAGAGCCGAGACGTTGTCTGCCGAGAGCCCCAGTTCTGCCATGCGCTTTAATGTCTCGCGGCGAGACAGTCCGTCATCGACCATAATGAGCCCCTGCGGGCCCTCGATGAGTGCGCAGTTGCCTTTAGAGCCACTGCCGAGGATATGAAGGTGCAGACGAGACATAAGATTCCAAAGGATACAATGGGTGCGGACGAATAGAGGAGGAAGCAAATGCCTACGGTATCTCAGCATTATGGACACCATGTCGTGCCTGGGGCAGTCGATGAGACCCGGACGAGGCAGCAGGCAGCTCCTGTCGTGCTCATGGTATCAGGCGGCGCGGACTCGACGGCACTGCTTCTTATGGCGTGCACATCAAAGCTGGATATCCAAGACGGACGCGGTGTTGCCCCCATCGCGCGCGAGCGACTGCACGTGCTGCATGTAAACCATCATCTGCGCGGCAAGGCATCCGATGGCGACGAGGCCTTCGTGCGTGAGCTCTGCGCGCAATATGGTCTACCGCTGTGTGTCGAGCATGCCTATTTTGATGATGAATCGGGCAATATTGAGGCCGCGGCCCGCGAGGTGCGCTATGCCGCGGCGCGGAGGTATGTTCGCGAGCTCTGCGCCCAGACGGGGGCACCGCGAACGGCGGCTCGTATCTGCACCGCGCACACGTCTTCGGATCGCGCGGAAACGTTTTTGATGAACGCGATTAAGGGTTCGGGGCCCGCTGGTCTATCGAGCATTCCTCGCCGGAGGAATATCGTGGTGCGTCCCTTGCTCGACCTAACTCATGGCGAGCTCGTGGGCTATCTACAGGTGCATGGTCAGCCGTGGCGTGAAGACGAGAGCAATGAGGATATCTCGTATCTGCGAAACTACGTGCGCCATCGAGTGATGCCGGTGGTGGCACAGCGCAACGCGAGCGTCTGCAAGACGATTGGCGCCGCCTGCGAGATCTTAGGCGATGAGGACGCGTTTCTATCCCAGCTGTCGGCACAGGCGTTTCGAAGCTGTTTGCGCAAAGAGGCAGCGGGCGCACTGGTGCTCGATGCCAGGCGCCTTGCTGCGGCCGAGGTGGTAATCGCGCGGCGCATCGTGCGACTGGCGATTAAGCGCATCGATCCGGACGCTCGTCCCGAGATGCGGCATGTTGAGCGAGTCCTTTCCTGCGTTGCCGAGGGTGCCGGCTCGGTCACGCTTCCGGCGGGAATTGACGCGCGCGTTGAGTTTGGCATGCTGGCGTTTAAGGCCCCGGTGGCTCGCGAGGGCCTGGTCGCGGACTGGGTTACCGTACCCGGTCGTTTGCCGTTGGGCGGGGGACGTATGCTGGTCACAGAGCCGATGGCCGTTGAGCCGGGATGCGGTATCGTGCGCCGCGCCCGTGAGCTTGCGGCTGCCGGGGAAGTGACAGCTTTGGTAGACGCGGCTGCCTTGGGTTTTGCCGACAGCGATAGTGAGCGGATCCTGGCGGGCTCGCGTGGCGAGATCCCTGTCGAGGCGCGATTGGCGCGCCTGTGGGTGGACGGTCCCGCACCGGGAGACGTGATGTGCCCGTTAGGGATGAGTGGCCGAAGCAAGAAAGTATCCGACTTGCTAGGCGAGGCTCGCATTCCCGTTTCCGAGCGCGCCGGCGTGCCCATGGTGAGGACGGCGCCGGGAGGTGCCGTGGTGTGGGTCGCCGGAGTTCGCGCGGACGAGCGTTTTAAGTGCACGGCAGCAACGCGCGTGGCATATCTGCTCCGCGTGGTCGATGCGGAATAGCGTCCCACGCCTGCTATTCTGTGCGACGTTGACGGTATTCCCGCGCTGATGGCGCACGGGCTGGTAAATTTACCCCGTGCGCTGCTAGAATGTAAAGTTCGCGTCCATACGGCGGTGTGTGGGCGATAAGCACAAGAAAGGGTTGTCATGGCTTCTCAACATCCGGATATCGAGAAGGTTCTGTTTACGCAGGAGGATATCGACGGCATCGTCTCTCGCCTGGGCGAGGAGATTACTCGCGACTACGCGGGTAAGGATCTGGTGCTGATTGCGGTCCTGCGCGGCGCCGTGGTCTTTATGGGCGACCTGATGCGCAAGATCGAGCTGCCGACCAACATCGATTTCATGGCTGTTTCGAGCTATGGCGACGGTGTGAAGTCTTCGGGCATCGTGCGTATCATTAAAGACCTGGATATCGACATCCGCGGTCGCGACGTGCTGATCGTCGAGGACATTCTGGACTCGGGCCTGACCCTCAAGTATCTGATGAAGAACCTCGAGAGCCGCAAGCCCGCTTCGCTGGAGGTCGCTGCCTTCCTGTGGAAGGACGTTGAGGACCGCACCTCGGCCATCACGCCCAAGTATGTTGGAACCCATTGCCCCGATGCCTTTGTGGTGGGCTACGGCCTCGACTATGCCGAGCGCTATCGTAACCTTCCGTATCTGGGCATTTTGAAACCGGAGGTTTATTCGTAAGATGCCCGACGACCGTAACGAGAACAATTCCCAGACTCCCCGGGAGCCTAAGATCCCGGGGATGCCCGGAGGCAAGAAGCCCACGCGTACGGGTTGGCTGTATTTTATTTTGGCTTGCGCACTTCTGGGCTACGCCTTCTTTAACATGGGCTCCGGCTTTGCCAATTCCAGCAATACCGTAAAGCTCGCGACGAGCGAGATGGTGAGCGCCATCAAGCAGGATCGCGTCGAAGATCTGACCTATACGGTTCAAGACGGAAGCGTGACGGGTCATTACTGGAAGACGAAGAAGGACAAGGGCGATACGAGCGAGCTCAAGAGCTTCTCCTCGACCTATGTCGGCTCCGATTCGCTTGCTGAGCTCATGGCGGAGCACCCCGACACTAAGTACATCGTCAACACCAACGATCCCGATTTTTGGGGCGACTTGGCGATGAGTGTGCTTCCGACGATCGCCCTTATCGCCATCATGTTCTACTTTATGCGCCAGATGATGGGCGCCAACAACAGGAACATGCAGTTTGGCAAGACCAACGCCAAGACCAACGAGGCCACGCGCCCCAAGGTCAAGTTTGAAGACGTTGCCGGCGTGGACGAGGCAGTCGAGGAGCTCGAGGAGATCCGTGACTTTTTGAGCGATCCGGATCGCTATCGCAAGCTGGGCGCCAAGATCCCGCGTGGCGTGTTGCTGGTTGGCCCTCCGGGCACCGGGAAAACGCTGCTGGCCAAGGCCGTTGCCGGCGAGGCGGGCGTGCCGTTCTTTAGCATCTCGGGCTCTGACTTTGTGGAGATGTTCGTGGGCGTCGGCGCCAGCCGCGTGCGCGACCTCTTTAAGGAGGCCAAGTCTCAGGCCCCGTCGATCATCTTCATCGATGAGATCGACGCCGTGGGACGTCAGCGCGGAGCCGGCTTGGGCGGCGGTCACGACGAGCGCGAGCAGACGCTCAACCAGCTGCTGGTCGAGATGGACGGTTTTGAGGAGAGCGAGTCGGTCATCCTGATCGCTGCGACCAACCGCCCTGACATTCTGGATCCGGCGCTGCTGCGTCCCGGCCGTTTTGATCGTCAGGTTACGGTCGACCGTCCGGATGTGAAGGGCCGCGAGCAGATCTTGCGCGTGCATGCCGAGAACAAGCCGATGGACGAGGACGTTAAGTTTGAGAAGCTCGCCCAGATGACCGTTGGCTTTACTGGTGCCGATTTGGCGAACCTGCTCAACGAGTCTGCGCTGCTGGCCGCCCGCCGTCATCGTTCCGTGATCTCGATGGACGAGGTCGAGGAATCGATGGAGCGCGTGATTGCCGGACCGCAGCGCAAGGGTCGCGTGATGACCGAGGCCGAGCGCACCACGATTGCCTACCACGAGAGCGGTCACGCCCTGGTGGGCCACATCCTGGAGCACTCCGATCCGGTCCACAAGATTTCGATCGTCAGCCGCGGTCAGGCTCTGGGCTACACGCTGCAGCTTCCGCAGGAGGACCACTTCCTCAAGACCAAGAACGAGATGCTCGACGAGCTCGCCGTGTTCTTGGGCGGTCGCGTTGCCGAGGAGCTCATGTGCGATGACATTACGTCGGGCGCGAGCAACGATCTGGAGCGCGCAACCAAGATGGCGCGCGAGATGGTCACGCGCTTGGGCATGAGCGAGGAGCTGGGCACGCAAGTGTTTGGCGAGGCGCAACATCAGGTGTTCCTTGGTCGCGATTACGCCGATCACCAGGATTACTCCGAGGAGACGGCGCGCCGCATCGATATCGAGGTTCAGCGCATTATGCGTGAGGCCCATCGTCGTGCGGTCGAGATCCTGGACGCCCGTCGCGATCGGCTCGATCTGATGGCGAAGGTGCTGCTTGAGCGCGAGACCGTCGAAGGCGACGCCGTGAACGCCCTGCTCGACAACGAGTGGGAGGCCTACCTTGAGCGCGAGGACGATATCCTGGCGGCCAAGGAGGAGCGCAATGCCAAGGCGGCCGGCATGCCGACCAAGAAGCGCGCGCCTCGTATGAGCGAGGAGGAGCTGGCGGCTGATGCCGCGGCCTTTGCGCAGGCGGCCATGCAGGAGGATGCCGAAGCCGCATCCGATGGTGCTGACGATGACCATGCCGTCAATGCCGACACCGACGCCGACAAATAGTCCTTGTAACAAAAGCCTCCGCGGGGAAACTTGTGGAGGCTTTTTCTTTTGAGCGATATGGGGCCGTCTGTTGATTGGGGACAGACTTAAATGAGCGTTTTCACGCATTTAAGTCTGTCCCCAATCAACATTGCTGCGGCGCTTTGCCCGACTAAAGCGTACAATAGCGCCTATGCGGAAGGGGAACAGATGATCAACGAAACTATGTATGCTCGCGGTGCGGAAAGCTCCATCATCCGTGAGATTTTTAGCTATGGCCTTGAGCGCAAGGCGCAGATCGGTGCGGAAAACGTATTCGATTTTTCGCTGGGCAATCCGAGCGTTCCGGCGCCCGCTGCTGTGGCTGAGTCGATTAAGAAGGCCCTGGAGCTGCCGAGCGACCAGCTGCACGGCTACACGCCCGCACCGGGCCTGCCGCAATGTCGTGCCGCTGTGGCCGAATCGCTCAACCGCCGCTTTGGCACGAGCTATGAGGGCAAAGACGTCTTTATGACGGTGGGTGCCGCGGCTTCGCTCACCTGCACGCTCAACGCCGTTACGAACCCGGGCGACGAGGTTATTGTTATCGCCCCGTACTTTCCGGAGTATCGCGTTTGGATTGAGAAGGCCGGCTGTACGTGTGTTGAGGCGCTCGCCGATGAAGATACGTTCCAGCTGAGCGTGGACAACGTGCTCAAGGCGATCAGCGATAAGACGGCGGCCGTCATCATTGACTCTCCCAACAATCCGACCGGTGCCGTATATACATGCGACACGCTGACGCGACTGGCCAATGTTCTGCGCGAGGCCAACGCTCAGCGCGATCCCGAGAATCCGATTATGCTCATCTCGGATGAGCCGTACCGCGAGATTGTGTACGGTGCCGAGGTGCCTTGGGTGCCCTCGATCTACGAGCACACCATCGTGTGCTACTCGTATTCCAAGTCGCTGTCGCTGCCGGGCGAGCGCGTGGGGTGGATCTTGGTTCCCAACACCAATCCGCAGGCTGCCCGTCTGATGCCGGCTGTTGCGGGTGCTGCCCGTACGCTAGGTTTTGTATGCGCACCGGCACTCTTCCAGCGCGTAATCATCGATTGCATCGATGAGCCGAGCGATGTCGAGGCCTATGCGCGCAACCGCACCGCGCTTACCGACGCACTAGCGGAGTACGGCTACACCTATGTTGAGCCGGATGGTGCATTCTACCTGTGGGTGAAGGCGCTGGAACTCGATGCGAATGCGTTTTGCGAGCGTGCAAAGAAGTATGAGTTGCTTGCGGTTCCCTCGGACAGCTTTGGTATGCCGGGTTGGTTCCGCCTGGGCTATTGCGTGAGCTACGAAACGATTGTCAATTCGCTACCCGCTTGGAAACAGTTGGCGGACGAGTATCGTTAAAAGTAAAGCGCTCTGCCTACAATGTTTTACGTGAAACGGGGTTTGGTGTTAAGCCGGACCCCGTTGTCATGGACGTTGTGTCTTTGGGATGGAGTGGTTTTACGACTATCGAAGGCTATGCGTACAATGAATATAAGCGACGGCCGTGCCAGATAAGGAGACCTGATGCCCTACCTGCTTTCTTGTGACATTCATACCCATACGATGTTCTCTGCGCATGCATATTCGACCATTGAGGAGAATGTGTACTGGGCGGCAGAGCGTGGTCTGCAGGTGCTCGGATCTGCCGACCATTTGAGCTCTATGGTTACGGCTTGCCCCAATGACCTGCGCAGTTACCAGTTCTTTATCAACCAGGATATCTGGCCGCGCATTTGGAGCGGCGTGCTGGTGCTGCGTGGTGCCGAGGCCGATATCGTTTCGCTGGACGGAAGCCTGTTTGGCGAGGACACTCTTGTCACGCTCGATATTGCCGGCGATTCGTACAGCCGTCAGCATTCGCTGTTCGATTTGGTTACGCGTAATTTGGATTATTTGGTTGCAAGCGTGCATAATCCGCAGATTGCCGAGGGCGCGACGCTGGCCCAGACGACCGAGATGTATATCAATGCCCTGGAGCACCCCAAGGTGTTCATGCTGGGTCACACGGGGCGTTCGGGCGTGCCGTTCGATATCGACGAGGTGCTGTTGGCAGCTAAGGCCAAGCACAAGATTATTGAGATCAACAACCATAGTCTTGAACACGGTGTCGACACTGAGCATTGGGCCGTATGCCGCAAGATCGCCGAGCGCTGCGCCGAGCTGGGCGTGGGCATTGGCGTTTCGACCGATGCGCACATTGGCATGGCAATTGGTAAGCTCGATTACGCTCGCAAGATGCTCGACGAGATTCACTTCCCGTTGGATCTGATCGTGACGCGCGATCGCGAGACGCTGCTGCGCGAGATGGCGGCAGCCGGCGTGTGCGACCTGTGCAAGGGGATGTAGCGGAATTTATAAACCAAGCGAAGGGGGCGGCCCAGACGGGTCGCCCCCTTTCTTGTCCCAAAAATCTACTGAGGTTGGTTAGCGGCGTTCGAGGACCGCTACGGTTTCGGTGTGGTCGGTGTGAGGAAACATGTCGACGGGCGTGATCTTGAGCAGGCGATAGCCTCCGTCGAGAAGCTGATGCAGGTTGCGCTCTTGAGTCACGGGGTTGCAGCTGATATAGGTGATGCGGCGCGGCTTAAGCGCGCAGGCAGCTTCGAGGAACTCGGGGGTAGAGCCGGCGCGCGGCGGATCGATGGAAAGGACATCGACCCGCTCGTTGTTGTCGGCGGCATCTAGAATGTAGTCGGTGGCATCGTCAGCCATAAACCAAGCGCTGCGGGTGAGGCCGTTGAGCTCGGCATTACGACGTGCGTCGGCAATGCCGGCGTGGTTGCGCTCCACGCCAAGCAGCATAATGCCGACGCCCTTGTCCTGGGCGGCTTTGGCTGCGCACAGGCCGATAGTTCCGCTACCGCAATAGGCATCCATGAGTACGTCGCCCTGCTGCAGGTCCATGCCGTCAATCGCGAGCTGATAGAGCAGCTCGGTCTGCTGCGGGTTGGTCTGGTAGAACGCGGTGGGGGAGATATCGAACTCGCAGCCGAGCAGCTGGTCGCGCATGCATTCGGCGCCATACACGATGCGGGTTTCCTCGCCGAGGATGGCGTTGCCGGGACGTCCGTTGATGTTTTGGGCGACGGTGACGATGCGCGGATCGAGTGCGGCGACAGCCTCAAAGAACTCCTGCGCATGCGGCAAGTCGCGCTGAGCGGTCACGAGCGTGACCATGACCTGGTCGGTACGCCAACCGCAGCGGACGACGGCATAGCGAAGCAAACCAAGATGCTTGTCCTCATTAAAGGCGGGAATATGCAGCCGCTCAGCTTCGCGTGCGATGCCGTTGAGAATCTGACGGGCGCCCGGTGCCTCGACGGGGCATTCGGGTACGGCAACGATCTTGTGCGTGCCGCGCTCGAAGAAACCGCAACGGACGGCGCCCTCCTTACCGGGAGCAAAGGGAGTGGCAGCCTTATGACGAAAGCCACGCGGTGCAGGATATTTGCCCGGGTCGCCCAGGGTGACACCCATGCCACGAATAGGATCTACAGCAATGCCCTCACGCTCACAAAGCGAAGCAAAAAGCTCCTCCATAGCAGCCTGCTTGGCGGCGAGCTGCTTCTTATAAGGACGATTGAGCGCCGTGCACCCACCGCAAGCTTTCATGATCGAACAGGGGGACTTGGGGTCCACAGCCTTACGCGCAGACGAAACCCGATCTTTATGCGAGCGCTTGGAGCGAGTCTGAGATGCCTTATCCTCGTTCCGACGAGAGCCGGGACGCTTGGCCTTAGCCTTGCCCTTGGCCGACTTACCCTTCGCGTCCTGAGACGACTTGGATTTCTGAGAAGATTTTTTCTCCTCTGACCCCTCAGCCGCCTCGATCAAAGCACGACGAGCCTTACGCTCCGCACGAGATTCTGCCATCAATAACTCCACTAATTCATGAATTAAAGCTGCAAGTATTGTACCGTGCCAAGCCAGCAGACGATATGCAAGCGGTTTATTCGTGTCAGTGATAAGCCCAACGACGGTTGCCCGCCGCGTGAGGGGTGTGGGGGTTAAGTTTATCGCGAGTTCCGCACGAACAGGAGGCCACTTAATGTGGCCTCCGTCGTGAGCAGGACTGTAGAGCAGGAAACTTAACCCCCACACCCCTCACGCGGCGGGCAACCCCTCCCTTGTGCTCTATCACGCTAAAGTGTATGATTCTGGACGTTACACGAACCACTTTACTTAACTAAAGTGCCATCAAGGGGGGATACCATGAACACCGATATGTCTCGTCGTCAGTTTGTTGGTCTAGCCGGCTCGCTCGCCACGGTTCTAGGCCTTGGCCTGGTTGGTTGTGGCGGCGGTGCCGATAAGGGCTCTGCTGCCGGTTCTGCCGCAGCCAAGGATGTGAAGGGCGCTGCGGAGTCCAAGAAGCTCGTGGTGGGCTTTGATAAGTCCTATCCTCCGTACGGCTTTGTGGGCGATGACGGTGAGTACACGGGCTTTGACCTCGACCTTGCCAAGGCCGTTGCCGATAAGCAGGGCTGGGAAGTCGATTACGAGGCCATCGATTGGGATGCCAAGGACACGCTGCTCAACTCCGGCGCCATCAACTGCATCTGGAACGGCTTTACCATGGAGGGCCGCGAGGACGACTACACGTTCTCCGAGCCGTACATGCTCAACGAGCAGGTGCTGGTGGTAAAGAAGGATGCAGGCATCAAGAGCTGGGATGATCTTGCCGGCAAGACCGTGATTACCCAGACCGATTCCGCTGCGCAGGATGTGCTTGAGGGTGACCAGAAGGATCTGGCGGCGACGTTTGCCACGCTCGACACCATCGGTGAGTACAACACGGCGTTTATGCAGCTCGAGAGCGGCGCGGTCGATGCCGTGGCTTGCGACCTTTCGATTGCCCAGTATCAGCTTGCCGCCAAGCCCGATGCTTATACGCAGCTTGATGAGCCGCTGTCCAGCGAGCACTACGCCGTCGGCTTTAAGAAGGGCGACACCAAGTCGGCCGACGCCGTGACCGAGTCGCTCAAGGCGCTCTACGAGGACGGCACGGTTAAGGACCTGTGCGACAAGTATTCAAGCTATGGTCTATCTTTCGATAATTGGGTGCTCAAGTAATGTCTATTCAGGTCATGATGCAGATGCTTGGCCAGGGATTCTTGGTCAGTTTGCAGCTGTTTGTGCTGACGCTGCTCGGGTCGATTCCGCTGGGAATTCCCGTGGCGTTTATGCGCATGAGCAAAATCGCGCCGCTTCGCTGGATTGCGCGCATCTATATCTCGGTCATGCGCGGTACGCCGCTCATGCTGCAGATGTTTGCCATCTACTTTGCCCCGTACTACGTGTTTGGCATTTCGCTCACGCCCGATTCCAAGTGGACGGCGTGCGTCGTGGCGTTCATCATCAACTACGCCGGTTACTTTGCCGAGATCTATCGCTCGGGCTTGCAGTCCATTCCGCGCGGTCAATACGAGGCTGCCGAGGTGCTGGGCTATTCGTGCGTGCAGACGTTTCTGTATATCGTGATGCCGCAGGTCGCCAAGCGTATTCTGCCGGCGATGGGCAACGAGATCATCACGCTGGTCAAGGACACGTCGCTGGCGTTTGCCATTGGCGTGGGCGAGATGTTCTCGACCGCCAAGGCCCTGGTTGCCTCGCAGGTGAGCATGGTACCGTTTGCGATTGCGGCGCTGATCTACTGGGTTTTCAACTTCGTGGTCGAGATGCTGTTGGGCGCCGCCGAAAAGAAGCTGGACTATTATCATGACTAACTCGGTGATGAAAATCGAAAGCGCTCGCAAGGCGTTTGGCGGCAATGAGGTGCTCAAGGATATCTCGCTCGAGGTCAAGCGTGGCGAGGTCGTGGCGATTATCGGGCCTTCGGGTGGCGGCAAGTCCACGCTGCTGCGGTGTGCCACGCTGCTCGAGACACTCGGCGGAGGCTCGCTCTCGTTTGGTGACCTTGCCGTTGCGACGGATGCGGGTTCGGGCGCAGTCTATGCGAAGGGCGATGTGCCCAAGCGGGCACGCTCGCGATTCGGCCTGGTGTTCCAGAATTACAACCTGTTCCCGCACTATACCGTGATGAAAAACATCATCGACGCGCCGATCCGCGTGCTTAAGCGCCCGCGCGAACAGGCGGAAGCTCGTGCGCGCGAGTTGATCGCGCAGATGGGGCTTACGGGCAACGAGAACAAGGTTCCGTGTGAGCTTTCGGGCGGTCAGCAACAGCGTGTGAGTATCGCCCGCGCCTTGGCGCTCGACCCGGAGATCCTGTTCTTTGACGAGCCGACCTCGGCGCTCGATCCCGAGCTGACGGCCGAGGTGCTGCGTGTCATTAAAGACCTTGCCGCGCAGAATATGACGATGGTGATTGTGACCCACGCAATGCAGTTTGCGCGCGATGTTGCCGACCGCGTGGTCTTTATGGATGGCGGCCGCATTGTCGAGGAGGGTCCTGCCGAGCAGGTCATCGACCATCCGCGTGAGCAGCGCACCCGTGAGTTCTTGAGCCGTATCGAGGGATAGGCTCAGGTATTTACTCAACTATTAATTAAGGCGAAGCCGCCGCAGGTCTTACGGTCTGTGGCGGCTTTTTGTTTGCATCGACGGGGTTCAATAATCGCCTCACAAGCTTGTCTCTTCCTCTCGCCGCCTGTATTCATACGTGCGCCGAAAGGTATGCATGGACGGTCGCCCGTGAGGGTAGGGTGGTGGCATAGGACATTTGGAGGGTGAGTCGGCTCGGCTGCCGACCATGCTGCTCCCGGGATGGCACCGACCGCGAACTCTCCCCGTTGGCGTCGCGCATTGCGCGCGGCCCTGCAAGGAGGTCATCATGGGTGCTCCCAAGACCGGTAACGTAAGGAACGTGGTGCTCGTAGGCCAAGGCGGGGTGGGCAAGACTTCACTCGCCGAGGCCATGCTCCACCTTTCCGGCAAGACCGCCCGCCTGGGCGGCCACGACGGCACCAAGCCCACGCTCGACTATGACCCCGAAGAGGTCAAGCGTGCATTTTCCATCTCGACGACCATCGCGCCGATCGACTGGAAGGGCGCGCGCATCAATGTGCTCGATGCCCCGTGCTACCCCGATTTTATCGGCGACGCCTTTGCCGCGATGAGCGTCTGCGAGACGGCTCTGTTTGTGGTCGACGCCGAGGCCGGCCCACAGCCTACGACGGTTAAGCTCTGGTATGCCGCCGAGGACCTGCGTCTGGCGCGTGCGGTGTTCGTAAACCGCCTGTCGCGCTCCGAGGCCAGCTTTGCGACCACGATGGACCTGCTGCAAGAGCGCTTTGGCACGCGCCTGGGCGCCGTGACCCTTCCCTGGGGCGAGGGCGAGGACTTTGACGGCATCATCGACCTGGTGCGCATGAAGGCGCGCCATTGCAACGGCACCGAAGCCGTTGAGTCGGAGATTCCCGAGGAGTATCGTGCCCAGGCCGAGGAGGCCCATGACCATCTGTGCGAGTTGGTGGCCGAGGCCGACGATGAGCTGATGATGAAGTACCTGGAAGGCGAGGAGACGCTGACGCAGGAGGAGCTTGAGGGCCTGCTGTCGAAGGCGATCGCCGAGCGCATCTTTGTGCCGGTCTTTGCGGGCGATTGCATTAAGGAGCAGGGCGTCAACTCGCTGATGGACGACATCGCGACGTACTTCCCGGCGCCGACCGACTACGGCGAGATGCCGCTCATCGACGGTGATTCGCTCAAAATCTCGAGCGACGATGACCGTCCGGTGGCGTTTGTGTTTAAGACCCTGGCCGATCCGCAGCAGGGTCGCATCAGCTTTATCAAGGTGCTGACGGGTACGCTTGAGCCGGGTCTTGAGCTGATCAACGCGCGTACCCGCAAGGGCGACCGTCTGGCTCACCTGTATGTGATGTGCGGCCGCGATATGACCGAGGTCGGTCACGCCTATGCCGGCGACATCATCGTGGCGCCCAAGCTGGCTGCCGAGACGGGCGACACGCTCTCGATTACCGGTAAGGTCGAGGCCGCGGCGTTTAAGTTCCCCAACTCGCAGTACCGCATTGCCATCGAGGCCGAGAATCGCGGCGACGAAGAGAAGCTCTACACGTTTATCGAGAAGGCCTGCAAGGCCGATCCGACCATGAGCATCGACCGCGACGAGGAGACCGGCCAGACCATTATCTCCGCCGTTGGTGAGGCGCAGGTTTCGGTGCTGCTCAACCGTTTGGAGGATCGCACCAAGGTCGTGGCCAAGAGCGTGCCGATCCGCATTCCGTATCGCGAGACCATCCGCCGCACGGCGAGCGCCCAGGGTCGCCACAAGAAGCAGACCGGTGGCGCCGGTCAGTACGGCGACTGCTGGCTGCGCGTGGAGCCGCTTATTGGGCCCGACGGCACGAGCGACGGCTACGAGTTTGTGGATGAGGTCGTGGGCGGCCGCATTCCGCGCTCGCTGATCCCCGCCGTGGACAAGGGTGTCCAGGAGACCATGAAGGACGGCATCATTGCCGGCTACCCGCTCACGGGCATTCGCGTGGCTGTGTACGACGGCTCGTATCACAGCGTCGACTCCAACGAGATGGCGTTCCGCGCGGCGGCTCGCATCGGCCTGCGCAAGGCATGCGCCGATGCCGACCCGGTGGTGCTGGAGCCCATTGAGGAAATTACGGTGACCATCCCCGAGAGCTACGCCGGCGCTGTGATGGGCGACATCTCGGCATCGCGCGGTCGCGTGACGGGCATGGAGACCGATGAGCGCGGCGATACCGTGGTCATCGCCCAGGCGCCGTTGGCCGAGCTGACGGATTATTCGACGCGCCTGCGCTCTATCACGCGCGGCACGGGCGACTTTACCATGAAGCCCGCCGGCTACGAGCAGGTGCCCTACGATGTTCAGGCCAAGCTCGTGGAGCTGTACAACGCGGGAAGGTAGCAAGCCCGCGCGTAACGTCGCGTGACATAACTCCAATTTGGGTTGGGGACGGTTGTGGCCCGCTCCGGACAAGGTTCCGGAGCGGGCTTTTCTTCTGCGACGAGCCGTTTGTCTAACGCTGTATCATTCGGCGCGCGATGCGAGCCGGGCGCTCGGAGCCTGCCCACCTCCCCGGTGACAAAAGCGACGTAATCGGGGCACGCGGGTGACTCTTTGGCGTATGAGGGGCCCGGACGTGCACACCGCGGGTGACAAAGCGCCCGTTAAGCGGTTTGCCCATACCTCCTAAACTAAAAGGCGTAGAGAAACGACAACAAACGAGAGGAGGCAGACATGGCACTGTTCGATTCGACACACACGCTCGATGCCGTCGACGCCGCCGACCAGAACGCCGTCTTCGAGGCCCTCGCCGCGAAGGCCGTGGAACTGGGCGTCGCCGCCGATGCGTCCGCTATCGTCTCCGACCTTCATGAGCGCGAGGCCGAGGCTTCTACGGGCTTTGGTAACGGCGTGGCTGTCCCGCATACCAAGAGCGCCAACGTCGGTACCCCCGCCATTCTCTTCGCGCGCCTGACCGCGCCCGTCGAGTGGCACGCGCTCGACGACGCTCCCGTCGACACGGTCATCAACATCCTTGTCCCCGAGAGTGGCAGCGACACCCATCTGCAGCTGCTCGCCAAACTGGCGCGTCGCCTCGTGCACAAGGATTTCGTCGACCATCTCAAGGGCGACTCCATCGAAGACGTGTGCGCCCTCATCCAGGGCGTCGTCGGATAGCAGGTAATGTTCAACCCCGTGTGAAAGGAAAGAGGGGAGAAGCATATGGCAAAGTCAATCGTGGCCGTCACCAACTGCCCGGCCGGCATTGCACACACCTACATGGTGGCCGAGGCGATCAAGACGAAGGGCATCGAGCTAGGTTATGAGGTTCACGTCGAGACCCAGGGTGCCAGCGGCGTCGAGAACAAGCTTACGCCCGAGCAGATCAAGGAGGCCGACTACGTCGTCCTCGCGCTCGGTCGCGGCATGAACGATGACGATCGTGTTCGCTTCGACGGCAAGAAGGTCGTTGAAGTGCCCGTTTCCGAGGCCCTCAAGCGCATCGACAGCCTTATGGGTAACCTTGAGAGTGAGGCCAAGGTCTTCCAGGCCTCCGCGGTCAAGCTTGGCGCCAAGCAGGAGAGCGTCACCACCGGCATCATGAGCTACCTCATGGCCGGCGTCTCCGCGGCCCTGCCGTTTGTCATCGGCGGCGGCGTGCTCATGGCCATCGGCTCCATCATGGCCCAGTTCGGCGCGCCCAACGTGGCCCCCGGCGACGGCCAGATGGCTTCGCTCGCCTGGGTGCTCAACACCATCGGCGGCCTGGGATTCACGTTCATGATTCCGATGATGGGCGCCTTTATCGCCAACGCCATCGGCGATAAGCCCGCTATCATGCCCGCCTTCATCTGCAGCTACCTCGCCAACAGCACCGACTTGCTCGGCACCGAGGTCGGCGCTGGCTTCCTTGGCGCCTGCGTAATTGGCCTTGCAATCGGCTACTTCGTCAAGGCGATGAAAAAGATCAACCTGGGCAAGAACTTCCAGTCCCTGCTCGGCTTCCTGATCATCCCGGTCGTGACGCTCTTTATCTTTGGCCTGGGCACGTACTATATCATCGGCCCGGCCATGTCCTGGCTTATGAACGCCTTCGTCGGCCTGTTGAGCTCTATCCCGAGCTCGATGAAGCTCGTCGCCGCCTTCCTGGTAGGCGCCATGCTCGCCTTCGACATGGGCGGCCCGGTCAACAAGGCCGCTTGGTTCTTCTCCTTCTCCTTGCTGGGCTCCGGCGTGTACGACTGGTACGGCATCGTAGGCGTCGTGACGATCCTTCCGCCGATGGCCGCTGCCATCGCTACCTGGATCCGTCCGAAGCTCTTCACGCAGGCCGAGCGCGACTCCGCAATCCCTGCGCTCATTGTCGGCGCAACCGTCGCCACCGAGCCGGCTATCCCCTATGCCCTGGCCGCACCCCTGCCTATGATCTCCGCGAACGTCATCGCCGGCGGCGTCGCCGGTGCCATCTCCATGGCCCTTGGCGTCCAGCGCATCGCTCCGGGCATCGGCATCTTCGATCCATTCCTGGGCCTCATCTACCCGGCGACCAGCTACTACATCGCCGTCGCTGTGGGTCTGGTCCTGAACATCGCCCTCATCATCGTCTTCAAGTCCGCTTGGATGAAGAAGCGCGAGGCTCAGAACGCCTAAGTCTCGATAGAATAATTAGTCCTGCGGGGTCGCCGGTCTGTTCGGCGGCTCCGCAGGTTTCAATGAAAGGAATGGGGAAATGCGTTACGACTTCGATCGCGTCATCGACAGAATGGGTACCTACAGCACCCAATGGGACTATGCGGCCGACCGGTTTGGCAGCGCAGACGTGCTTCCCTTTTCCATCTCGGACACCGACTTCGCCGTGCCCGGCGAGGTCATGGATGCCCTCCGCGCCCGCATGGAACACCCCATCTTTGGCTATACCCGCTGGAACCATAGTGACTACAAGGGTAGTGTTGCCGGCTGGTTTGCCAGGGACGGGGCGTCCCACGTGGACATGGACTGGGTAGTGTACAGCCCGAGCGTCATCTTCTCGGCCGCGACGGTCATTCGTCTGGTGAGCGAGCCGAATGACGCCGTGGTGACGCTCACTCCCATGTACGACGCCTTCTACGGCCTGATTGAGGGCAACGGGCGCGAGCTTGTGGCCGTTGCTCAGGCGAGCGCCATGGACGGCTACGGCCTCGATTGGGATGCCCTTGAGGTGGCGCTTGCCCGCCCCGAGGCAAAGATTATGCTGCTCACCAACCCGCATAACCCCACAGGCAAGGTCTTCACGGCAGGCGAGCTTGCTCGTATTGTGGAGCTCTGCCATGCCAACGGGGTCTTTCTCATTTCGGATGACATCCATCGCGATATGATTCTGGGCGAAACTCCCTACACACCCGTGACGAACATCACGCGTGAGGGCGTGGCGCTGCTGTGTTCGGCCTCCAAGACGTTCAACACGCCCGGGCTCATCGGGTCCTATGCGCTCATCCCCGACGATGACCTGCGCGAACGCTTCCTGTTTGAGCTCAAGCAAAAAAACGCCCTGTCGAGCGTGAGTATCTTGGGGATGACTGCCCAGATGGCGGCGTATCGCTCGTGCTCCGAGTATGCGGACGAGCTTGTGGCCTATATTCGCGGCAACATGCAGGCGCTCAAGGATTTCCTTGCCGCCAATCTGCCCGAGATCCGCTTTGCGGTGCCGCAGGGGACCTATCTTGCCTGGATGGATGCCTCGGGCCTGGGGTTGGATGCGGCCGAGCTCCAGCGCCGGCTCGTTGAGGTGGGCCATGTGGGCATCATGTCGGGCGAGACGTACGGCGGTGCTGGGTACCTGCGCATGAATCTCGCCTGTTCGCGCTCGAAGGTCGAAAGGGGGATGGAGCGGATGCTCGCCGGCATCCGCTCGTAGCGGCATGATCAGCAAGAGACAGAGACAGCTCCTGCGGGCGCTCGACGACGGTCCACGCTCCGGCGCCGAGCTCGCCGAGGCACTCGGCGTCTCCCGCCGTACCGTGGTGCGCGAAGTGGCGAGCGCGAGCGCGTGGCTCGAGTCCGTGGGTGCCGGCACCATCTCGAGCGATCCCAACTACCATCTGGTGGTCACGTCCGAGGACGCAATCGCCTCCGTCCTGTCGCAGGACCTCACCGATGAGGCGCGTGTCCTCATGTGCGTGCTCTCCCGACCGGGGATCTCGACGGTGCAGGTTTCGGGGGAGACTTATCTCTCGGTCCGCTCCGTGCGTGCAGCGATGGATGAGATCAACGTTCGGCTGCGCGGAGTCGTTGCGCTCGAGGCACGTGTGGGCTACGGGATCGATGCAGACTTTAGCGGCATGGGGCCGGCGGATCTCTTGGCGGCGCTCGCCATCGACAATACTGGTATTGCCGCCGAGCTCGAGCGCTCGTGCGGTTGGGACACCCTGATGCGCCTGATCGGCGAGCGGGGCGAGGAATATCGCCTACTCATGGAGCCGTATCTGTCACAGCGCCAGCTGAGGATGCAGGCGCTTGCTGCCGTCTGGTGCAGCGCGTGGCTCGTGCCCGATGCCCCGGGTGGGGCAGATGCCGGCGCGCGTGCCGTCACCGAGTTCCAGCAGCGCAAGAAGGACCTGCTCTACCGCCTGGTCACGTGCCGTGCGGCCATCCTGGCGCGCATCGGCGAGGTGCTCGCCTCGCACGGCATCAAGTCGACGCGCGAGGACCTCGGTAGTCTTATCTTCGACCATGTACTGCGCTGCGCTCTCTTTCCCACGCTCATGTCGGTGGAGATCCAAAAGCAGATGCGCGGGATCCGTATGGAGCATCCGTTTGAGTTCGACTTTGGCGCTGATCTCTCCGAGTGCCTGCGCGCATTTGACGAGCATCTGTTTGTGGAGCCCGACTTCCTCTCGCTCTACGTGCTGGCTTCGCTGGAGCACTTTACGCGCCATCCCGTGAGCCTACTTTTGGTCTGCGGGCGCCCTTCTGTGGCGACCATCAACAAATCCCTGATCGAGCGCGGCGTCGACGGCGTCGAGGTCGAGCTCGTGGACAGCGAGCCGCTCGCCCGGCACGCGCTTGAGGACGGATCGTTTGACCTGGTGGTGGGCGACGCCGCGGCAGCGCGAAACTTTAAGGCCGCACGTGAATGGGACCTCTCGTTTTCGGGCGTGCTCTCGGCCTACGAGGTCGACCGCATCCGCCAGATGGAGCTGCGTGTGCTCTACGAGCGCGATATCGCGAGCCTGCTACCGCGCGCGAGCTATCTTGAGCTGCATGTTGAGGCCGGCGACTACCTCGATGAACTGTCGCGCGCCCTCGGCGGGCTGGTGGCAGCGCATGCGATCTCGGCAGATGAGGCGGCCCTCATCATGGACCGCGAATGCCAGGGCGACCGCCTGCAGCTGGGACATGTCGCGTTCCCGCATACCATCACGCCGGTCGCTGCCTCGACGTTTCGCCTGCTCGCTATCATGCCCGATGCGCCTCTTCGCGACGGCGACGAGCAGATCGACCTAGTGGTGGTGACGCTTGCGAGCCAGCGCCTGGCCGACAAGAGCAGCATGTTCAACTATCTGTTCTCCGTGCTGCACGATGCTGAGCGCGCCGGTGTGCGCTTGCCGCACACCTACGAGGAGACCGTCGCTATGCCGAGGAGAAGAGCGATGAGTGACGAGGCGATGGGGGCGCGCGGGGCGCTTGCGGCCGCATATGGCGTGGCGGGCGCTACTGGATCGATAACGGGGGCTGGGCTGACGCCGGCTGCCGAGATCCGCGCCTATGTGGATGAGGTCTGGCCGAGCTTTCTTGATGATCTTGAGGCGCTCGTGGTCGTGCCGAGCGTGGTCGACGAGTCGCGCGCCGTGGCGGGCGCCCCGTGGGGCATGGAATGTCATCGTGCGCTTTGCGTTGCGATGGATGTGGCGCGCCGCCAGGGGCTTTCGGTCGTTGACTGCGATGGGTACGTCGCGTATGGCGAGCTTGCCGGTGAGACGCCCGAACAGGTGGCGACGATTGCCCATGTGGACGTGGTTCCAGCGGGCGAGGGCTGGACGGTCGAACCCTATGCTTTAACGCGTCGCGAGGGCGTGCTTATGGGCCGCGGCGTGCTCGATGACAAGGGCGCGGCGCTGGCCTCGATCTATGCTGCCGGGTTTTTGGCGCGCCGCGTGCGCAACGGCTGGAAGCCGCAGCGGACGCTCCGCTGCATCTTGGGCGCCTCGGAGGAGGCGGGCATGATGGACGTGCGTCGCTACCTAACGGATCACGAACCGCCGGCATTTTTGTTCACACCCGATGCCGAGTTTGCCGTCTGCTGCGGGGAGAAAGGCTGCGTCAACGCCGAGGTCTCGCGCGCGGTCGACAGCGCCGGGGCAATCATCGAGCTTACGGGCGGCGTGGCGAGAAACGCGGTGCCCGCCCGTGCCGAAGCGCTCGTGTGCATGGACGCCTGCGTGGATGGGTTACCCCGCGCCGAGGGGATCGATGTGGAGCCCGTCGGCGACGGCACTGCCCGCATTGTGGCCCACGGCGTCGCCGGGCATGCCGCCGAACCGGCGGGTACGGTGAACGCCATCGGCGTGTTGGCGGCCTATCTGGCCGCATGCGGTGTCTGCAGCGCGGCCGAGCGCGAGTTCCTCGGCTTTTGCAAGCGGGCCCTTGGTGTATGGGACGGCTCCGGCTTGGGAATCGATGTCGCAGACGAGCTGTTCGGCGGCCTCACGTGTATCGGCGGAACTATACGCACTCAGGCGGGGAGCTTTGTGCTCACGCTCGATGCGCGCCTTCCGGGTGCGGCCGATGTCGGGCAGGTGGGCCGTCGCATCGAGGACGTTGCGCGCGAGTACGGCTGCGAGGCGCGTATCATCCATGTGCGGGAGCCGTTCACCATGGACCCCCAATCGCCCGAGGTCATGGCGCTCCGTCGTGCCTACGAGGAGTTCGCGGGCCGGCCCGCGGTGCCGTTTGCTATTGGCGGGGGCACGTATGCACATCACTTTCCGCGTGCCGTGGGGTTCGGTCCGCTCGACCGCGCTGAGCCGCTGCCCGATTGGGTCGGCCCCGAGCACGGCCCCGACGAGGGTATCTGGGAGCGCCAGCTCAAGCGCGCCCTCGCCATCTACATCCGTAGCCTCGAATCCCTCCTCAACCCTAAAGTGAGGATAGACCCAAAATTGGGGTAATGGTGTCGCATGGGTAGCATGGGACCTCGGACGTTTTTCCGGACCATGTCCCGGCGCTATGCCGCATGGCCCCTCTCCTCGTGATACTCCCTAATGGTCTTCCATCCTAGGTCCTTCTTGAGCTTGCCGTCCCTGTA
>CATYDM010000033.1 GCA_958405195.1 uncultured Collinsella sp.
AGACGAGGGAAATCTATCCGCGGCATTCTCCGCGGGACCGAGCGAAAGGACGTGCAGATGAACGAAAACGAGCTGACCGGTCTGCTCGAGTCTTTAAGGCGTATGGGCTCGGATGATCTTAACGTCGAAGTGAAGGAGAGCGCCACAACGCTTTCCCGCGACGTATGGGAAACGGTCAGCGCTTTCGCAAACACCGCCGGCGGCATCATCGTACTCGGAGTGAGCGAGCGCGCGGGTTTTGTCCCAGTTGCAAACTTTGAGACCGAGAAAGTGCTCAACCAATTCGTGGCGGGCATGGGCGATGCCGGCGGTCGCGGAAAGCTGGCCAATCCGCCCAAATACACCATTGAGCGCGTGGAGCTCCAGGGCACCGTGGTTCTGGTCATCACGATTGAGGAGCTCGACCCGTCGAGCAAGCCTTGTTATGTCATAGAGCGGGGCGCCCAGGGCGGCAGCTACAAGCGCATCGATGACAAAGATGTGCCGCTTTCATCGACCGAGGTGCTCGCATTGGCGTCATACGGTCGAGCGACTCCGAGCGATCGCGACGCGGTGGCGGGTGCGGGCGCGGACAATCTCGACGAGACGCTGGTCGACCGCACGATAGAGCGTGCTTTCTCGCTGACGCCCCGAGCTATGCGCGGCGCGACGGACAAGAAAACAAAGCTGGAGCGCCTGAGTTTCCTCGACTCCCAGGGTAATGTGACTAAGGCCGGGCTCCTGGCTGCGGGCACCTACCCTCAGCAGTTTTATCCCAAGCTCTTTATCGATGTGGCGGTCCATGCCGGAACGCAGAAGGGCGCCGCGGGTTCGTTGAGGTTCATGGACCGCACAATCTGTGAGGGAACGTTGGGCGAGATGATCTCGGATGCCGTCGCAGCCGTCGCCAAGAATTTGCGGCGAACCTCGACCGTCCAAGGCGTCTCGCGTGTCGACTCGCTTGAGATTCCCGAGGAGGCTCTGCGCGAGGCAATCGCCAACGCCGTAATCCATCGAGAATACGGGGATCGGTTCTGTGGACAATCGATTGCCGTCGACGTCTTTGACGATCGTGTCGAGGTGACGAATCCTGGCGGCCTTTACGGGGGAAAGACTCGCGAGAACTTGTTTGACGGCAGCTCCCGATGCCGTAACGCGACGCTCGTGAAACTCATGTCGATTGTCCCGCTGCCGGATGGCGCAGGTTCGCCGGCTGAGGGCAATGGCTCGGGCATCCCGATGATGATCGATGCCATGCGCGCGCATGGTCTGGCCGAGCCCCTGTTCTGCCCGGGGTTCGATCGGTTCAAGGTCGTACTTTACCGTTCAAAGATCGAGCCGGTCGATCATGGCGGGGGCTTAATTGTGACGGCACTCAAACACTACGGCGAGCTGGGGACGCGTGAGCTGGCAGAACGCACAGGGCTTACAATTTCCCAGGTTAGGTCGCGCGTCAACGCGCTCATTGCTCAAGGCGAGCTTGAGCCCACGGCGCCGGCGACGAGCCGCAACCGCAAGTATCGACTGTCGGAGCGCGTGGGATAGATGCGTTAGTGGACGAGGCGACCCAATAATCGACCCTCGATTGGCGTCCATTAAGGTAAAGCGGTTGTTGCCCAGTCGACGGTGATGCTAAAGACTCGGCTTACGCCGGCATGGCCCCGAACCCGTCTATCAAGAACAGCCTAAGAACCAGCTTGATGACATTTCCCGGTTTGACTTCGGCCGTGCCAAAGACGTGGCGCTCGGCGAGCTCGCTGCAGTATGCATAGATGTCGCGGATAAGGTCCGCGCCCGAAAGCGTAAACATGTAGCCTGCGTCCGAAAGCGCATTGGGCGCGGCGGGCAACTTGGCCATGTGGCAGAACGTTTGCAGGTCGGGCGCCATAGCGTCCTGGTAGCCAAGATGGTTGCCGTCTTCTTGTGCGGCGAGTTCCAGCTGGCGTACTCGATCCAGCGCCACTGCCAGCACAAAGCTCGGCGTAGGCGCATTGACGTCCTGAGTGGTCGCCACAAGCCTGCCCGCTGCCTGCGTGACAAGCCAAGCGACCTCGCGCTGGCAACGCACGGCCTTGCGCGTAACCGGCTTGATGGACGAAGAAGAAACGCTTCCCTTAGGCGGATTCGAAACAGCCACAAGAACCTCCCATGAACAATCCGGCCCAACAAGCCCGGATGAAACACGTGCTACATCAGTATACAGGGAAGTGGGGCAGCGGGGTACAAACGCGCCAGCGGCAAACCGAGAGCATCAACGATGTGCCGATCGCGGAATGAGATCTCGTAATAATTGACTCTCGGCCATATTATTGAGGGCATGACTCGCGTTCGTATGGTTGTAGGTGCTGGCGATGAACGACATTGACCTTGCTGTTCCGTTGATGGATGGACCAAGCTATGACCGCGCCTGCAGTCTCGTGCCTTCCGAATACGTTGAGGCATGGGAGTGGTTTCTGGGTGAGGAACAGCGCGGCGGCGTTTGGACCAGCCTTCCGCACCACACCAAGGAAGATAGCCCTCAGTATCAGTATCGTTTGAGAATTGGCTCGGACTTCTTTCCTGTAACGCGGGATTCAGGGATCTTCTGGCCGGGCCAGGATCGGGTGAAGCAAGATCCCAATAAGATCTTTGCGCTTTCGGTCCATAACTCTAAAAAGAGCTTCTACACCGATGTACCTCCGCTCTATTTGGACGATGGTACGTGGGTCATTAAGTATTCGGTCCAAGCGCCAGGCGCCGTTGGTTCTCGAGACCAGAATTACAACCGTAAAATGCTCAACTGCATGGAATGTGGCGTTCCAGTCGGAGTCATATTTGCAACCGAGGTGGGCTACAAGGTGCTCGGCCTTGCGTTTGTTGAACGGTTCGAGCCCGAAAACGGATGGTTTGTTCTGCACGGTCCTGTTCATAAAGGCGGACCGGGCCCCCGTTTTGCACCCGACATGAGTTATCTGAAGCACATGCCCGTCGATATTGAGTTTGCCGGACAGGGTGCGACCGACGACGAAAAGGTCCGCTATGCGTTAAGGCGCGAGCGATTGGGGCAGCAATGGTTCCGCAAGCAGCTCGTTGCCGCCTATGACGGACGTTGCGCGGTGTCGGACTGCGGCGTCAGCGAAGCTCTGGAGGCTGCACATATCGAGAATTACTCGGGACCCAAATCGCAGGTTGCCAGCAATGGCATTCTACTTCGGCGCGATCTTCATTCCCTATTTGATGCTCACCTGATTTCGTTTGAGCCTGTTTGCGGCGAATATCGGCTGTGCGGATCGTACCTGCTGGATAAGACCGGCTACGCTTCCTTTGCGGGTGCGACGCTAAGGCAGCCGAATGAGCGTCAGTGGCGACCCAATACGGTGTTTCTTGAGGCCCATCGCATTGAGTTCGATCGCTCGGAAAAGAAGCGTGAAAAGGCGGGGCTTCTGCCGTATTAGCGTATTTGGCTTTGGCATTCTTTGACGATCGTGTTGTTTGATCGGATCGCGTGGCGATGCAATCTCGCGCCCGCCCGCCGGTGCATGCTCTTCCTGATTTGTATAGCGAGAAGGGGCATGTATGAGCTGGCGAGGCGATATTGCGATGGGGAAGTACGGAAAACTGCCGTGTGCCCTTATCGACAACAATATGTTTCCGGGCGTAGAAGTTGATTGCGGGTCGTTTGCTGTCGCCTGTCCTTGCTGCGGCTCGCAAATACCGTGTCTCGACATTCGGTTCATCGATGCACGTGACAGGTTCAGCGACGAAGTGAGGAAACGTACGGGCGTTCATATGCCGGTGTATCCGGAGAAATGCCCTGTTTGTGGTCTCGATATCGTGTACGACGCCGGCGACGAGGGATAGGTGATGCGGAGGAGTTGGCTGTGAAGGCTTCTCCGTCTCTACAAATAAATCCCCTCACCGAGTTGCTTGTGGAACTCGGCGTGATGGTCGCGTGCCCAGGTAAAGAGCGCCTGGTCAAAGTCGGTACGCGCGGCCGGGACGCCAAAGACGCTGGCAACTTCGACGCGTATAAACTCCAGTGCCGGCAGCTTGTTGATGGCAGTGAGGGCAAACGGGGACGAGGGCTCCTCGAACAGATAGCGGCTGCCTTGCAGCGCGTCGCAACTGGTGCACGTGTTGCCGAGCGACGGGGCTTTGGAGGCTCGCGCGCCTACGGGCTTGTAGCCGCAGCGCTTATGAAGGTAGTCGCGGATCTCGCCCGGCACGCAGCCAAGAGCGGGCACGATGGCGAGTGCGTTGGCGTTGGCCGTGTCGATGGCAATGTGCCCGGATTCGTTGGGCGCGTGCGCGATGGCGACGCTCTCGTCGTTATCGGTTCGATAGGGAATGCCGAAGGCCGCGACCGAGGTCTCTTTGTGACACTTCCAGCACTCGCGCTTGCCCAGTACTAGATATATATACGGCGCCGAGGGGTCGGATCGGTCAACACCGGGCAGCCACTCGGCAAAGGGCTCGGGGTTGACGCCGCTGGGTACATACCAGATCTTCTTGGTCCGGTCCCATTTGGCGCCCAGCGCCTTGGCTTCTTCTTTGTGCGAAAAGGGGACATCGAGCTCGGTGCGCATGGCGGCTCCTTGGTGCTGCAGGTGCAAGTGGCTCAAGGATACCGCAGGGCACAGATATCGCGGCGTTTTGCCGAGAAGTTGCGGCTCGGATGGGTTCGAGACGCGTTGGTCTCGGCCTCGGTGGCTATTGGGGCGGTTTTGATTGACTGCGGAGTCAGCCGGGATAGGCACCTGGGTCGCTGACGCGGTTTTGTGTATGGGCAGGGTGGTTGTTTGGGCGGTTGGAGCAGCTTGCGGCGCAGTTTTGTGCCTGGCTATTGTTGATGTTGGGGTATTGAATTTGTTTGGCTGCCATTTGTCAGGTGAATTGATGTTACGTTGCGATGACGGTTGGAACTGCCGGCGGATTTGGCGACATAAAACAAAACAGCCCAGAGGACATAGCCTCTGAGCTGCGAACATTTGGTGGGCGTTAGAAGATTTGAACTTCTGACCTCTTCCGTGTCAGGGAAGCGCTCTCCCCCTGAGCTAAACGCCCGATCAAGGGTGCGCAAGCGCGCAAGGGATAATATAACGGAGCCTGAACTCGGTGGCAAGAACATTTTTAAAAATCGCTTACATTGTGGAATTCGGGGGCTTTGTCATATCCATCTCAAAAGTGCCTGCTGCCGCGATTTGGCTGTCGCATAATGCAAGGCCATTGCGGTATCGAGCTATGGAAAGACGCCTGCGGAATTGTCCTACCGATAAGCGGACAAGCCTCCAGCTGGTGCCTTCGCCGTGGTAAGGTAAGCCGAATTGTTTCCAAGCTGTTTCGGGGGAGTGGAATGAGCAAAGAGTGTGTCGAGCAGGTCGAAGGCACAGGGGCTTCGGTGCCGATGACCGATATATCGAACATTGATGTGCCCGAGGGCACCGACGAGCTCAGCCGCAACACCCGTCGCGCCTGGCGCGAGCGCCTTAACGATGCGTCGTCGCGCAAGATGATCACGGGCGTCTTGGCTACGCTGGTGGGCGGTTCGTTTTGGGGCTTCTCGGGCACCAGCGCGAGCTTTCTGTTCGATATCTACCACGTCGACACCTTGTGGCTTATGAGCGTGCGTCAGATTCTCGCCGGTCTACTCTTTATGGCCGTGGTTGTTACGCGCGACCGCGAGCGCCTGATTAAGCTCTGGACCACACCCGCCGATCGCAAGCAGCTGCTGCTCTTTACCGCCTTTGGCCTGCTGTTCAACCAGTTTTGCTATCTTTCGGCCGTGCGCCTGACGAACGCCGGAACCGCGACGGTGCTCCAGTGCCTACAGCTGATCATTATCATGGGCTACACCTGCGTGGTCGATCGCCGCAGGCCGCGCGTTCGCGAGGCGATCGGCATTGGTCTGGCCCTCGGCGGTACTTTTTTAATCGCCACCGGCGGTGACCCCACCAGCCTGAGCATCTCGCCGCTCGGCCTGGTCGCGGGCCTTATGTGTGCGGTCAGCGCCACCTGCATGGCGGTGATCCCCGCCAAGATCCTGCCCGAATACGGTAGCCCCATCGTCACGGGTTCGGCTATGCTCACGGCGGGCATCGTTTCGTGTGCTTTCGTTCGCCCTTGGGCGCATATGCCGGCGCTCGATGTTGCCGGTATCGAGGCGCTCGCGGTGTTCGTGGTCATCGGTTCGTTTTTTGCCTACATGCTCTATATGCAGGGCGTTAAGGACATCGGCTCGGTGCGTGCGAGCCTCATTGGAACTGTGGAGCCGGTTTCGGCGACCATCACCAGCGCCGTTATGCTGGGCACGGTGTTTTTGCCGACCGACCTTATCGGCTTTGCCATGATCATCGTGATGATGTTCCTCACGGTGTAGCTGGCGCCTCCGCCAAGACAGAAAAGGTGTTGTGCCGCATTTTCGCCAATTGACGTCCGTGTCTGGAGTTTAGCTGTCGATGCTCAAAATGCCATAAACTAGTAACGTTATGGACTTTTTCATTGCGACTCAATTGCGAGGATTTCTTTATGGCTGGTAATCACTTTAAGGGCAGCGATAGCGGCCGTCCTGCAGTTCCGCCGCGTCCGAACGAGGCTGGTAAGGCCGGCACGCCGGGCGGCGCTGGACAGGGCGGTTCCGGTAAGCGCGTGTCCCCGGGCGAGACGGCGATGTTTACCGCTCTGTACGAGCAGTCTCAAAAGGCAAAAAAGACCGGCCGTGCAAAAGGGAATGTCTTTGCGGGCGGTGCAACCTCCGCGTCGCAGCCGAGCGGGGCTCCTTCGGTGCCTGCGAACAACGCAGGTGCTGCCAACGCCGCGAATGCTGCCGGCAACGTTAATGCCGGCAAGGCCGCCAACAATACTCCTTCTGCCGGTGGCGCGGGGCTTACGGGTAACCTTGGCACGATTTACACCGGCGCCTCCGAGACTGGCACGTTCGCCCGCCTGGATGATAGCGGTGCCGAGTTTGCGGGCTCGGGTTCCAAGGAAGATTATTACGATTTTGGCTTGAACTACGGTAGCGACGCTTCGTCGAGTTCGACCTCTGACGGTCTGGTCCGTCATCGCCATCGCAAGGGCGAGCGCAAAAAGCGTCACACCGGCGCCATTATTGCCGCTGTAGTCGCGGTGCTTCTCGTTGCGCTTGGCGCAAGCGGCTTTATGCTGCTTAACTCGGCAAAGACCGTAAAGAGCGAAGCGAAGGAGGCTGTCGAGATCGTCGGTGGCCTTAAGGACAAGGTCACGTCGGGCGATTTTTCGACGCTGCCTGACGACGCGAAAAAGATCGATGAGCTCTGCGACAGCATGAAGGCGGAGACCTCGAGCCCGCTGTGGGCGGCGGCTTCGTTTATCCCGGTGTATGGCAGCGATATCAATGCGGCCCGCACCATGATTGACGCCCTGTCCGATGTCTCGAGCAATGCGCTGGTTCCCATGGCCGACAACCTCTCGCAGGCTACGCCCGGCAAGCTGTTCCAGGACGGCATGATTAACGTGTCCGCGCTGCAGGCGGTCGCCGATTCGCTTTCCAGCAGCTCGAAGGTGTTCAAGAGCGCCAACGAGAAGGTCCAGGGCATTGGCGATACTCATATTTCCCAGGTGACCGAGCTGGTCGATAAGGCCAAGGACGGCTTTGCCACCCTCAACGGTGCGGTTGACGCGGCGGAGAAGGTCGCCCCCGTCCTTCCCCAGATGCTCGGCGCCAACGGCCAGACGCGCAACTACCTTATGTACGCCATGAACAACGTCGAGATTCGTGCCTGCGGCGGCTTTGGCGGTTCGCAGGGCCTGATTTCGGTCACCGACGGTCAGATGTCGATTGGCGAGTTTGTTCCCTGCATTGCGCGCAGCAAAGACGAGGCGGTTGAGAGCGTCGACGAAGAAGATGAGACGCTGTTTGGTGACCACAGCAACCTATACATCTCGGGCAACACCTATTCGCCCGACTGGCCCCGTAATTCGCAGCGTGTCGCCGCGCTGTGGAAGTCTGAATATGGTCAGGACGTCGATGGCGTCATTGGTATTGATCCGGTATTCCTGCAGTATCTGTTGGGCCTCGTGGGTAATGTTTCACTGCCCGACGGTACAGTCGTTGACGGTACTAACGCGGCGAAGGTGCTTATGCATGATGTGTACTGGAACTATCCGGTCGAGGAGTCGGACGGCATCTTTGCATCCGTCGCCAGCGCTGCCTTTGACAAGATCCTTGGCGGTATCGGCGACGTCGATGTTGCGAACCTTGTCAGCGCCGTTGAGCGCGGTGCCGAAGAGGGCCGCCTGATCGCGTGGATGAAAAACGATGACGAGCAGAACGCTATCAAGGAGATGAACATCGACGCCTCACTGCCCGATCCGGATGACCCGAGTGAAGATCCCGTTGCCGGCGTTTACTTTAACAACCTGAGCTTCTCCAAGCTCGACTGGTACCTGAACGCCGATACGCAGATTGGCCAGGGCATCAAGAACGGTGACGGCACGTGCTCGTATCGCATCACCGTTACCCTGACGAACATCATGACGCAGGAGGAGGCAGGTAAGCTGCCCGACTACGTAGCGGCCAGTGCGCCTGGGACCTCGCGTGACGATGAGCGCTTGTATGTATCACTGTTTGCGCCGACAGGCGGCAGCATTACCGATCTAACCGTCGAGGGGACTCAGTTTGGACTGTTCGCTGCCACTTGGCACGGAGTTCCCTGCTATTCAGGAACCGTTGACCTGCATGCTGGCGAGACGACGACGATCACGTATACGCTGACCACGTCGGCCGAGGCGGGGGACAAGCCGCTTACGCTGCGTCAGACTCCTACATGCCAGGCGGCTCGCGACAGCGCGTCGGCGTAGGGTTTTTCTGGTAGCGCAGATAATCGAGTACCATTTTGGGGCGGACAGGCAATCTGTTCGCCCCTATTTTGTAAGGAGAGCGCATGAAGTACTTTGGCACCGACGGCTTTCGCGGTGAGGCCAACGTTGGGCTGACGGTAGAGCACGCTTATAAGATTGGCCGTTTTGTGGGCTGGTATTACGGCGCCAACCGCGAGCGCAAGGCGCGCGTTATCGTGGGCAAGGACACACGTCGCTCGAGTTATATGTTCGAGGCGGCGCTGGTGAGCGGCCTGGTCGCGAGCGGTGCGGACGCCTATATGCTGCACGTGATCCCCACGCCGGGCGTAGCGCACCAGACCGTGGAAGGCTGCTTCGATTGCGGCATCATGATCAGCGCGAGCCACAACCCGTTTTGCGATAACGGCATTAAGCTCGTCAACAGCGACGGCTTTAAGATGGACGAGGACGTACTGGAGCTCATCGAGGACTACATCGATGGCAGGAGCGAGGTGCCGCTGTCCACGGGCAACCACATCGGCGCCACGGTGGACTACATGCAGGGCCGCAACCGCTACATTGCTTCGCTCATCGCCAGCGCGAACTTTTCGCTGCAGGGCGTCAAGATCGGCATCGACTGTGCCAACGGCTCGGCGTCCTCGGTGGCCAAGCCGGTGTTCGACGCGCTCGGCGCCGACGTGCGCGTGATCAACGCCGCACCCGATGGCTTTAACATCAACGTCGACTGCGGCTCCACGCATATGGAGCGCCTGCAGCGCCACGTGGTGGAGCAGGGCCTGGACGTGGGCTTTGCCTATGACGGCGATGCCGATCGCTGCCTGGCCGTGGACGAGCGCGGTCGCGTGGTAGACGGCGACCAGATCCTGTACGTGTGCGGCGTGTATCTGAACAAGCACGGGCGACTCTCGGGCGGTACCGTGGTGCCGACGATTGCCAGCAACTTTGGCCTGATCAAGTCGTTGGAGCTTGCCGGTCTGAGCGCCGTGACCAGCGGCGTGGGCGACCGTCACGTGTATGCCAAGATGCGCGAGGGCGGCTACAGCCTGGGCGGCGAGCAGACGGGCCATACGATCTTTGGCGATATCGAGCGCACGGGCGACGGCATTATGACCTCGCTGCGCGTGATGGAAGTGATTCGCGCCGAGCGTGAGACGCTCTCGCAGCTCACGGCTCCGTGCAAGCTGCTGCCGCAGGCGCAGGTGGCCGTGCACGTGGCGGACAAGGACGCCGCGCTCGAGAACATGGGCGTGCAGAACGCCATCGCCGAGGCCGAGGCGTCGCTGGCGGGCGAGGGCCGCGTGCTCGTACGCAAGAGCGGAACCGAGTCGGTTATCCGCGTGCTGGCCGAGGCGCCCGACCAAGCATCTGCCGATGCCGCCATGAAGCGCATCGCCGCCGCGCTGGAAGCTCTGTAAGGTAGTCATTGGGGACGTTCTTAAACAACTAGGTGGAAAGGGGGCGCTGCGGATTGGTTCCGCGGCGTCCCCTTTGCGTTGGCGTGTCGGTTATGCCTTACAGCTCGTAGAGCGTGGTGAACTTGTCCTGCAGGTAGCTGCAGTAGTAGCGGGCATCGAACGCCATGCCGCACGCGCCCTTGATGAGCTCCGGCGCGTCCTTGGCGCGGCCCCACTGCCAAATGTGCTCGCCCAGCCAGGCCCGGACGGGCGCCAGATCGCCGCTCGCGCAGGCACCGGTAAGGTCGATGCCGTCGCGGCACATGGCCGGCACGAACATGGCGTCGTAGGCGCTGCCCAGCGCATAGGTGGGGAAGTAACCAAACGAGCCACCGCTCCAGTGTGTATCCTGCAGGCACCCGTGCGTGTCGTCAGGAACGGGAATGCCCAGGTACTCGTCCATAAAGCGATTCCAAAGCGCGGGGATATCCTTGGCCGTGGCCTCGCCGGCAAACAGCATGCGCTCAATCTCGTAGCGCACCATAACGTGCAGCGGATAGGTGAGCTCGTCGGCCTCGGTGCGGATCAACGACGGCTGCGCGATGTTCACGGCGCGGTAGAGCGTGTCCTCGTCTACGTTGCCGTAGACCTCGGGCGCGTGGCGGCGCAGCACCTCGAGCAGCGGTCCCATAAAGGCACGGCTGCGGCCTACGGTGTTCTCAAAGAAGCGGCTCTGGCTCTCGTGGATGCCCATGGAGGTGCCGCCCTCCAGGCAGGTGCGCGCATAGGCGGGATTGACGCCCAGCTCGTACATGGTGTGCCCCGCCTCGTGGATGATGCTGTAGACGTTGGAGATGCAATCGTCCTCGTAGATGTGCGTGGCGATGCGCGCGTCGCCCACCGAGAAGCCCTCGCTAAACGGATGCTCGGTAAAGGCAAGCGTGGTGTCGTCCAGGTTCAGGCCGACGAGCTTCATAAGGTCAAAGCTCATGGCGCGCTGGGCGGCCTCGGGCACGCGGGCGTGCAAAAAGTCGGCATCGGGCTGCTGGCCGCGCTCGCCGATGGCGTGCACGAGCGGCACGACCGTCGCCTTGACCTCATCGCAAAACGCATCGAAGCTCTTGGCGGAAAGGCCGCGCTCGTACTGGTCGAGCCAAACGTCGTATGGGTCGCGCTTGGGGTCCATGAGCTCGGCCTGATGCTTAAGTTGGGCGACGATTCTATCCACATAGGGCTCAAAGCTCGCCCAGTCGTTGGCCGTCTTGGCCTTGTGCCACACGGCGTCGGCCTCGCAGGTGAGCCTGGTCCAGGCCTCGGCCTCCTCGGTAGGAATAACGCTTGCCTCGCGCTGGTCGCGGCCGAGCACGCGAATCTCGTCGAGCAGCTGCGGGTCGTCTACGTGTCCGCCTGCAACCGTCTCGTGCGCTAACGAGCGTACGAGCTCAACGGACTTCTCGCTGGTCAGTAGCTTGTGATGCTCGCCGGCAAGGGTTCCCATGGCGTCGGCGCGCGCTGCGGCGCCGTTGGCAGGAGCAATCGTCGCTCCATCGAACTCGGCAATCTTGAGCAGGTACTCGCGAGTCCACAGCTTGCCCTCGAGTTTGCGGAACTTTTTGACGGCCTTGTCGACTTTAGCGGCCTTGACGCTCTTGGCAGCCTTTGCCACGGCGGCCTTGGCCTTCTTATCGAGTTTCTTTCCCATACCGCATCCTTAATCTCGCAGGCCGAGCGCCGCAGGCGGGTGCACGGCCAGTTTGCACAGCTACCTGCCTTGTACCCAGCGCGAACAAAACGGAACGCGGCGATGCGCTCGCGAAATGTGTTATCCTATAGCCCAATGCGTTGACGGAGAGGGTTTTGCCCGCCGTGTCGCCGGCAAGAGAGGGAAGGTCATGGGCTGCAAGCCTTCCTGCGGTGGCAAGGGCCAAGCGTTCACTCCCGAGCAGCGACCTCAACGGGCGCGCGGCCAGCGGCGGCGATGTCCCCAGTAGGGAAGCCGTGAGCCTCGCGACAAGGGGCAAAGAGTGGGCGCGGCGGGCCAGACATCCGTCGGGTCAAACAAGGTGGTACCGCGGAATTCAACCGTCCTTGGGCAATGCACATGCCCGAGGACGGTTTTTTGTTACCGAACCGGGCCGCGCATCCGCAGCATCGGGCGGCGTCAGCCGTCCCGGAGCACGGATGCGCGAGAGATGAAAGGGAAGACATGAGTCTGATTGATGATCTGGTCAAACTCGAGGAAGAGGCCAAGGAGCTCGTCGCCGGCGCCGACGACGCCGCCAAGCTCGAGGCCGCGCGCGTTGAGCTGCTCGGCCGCAAGGGCCGTATCACCGGCCTGATGCGCATGATGGGCAAGCTCGCCCCCGAGGATCGTCCCATGATGGGCAAACGCGCCAACGAGATGCGCCAGCTGATCGAGGGCATGCTCGACGAGCGTACCACCGAGATGAAGGCCGCTGCCCTCAAACACGCACTCGAGCACGAGGCCGTCGACATCACGCTGCCGGGCATCCGTCCGCAGATCGGTCACCAGCACCTGATCAAGCAGATCATCGAGGAGGCCGAGGATATCTTCTGCGGTATCGGCTACACCGTCGAGTCCGGCCCCATGGTCGATACCTCCTACTACAACTTCACCGCGCTCAACGCGCCCATGGATCACCCGAGCCGCTCGGCTCGCGACACGTTCTATGTGGTCGACAACAACCCCGGCAGCGTCGCGCATCCCGAGGCTCACGCTCACGGCGAGTCCGACGTACTGCTGCGCACCCAGACCTCGGGCGTGCAGATCCACACCATGGAGTCGCAGAAGCCGCCCATCTACATGATCTGCCCGGGCACCGTCTACCGTCCCGACACGGCCGACGCCTGCCACCTGCCGCAGTTCAACCAGATTGAGGGCCTGGTCGTCGACGAGGGCATCACCTTTGGCGATCTTAAGGGCACGCTCGACCACTTTGTTAAGTGCATGTTTGGCGAGGACCGCAAGACGCGCTACCGCCCGCATTTCTTCCCCTTCACCGAGCCTTCTTGCGAGGTGGACGTGAGCTGCCACGTCTGCGGCGGCAAGGGCTGCAACTTCTGCAAGCACAGCGGATGGATCGAGATCCTGGGCTGCGGCATGGTCGACCCCAACGTCCTGATCAACTGCGGCATCGACCCCGAGAAGTACACCGGCTTCGCCTTTGGTATTGGCGCCGAGCGCGTCGCGGCACTGCGCTACGACCTGCCCGACCTGCGCACGTTGATGACTGGTGACATGAGGTTCTTGAACCAGTTCTAGAACGCTTTCTTCTTAGTTGCAGTTTCCGGCTCAAAGCCGCATTTATGAAAGGAGACCAGTTAGATGCGTGTTTCTTACGACTGGCTCAAGACCATGATCGATATTCCGGAGGATCCCAAGACCCTTTCGGACGAATATATTCGTACCGGCACCGAGGTCGAGGCGATTGACACCGTGGGAGAATCCCTCGACCACGTGGTGACTGCCAAGGTGCTCACTAAGACCCCTCACCCCGATAGCGACCACATGTATGTGTGCTCGGTCGACGTGGGTGACAAGAACCTCGACGCCGACGGCAACCCCGCTCCGCTGCAGATCGTCTGCGGCGCGCAGAACTTCGAGGCCGGCGACCACATCGTCACGGCCATGATCGGCGCCGTGCTTCCCGGCGACGTCAAGATCAAGAAGAGCAAACTTCGCGGCGTCGTGTCCATGGGCATGAACTGCTCCGCGCGCGAGCTCGGCCTGGGTGGCGACCACTCCGGCATTATGATCCTGCCCGAGGATACGCCCTGCGGCATGCCGTTTGCCGAGTACGTGGGCTCGAGCGACACCGTGCTCGACTGCGAGATCACGCCCAACCGCCCCGACTGCCTGTCCATGATCGGCATGGCTCGCGAGACCGGCGCCATCTTCGACCGCGATTTCCACGTCGAGCTGCCCGCCATCAAGGCCGAGACCGGCCGCGCGACCGACGACGAGCTTTCCGTCGAGATTGCCGACGAGGGCCTGTGCGACCGCTACGTTGCCCGCATCGTGCGCAACGTCAAGGTCGGCCCGTCGCCTGACTGGATGGTCAAGCGCCTTAACGCCCTGGGCGTGCGCCCGCACAACAACATCGTCGACATCACCAACTATGTGATGATGCTCACCGGTCAGCCGCTGCACGCCTTTGACCTGGACACCTTTGCCGCGCGCGATGGCCACCGTCGTGTGGTGGTTCGCGCCGCCCAGCAGGACGAGAAGTTCACGACGCTCGACGGCGAGGAGCGCGTGCTCGACGCCGGCATGGGCCTCATCACCGACGGCGAGCGTCCCGTGGCGCTGGCCGGTGTCATGGGCGGCATGGATTCCGAGATCGAGGACGATACCGTTGACGTGATGGTCGAGAGCGCCTGCTTCAACGCCGGCCGCACCTCGCACACCAGCCGTGACCTATCGCTGATTTCCGACGCCTCCATCCGCTTTGAGCGCCAGGTCGACGAGACCGGCTGCGTGGACGTCGCCAATGTGACGTGCGCGCTCATCGAGGAGATCGCCGGCGGCGAGGTCGCCCCCGGCTATGTGGACGTGTTCCCCGCGCCCAAGACCATCGATAGCATTAAGCTGCGTTTGGCCCGCGTGCACGCCATCTGCGGCGCCGACATCGAGCCCGACTTTATCGAGCGCTCGCTTACCCGCCTGGGCTGCACCGTCGAGCGCGACGGTGAGGACTTTATGGTCACGCCGCCGAGCTTCCGTCCCGACCTGCCGCGCGAGATCGATCTGATCGAGGAGGTCCTGCGCTTATGGGGCATGGGTCGCGTCACGGCGACCATTCCGGCTGCCAAGAACCATATCGGCGGTCTGACGCGCGAGCAGAAGCTTACCCGTAAGGTCGGCGAGATCCTGCGCGCCTGCGGCCTCAACGAGACCACGACTTTTGGCTTTGCTGCCCCGGGCGACCTGGAGAAGATCGGTATGTCCACCGAAGGCCGCGGCTGCCCCGTGGTGCTCATGAACCCGTTGGTCGCCGAGCAGACCGAGATGCGCCGCTCGTTGCTGCCGGGCTTACTGCAGTCCGTTGCTTATAACGAGGCCCACGGCACGCCCAACGTGCACCTGTACGAGGTCGGCAGTCTGTTCCACGGTCGCGAGAATGCCAGCCTGCCCAAGGAGACCAAGTCCGTCGCGGGCGTGCTCTCGGGTCAGTGGAGCGAGCAGTCTTGGAGCATGAAGTACCGCAAGCTGCGTTTCTTCTTTGGCAAGGGCATCGTCGAGGAGCTGCTCGCCCAGCTGCGCATTGAGAAGGTTCGCTTCCGTCCCGTCGAGGGCGAGAGCTATGCCTTCCTGCAGCCGGGTCGTGCTGCCGAGGTGCTCTCGGGCGGTACCGTGCTGGGCTGGGTTGGCGAGATCCACCCCGAGGCGCGCGAGGCTATGGGCATTGACGAGGTCGTCGTCGCCTTTGAGCTCGACCTGGACAAGCTGATCAAGGGCGCCCGTAACCAGGAGAACTACCGTGAGTTCTCGCAGTACCCGGCCGTTGAGCACGACCTCGCTATCGTGGTCGACAACACTGTGACCTGCGAGGATCTTGAGCGTCGTATTACGAGTGCCGGAGGCAAGCTGCTCGAGGGCGTGCGCCTGTTCGACGTCTACCGCGATCCCATCCGCATCGGTGCGGGCAAGAAGTCCATGGCCTTCGCGCTTACGTATCGCTCCGACGACCACACGCTCACCAGCGAAGAGGTCGAGAAGGCGCACCAGAAGATCGTCACCAAGGTGTGCAAGGGCGTAAACGGCGAGGTCCGCTCGTAATCTTTGCCGTTCGGAACCCGCCCCCTGCGGGGTTTTCACGGCAACGTCCTCGCCGCTTCGCGGCTGTGGGATGTTGCCTTAGAAAACCCCTCTCGGGGGCGGGTTCCTGCGTTAACCTTGTTGCGAGCGGACCGCACCCTCTTCCGGGTGACCGGAAAGTTGGGAGTGCATGGGCATTTATTGGACGGTGCGTGGACCTGGGTTAATAACGTACGTATTGCAAGGGCGTGCTGCGTTGTGGGCGGTGCGCCTTTTTGTTAGTATGCAGAGTCGGTGTTACGGATTGTTGGAAACGTAACACGCAACGTTCTGATTGAGAGGGCTCATGCATATTCCCGATAATTATCTGTCCCCGCAGACCGATGCCGTTATGGCGGTGGCGATGGTGCCCGTTTGGGTTCATTGCATCAAAAAGGTGCGCGCCACGCTCGATCGCGAGCACATGGCTTTCCTGGGCATCTGCGCTGCGTTCTCCTTCCTGCTCATGATGTTCAACGTGCCGCTACCTGGCGGCACCACGGGTCACGCCGTCGGTGGCGCGCTCATCGCGCTGCTGCTGGGCCCCGAGGCTGCTGCCATTGCGGTTTCGGTCGCGCTGGCACTGCAGGCGCTGCTGTTTGGCGACGGCGGCGTTCTGTCGTTTGGCGCCAACTGCTTTAACATGGCCTTTGTGCTGCCGTTTGTCGCTGCTATCGTGTTCCGTGCGCTCAACAGCCGTCTGCACGACAAGAGCTGGGGCACCTCGGTTTCTGCCATCGTGAGCGGTTGGGTCGGCCTGTGCCTGGCGGCCCTGTGCGCGGCAATCGAGTTTGGTATTCAGCCGATGCTCTTTACCAACGCTTCGGGCGCGCCGCTGTACTGCCCCTTCCCGCTGTCCGTGGCTATTCCGGCCATGTTGATCCCGCATATGCTGGTTGCCGGCGTGATCGAGGGTGTGGCGACGGCCGCCATCTACGGTTTCATTAAGAAGACGGCGCCGAGCATTATCGTCGGGCCCGAGGCCGTCGATGGCCAGCTTGCTGCCGAGGGCGCTGCTGCTAAGAAGACCTCGCTGGTCCCCACGCTCATCTTGGTTGCCGTGCTTGTCGTGGCCACGCCGCTGGGCCTGCTGGCCACGGGTGACGCCTGGGGTGAGTGGGACGCCGAGGGCGCCGCGACCGCCGTTCAGGAGGCTGGCGACGACAGCCTGCAGGCTTCGGTCGGCCTTGATACCCCGACCTTTGCCGACGCTCTGCCTACGGGTGATTACCTGCAGGCCTATTCCGAGGAGCAGGGTCTTGGCTTTGCCGGCCAGGCTGCCATGTATATCCTCTCGGGCGTAATTGGCGTGGCGGTGCCCACCATCGCATTCCGTCTGATCTCGCTGACGGTTAAGGAAAGCGGTGCTCATGGCAATAGCCGAGCTGCCTAGCTGGCTTGCGGTCGAGCAGCGTTACGAGCCCGCGGGGGCTCGGCATCGTGTGATGCAAAAGAACGTCTTGCACCTGGCGAGCCTGCTTGAGCGGGTTCGCCTGGGTGGAGGCGCGCACGAGGGCGGGTCGATGGTCGACCGCGCCCTTTCTTGCGTTTCGGCTCCGGTGCGCCTGGTGGGGATGTTCGTTTGTGTCCTGTGCGTGTGTCTGACGCAGAGTCCGCTGTACCTCATGTTGATGGCGGCTATCGCGCTGGTGCTCGTTGCCGTGCGCCCTGTACGCGGGCTGCGCGCGACCTTTGTGCCGGCGTTGGCTGCCGCGGGGTTTGCCGTGGTTCTGGCACTACCTGCCCTGCTGCTGGGCGCTTCTGCCGCGGGCGCCATGCTCAAAATTGCGCTCAAGACCTTCATTAATGTGTCGCTGGTGCTGGGTGTTTCGTGGACGCTCACCTGGAGCCGCATGTCGGCGGCGCTCAAAATGCTGCACCTGCCCGACGAGGTTATCTTTACGTTTGATATGGCGCTCAAGCATATTGAGGTGCTGGGACGCACGGCGCACGATCTGTGCGAATCGGTCATGCTGCGCAGCGTCGGTTCCGCGCCTGCGGGTTTTTCGCGCACCGATTCGCTGGCGGGTATCATGGGCATGACGTTTATCAAGGCGATGGAATGCAGCCGCGCGATGGACGAGGCCATGCTCTGCCGCGGCTTTGCCGGCGCGTATCCGGCTCCCGCGCGGAGCGGCTTTGGCTGGCGCGATGCGGTCTATGCGGTCGGCGTGGCGTTGCTCGCCGTGTTGTGTGCGGTACTGTAGCGCGGGCGGTCTAGCCGTCGATGTGAGTAGGGAAGGGCGACGTTTTGACGATCGATATGAATAGTGCGGCGGGCACGAACGGTGCGGGCGGCGCCGAGGGCGCGCCGCTTATTGAGTTGCGCGACGTGGTGTTCTCCTATGCGGGGCATACGGTTGTCGATGGCGTGTCGCTGCAGGTCGATCGTGGTGAACTCGTTGCCCTGCTCGGTCCCAACGGCTGCGGTAAGACGACGATTATGCGTCTTATTAACGGCCTTGAACTCGCGGACGCAGGGACATACCTGTTTGACGGGTGTATGGTCGATGCGGCATATCTCAAGGATTCCGCGACGGCCCAGCGGTTCCATCAGCGCGTGGGCTTTGTGTTCCAGAATGCCGACGCCCAGTTGTTCTGCGCTACGGTGGGTGAGGAAGTTGCTTTTGGTCCCGCGCAGATGGGGCTGCCGGCAGACGAGCTCGACCGTCGCGTGCACGATGCCATAGAACTGTTTCAAGTTGCCGACCTGGTCGATGCCTCGCCCTATCAGCTTTCGGGTGGGCAAAAGAAGCGTGTGGCGCTGGCGGCAGTCGTATCGATGAACCCCGATATCTTGGTTCTCGACGAACCTACTAATGGGCTCGACGAGGATTCATGCGACATCGTGGTCAACTTCTTGCTGGCCTACGTCGCGGCGGGTAAGACGGTCTTGATGAGCACACATTACCAGGATTTGGTGCGACGCCTGGGTGCCCGTGCAATCTATATCGATCGATATCACCATGTGGTCGAGGCGCCTTCGCCGTCGTATGGAACCGAAAGCGGTGCTACGGACTAGTTGCTGCGTAGAGCGTGCGTAGCCGCCCGCGCGGCTTTGCCGTGATGGTATAGTTATCCAGGTTTTTTATGGGGGTGGCTATGCCAAGCTGGAACATTCATATCGCTCAGACGGAGCGTTTGCTGGAGCGCACCGGTGCGCTTGCCAAGAGCGTGCGCGACCGCAATGCCTTTTTGTTTGGCTGCGTGGTTCCGGATATCTTCGTGGGCTATATGGTCCCTGGCATCGCCGATCCCATCCCGTACCGCATTACGCACTTTGCCAAGCCCGAGCCTATCCCTAAGCCGCGTGAGCACGAGTTCTGGGATACCTATGTGGCACCGTTGCTTAAAAGTTCGCCCACCGGTGCGCCAGCCGCGGCGACCTCGATTATCGAGGAGCGCGAGCGACTGAATCGCGTGCACTATCCCCAGCGCTACAGGGATGCTGAGCCGGTTGTCGGTCCCGGCGCTCGTGAGTTCTCGCTTGCGTCCGAAGATGTGGCGCAGTCGTTGCTCGATTTGACACTGGGTGTCTGGTCGCATCTGGTGGCCGATACCGTATGGAATACGCGCGTGAATCAATACCTGGAGGCGCACGGCGGCAAGCCGTGCGAGGAGTTCCGCATTAAAAAGCAAGGCGACTTTGACTGGTTCGGCAAGACACTGGGCATTGTTTCCATCCCGCGTGCGACCGATCGCCTGTATACCGCTGCGACGCGTTTTGGGCAGTATCCCATCCATAAAGAATATGTGCTCAAGACCATCGGCGTCATGCACGAGATTGTACGCGAAAACCCCGGTGAGCCCGACCATCCGCCATACCGCCTGCTAACCGAGGAGTTTTTCGACGCAACGTTTACCGAGGTCATCGAGCTGACCGAGGCGGGTTTTGCCGCCCGTGTCGAATCGCCCGATGTGCCTGCGCTGCCCCTGATTGCTAGCTGCTAGCTGGCCGGCCCGGCAGTGAATAGCTCAACCCAATCGACAAGTAGCTCTTGCCGTAAGGTATCTTCGGCAATGCGCTCCTGTTTGGTCTTTGGGATGTGGGGAAGCCCGGCCTTTTTATGGATGAGCTCGGCTATGTGGTCGAAGCTCTTCTTCTCCTTGATCTGGTCATAGGTAATTTGGATGACGTCGTAGCCCATGCTTGTGAGTGCGGTGGCGCGCTCGGCATCGGAGAGGCTCGCGGCTTCGCTGTCGTGGGCAGAGCGGCCTTGGCATTCCAGAATGACGCCCATGCTGTCGGTGGCGCTTTCGATGAGGATATCGGCGTAGCAGCAGGTTTTGTCATACAGCGAACGTGCGGCTTCACTGAGCGGGATGCGCGCGTTGTTGGCGATCTCGATGCCCTGGCCGCCCTCGTCGCGGGGGAGCGAGATAAGCATGGAGGTCTGTACTTCGAAGGGCGAGGCGGCCTGCCCCGTCATGTGCTCGGCCGCCCAGTGCAGTTGTTTGACGCCGCGCAGGCCTGCGGCTTGCTTGGCGAACGCGGCGATATCCGTTGCGGTAAGAAGCGGCGTGCGCTTCCACAAGTTGGTGTCATTGCCCTTGGTGTCGTTAACTCGCTCCCAGCCGCAGTTGGGTGGAATGAACTTAAGCGAAATAGCTTCATCGAGTTGTTGTTGCGTTCGCTCGCAGGGCTTAAACACTGCAAAGGAGCCGCACATCTCGTAGCAAGCCATGAGTAACTGGTTGCGTGAAACCTGCGTAGCAAGGTTGAGCAGCGTGAACTCCGGTGACGTGACATCAAACCCATGTTCAGTCTGCCTAAACGACCCCGGAGGTGGTTCTTGGGTCAGGAGGTGCGATTTAAACAGGCTTCGCGACCCGGATTGTGCCCGAGTGAATACAAGCCTGTGAAGTGGTGCGTGAAGCAGGTCTTTTACAACTGCATGACTTCCGAGACCACAACATCTGCGATCCATATTGCCAAGGCTAATGGCGGGGTAAAGGCCTAATACCTGCGGCGGGATGCGGTAGTAGTTAAAGGCGGATTGCCCACAAAGCTTCAGGTCCATAATGCCCTTCTGGCCGAAATCATCTCTTTGAAGCGAGTGATGCCAGCGTCAATCCGGAAGTATGCGGCAAAATCTGAACCCTATGAGCGGACCTGGCTTTTGAGGCTAGTTTATCAGGCATTTTGTTGCGAAAAAACAGGGTGTGCTCGGAGGTTCCAGAATTTGCCGCATACTTCCGAAAACCAGGTCGATTTGGTTCTTGCTAAAACGATTTATCAGCCCTGTGTGAGGTGTGGGTTTGCCACCGGGCGAACACTTTTAGCGCTTGGGGCTTTATTTTT
>CATYDM010000034.1 GCA_958405195.1 uncultured Collinsella sp.
CCGGCGGAACCCGGTGCGCCCGGCGGAACCCGGTGCGCCCGGCGGAACCCGGTGCACTTCTCGACCATTTTCCCTTCGAGAAATGGTCGAGAAGTGCACCGAACTTCATTTTCTGCATTGAAGTTCGCCATGCGCGGAAGCTGGAATGCGTCCCCGGGGCTCAAATGCACACGCCCGGCCTCCGTTCGCATTGAACGAAGACCGGGCACGGACAAGAAGGCTTTAAGCACGGGCAATGCGGCTTTAGGCGCGGGCGGCCTCGATCATCTTGCGCACCGTGTCCTGCAGCTCGGCGAGGTTCTCCTCGCTCGGGATCCACTGCTGCGCAACCACCGGCACGGGCAGCTGGAACTTGGCGTTCTCGAGCTCGGCATACACCTGCTTGGGGCCAAGCGGCGCCCAACCATAGGAGCCAAATGCCAGGCCGATGCGCTGCTCGTTCTTGGGCGAAAGACCGCGCATGTAGGTGAGGAAGCTCGCGATGGTGGGCAGCATGTTGGAGTTGAGGGTCGGAGAGCCCACCGCGACGTACTTGGCGTCGCACATGTACAGCATGATGTTCGAGATGTGGGTGGTCTTAACGTCCACGAGCTGCGCGGAAACCCCCTCGGCAATAAACGCGTCGCAGATCTCGCGCGCCATGGACTCGGTGGAGTGCCACATGGAGTCGAACACGACGACGGCCTTCTCCTCGGTCTGATACGTGGTCCAGGCCTCGTACTTCTCCAAAATCTCATCGATGTGGGAGCGCCAGATGCAGCCGTGGCTCGGGGCGATCATCTTGAGGTCGAGCCCCTTGACGGCTTCGAGCGCCTTGTGAGCCTGCATGCCGTAGGGCCACACGATGTTGGCGTAGTACTTCTTGGCCTGCTTGAAGATCTCGCACAGGTCGTTCTCGTCGTCAAAGCGCTTGGTGGTGGCAAAATGCTGGCCAAACGCGTCGTTGGAGAACAGAATCTGGTCCACGTCGGAGTAGGTGACCATGTTGTCCGGCCAATGAACCATGGGGGTGGTCACAAAGGTGAGCGTGCGCTCGCCAATGCACAGGGTGTCGCCGCTCTTGACGGGAGTCGCCTCGATGCCAAAGTGCGCACGGACCTCGTTCACGCCCGCGCCCGCCGACGCGTAAATCGTGGCGTTGGGGGCGATGCGGTGGATCACGGGCAGGGAGCCGGAGTGGTCCATCTCCACGTGGTTGGTAATGACCACGTCGATCTTGGCGGGATCGACCACCTGCGAGATGCGTTGCACGAGCTCATCCGAGAACGTGGCTTTGCACGTATCGATGAGGGTGACCTTCTCATCCATGATGAGGTAGGCGTTATAGGTGATGCCGCGCTCGGTGGTATAGCCGTGGAACAGGCGCTCGTTCCAGTCGATGCCGCCAACCCACCAAACCTTTGGGGAAATCTCAATCGCGTTCAGCATGCTTGGTCCCTTTCTCCATGCTCAAGCTGATGACTCGAGACAGCATAATAGCACGCAAAAATGGCAGGCAACCCGTGCCGATTTACCCGCACACGGCATCTTGTCCGCACTGCTGTCCACGGGGCAGCGGCGCGGTGCGGGGCGCATGGCAACGTCCGCTGGCACGCGGCAAATCCCGCTGCAACACCGCGACAACGCTGCGCACGGGTCGCGCCGACGCCACCGCACGGGCATATGTGGCAGAGTGCCTGTCGGAGCCCCGCAGCGAAACCCTCGTCGCAATCCCGCGGCACCGCCCTCGTCTTCCGCGTGCTCCCCGTCATCCATGGGAAACGTGCGATATGCCCAGAACGGCCGTGCGCAGCCCTTACCAGAGGGGCGGCCCCCAAAGCCCCTGGCTACTCCTCGCGCAGGTGCTTGGGCTTGACGCCGCGCGGCTTGTTGACCAGCGCCTCCGGACCGCGCTCGCGATATTGGCGGCACCAGGTCTTGATTGAGGACTCGCTGGGGATGCCGTGCTTGACCATGACCTCGCGCACGGTCATGCCGTTTTCGAGACGGTCTTTGACGGCGGAGAGCTTGAGCTCAAAGGGGTACACGCGATGGCGCGTCCCGGCGTTGAGAACCGCGGCGCGACCGCCCACCGCGTACGCGCGCGCCCACTGGCGAGCCGTGGCGTCGGGAATGCCGAGCTTTGAAGCAAGAGCGCGATGGCCCGCGCCCTCAGATAGCGCAGCTACCGCCTGACGGCGCACCTTGGCGGTATACACCCGCCCCGTTTTCTGTTCGGCCACAACATTCACCTCTTGACTCGCTCGTGCTCGCACCGCGGATATCCATCGTTTGATTTGAGCCAGTATAGCCGCTCCCCTATAAAATCCCACTAGGAAAACAGGCATATCGAAAAGCGCACAGGGACAGCACAGATGTGACTTTATGAACAATTGTTACTTGCGAGACGCCACCTCAGAAAGGGGACAGGCACCAAATTGAGGTCGCTTCGTTTTTGAGGTCGTTTCGTTGGGCTTTGGCGTGGCGCGGGGCTGCAGCGTCGACCGTACCATGTTGGGCGCTCGTTACCTTAGGCACCCGCTACCGCTTCGTTTTGTAGGCCGCAGGGGCCGGAATGTGTAGCCCGCAGGGGCCGGAATGCAAAATGTGTGGGGTTTAGCCGGGGGTACTCGAGTACAGAGACTATTTCCGGGGTCATTTCCGCAGGAAAAGGGCGGCGAGGGGGGCGGGGCTACCCGGCCCGCCCGGATAAACCCCGCACATTTTAATTTCCAACACCCCGCCGCGCGTTTCGCGGGCCTCGGATTGGGGGCCTCGGATTAAGGACGGGTGCCAATCTGAGGTCCAAATCTGAGGTCAGGGGCCCCACCTCAGATCGGGGGCGGGCGCTAATCTGAGGTCAGGGCTTCACCTCAGGTTGGTGCCGACCCCCTCCAATTGGTGCCAGGCGCTAATCTGAGTTTTCGGCGCGCCTGTGCCCGATGTCATCAAGCGGGCCTTGGCCGCCAAGGGCTTTTTGCCCGAAGTCCTCCCATGTGAAAAGGACGACCCAAACGCCCGACCTCAGATTAGCGCCTGTCCCCTTTCTGAGCGCCCGTCCCCGCTCTGAGGCGGCTCGCTTACGCCGAGCAGGATTCGCACTCCTCGACCTCGAGCGACTTGCTCCGCACGTAGTACACCGTCTTGACGCCCTGGCGCCACGCCCCGATATACAGGTCGAGCACTTGGCGCAAAGTGTAGTCGTTGGTGATGTAGAGGTTCATCGACTGCGCCTGGTCGATGTGGCGCTGCCGCATGCCGGCGGCGCGAATGCTCCAGTGCTGATCGATGTAGTGCGCGGGCTTGTAGTACCAATAGGTCTGCGGCGAGAGCTCCGGCGCGACGCGCGGCAACATGGCGCCCTTCTTCTCCTCAAGGAAGAACTTGCGCATGATGGGATCGATGCCCGGCGTGGTGCCCGAGAGGATGGACGTCGAGCTGGTGGGCGCGATCGCCAGCAGGTAGGCGTTGCGCACGCCGTGCTCGGCGACGCGCGCGGCAAGCTCGCCCCAACGCTTGGAACCGATGGCTCCCTCGCGGACGGCAACGGCAGACGCGGCCTCGGGCTCAGAGCCATCGCACGGCAAGGGGCAGTAGCCGCGCTTGGCAAAGTACGCGCCGGACTGCCACTCGCTCCCCTCGAACACCCCGTTGGCGCCGCGCTCCTCGGCCAGGCGCTCGCTCGCGCAAATCGCATGGTAGTTGATGCGCTCGAACACCTCGTCCACCAAACGCAGGTGCTCCTCGCTCTCCCAGCTCACCCCACGGCGGGCCAGCATGTGGTGATACCCCGAGACCCCCAAGCCAATGGAGCGGTACCGGTGGTTGGTGATGCGCGCATAGGGCAGCGCGTAGAAGTTGAGGTCGATCACGTTGTCGAGCGCGCGCACCGCGGTCTCGATCACCCGGCCCATGGCGGCGTCGTCCTCAACCGGCAGGCGACCGAGCGAGAGGCTCGCCAGGTTGCAAACGACAAAGTCGCCGGGGCGCGTGGTGGTGACCACCACGGTATCGCCGTCCTCGGTACGCACCTCGCGCGTGACCTCTTGGATGGCGCTCGTGTTCTGCGCGATCTCGGTGCACAGGTTGGAGCAGTAGATGACGCCCTCGTGGCTGTTGGGATTCGCGCGGTTCACCGTGTCGCGCATGAACGCGAACGGCGTGCCGGTCTCGACGGCGCTTTTGAGAATCAGGCGCACCAGGTCCTTGATGAGGATGGTGCGCGTGGGAATGCGGGGGTCGGCCACGCAGTCGCGGTAGCGGCGCTCCCACTCCTCGCCGTAGCTGTCCTCCAGCGCGTAGCCCTTGATGGTGAGGATGTCGTGCGGGCACATGAGGTGCCACTGCTGGTCAAGGCTCTCCTCCGCCATGCGCCAGAACAGATCCGGGTAACACACGGCCGGAAAAACGTCGTGAGCCTTCATGCGGTCATCGCCGTTGTTGGTGCGCAGGTTGAGGAACTCCGGCAAGTCGCGGTGCCACGCATCGAGGTACACGGCGACCGCGCCCTGGCGCATGCCGAGCTGATCGACCGCCACGGCCGTGTCGTTGATGACGCGGATCCAGCGGATCACGCCGCCCGCAACGCCCTCAAACCCGCGGATGCTGCCTCCCGTTGCGCGCACTTTGCCCAGGTACATGCCCATACCACCACCATATTTGCTCACCTGGGCAAAGTTGTCGATGCTACGGTAGATTCCCACCAGCGAGTCGGGCACGGTGTCGATAAAGCAGCTGGAGAGCTGATGGTCGGGCTTGCGCGCGTTGCTCATGGTGGGCGTGGCCATGGTGACCTCGAGGCGGCTCAGCATGTCATAAAAACGCCTGACCCATGCAAGGCGCTGGGCAGGCGGCTCGTTCATGGCGAGGTGGAGGGCGATGCCCAAAAACATCTCCTGCGGGCTCTCGAGCGGCGTGTGGTCGTGGCCATGAATGACGTATCGGCGAATGAGCAGGTCGAGACCCGAATAGGTGAACAGCTCGTCGCGCAAGGGATCCATGTAGGTCGCGGTTTGGTCGAGCTCCGCGCCCGAATAGGCCGCCAAGATGTAGGCGCCGTACAGCCCTTGGTCGGTCAGGTGATGGATGAGCTGCGAGAACGTCTCAATGCCGAGCGTCGAGCGCGCTGCGGCAAGGTCGCGGGCGAACGCGAAGTCGCGCAACCGGGCCGCGATGAACTCCCATCGGGGGGCCTCTTGGCTGGTCAGCTCGATCGCCGCGCGGATGAGTGCCTCGAGCCGCGCGGGCGCGTCTTGCCCCTCCCCCGTGAACGTGCGGAACCGGGCGGACAGCACCGCCAGATCGTACGCCTCCTCGGGAAAATCGCGCTGGATGCGCGCCAAAACGTCATCAACTCCATCGACCGCCACGGCGCTGGTGAGCTCCAGGCGGGCGGCGCGCTTCTCCGCACGATGGTGACGATACAAGATGTAGTTCTTGGCGACCTCAAAGTGCCCGCGCTCCATGAGGGCGCGCTCCACCAGGTCCTGAATGTCCTCGACGCTCTGGATTGCCGAGGTCGACATGGAGCGCTCGACCATCTCGAGCAGGGCGAGGAGCTCGTCTTCCTGGTCGGCAGCGGGGCGCTCGGTGTGGGCCTCGGAGCGCTCGCGGGACAGCTGGCCGTCAGGGCCTGCCGGCGCATCGGGACGCTGGTCGTTCGCGGCGGCCTGCGTGCCCGAACGTTGCCAGCCGGCATCGCCGTACACGTCGGCGAATGCGCGGCGCATCGCCTCGATGATCTTGCCCGGCTCGTACGGCTCCGTCCTGCCGTCGCGCTTCCTGATAACGCCCGCAGCGGTGCGCTCCAAAACTGACGCGCCGCTCTCCACGTGCTCCATTGCATCTCCCCACATGTCACGCGGCGGAGCACTATATATAGATGCTCGCCGTCACAGTAATCAATATGTCGTGAGTGTAAGCATAGCCTAACTGTTTCCCGTTTTGTATCGTATACTAAAAGCCCAAAGCAAGCGCACGCCACCGGATCGACAGCCCCGCCGGCGGACCGCGCGCCGTCGGGTTGACAGCCCTCCACCCTCGGCGCCCCGCCGATCAAGAAAGGACCAGCCATGACCATCGAAGAGAGCCAGCCGCTCGTCAAAAAACCCCTGTTCAACCCGGACGGCGACCTCGACGTGCGCGATCGCCGCATGATCGGCGGCAACACCACCAACCTCAACGACTTCAACAACATGAAGTACCCCTGGGTCTCGAGCTGGTACCGCCAGGCCATGAACAACTTTTGGATCCCCGAGGAGATCAACCTCACCCAAGATGTGAAGGATTACCCGCGCCTCACCGCCGCCGAACGGGCCGCCTATGACAAGATCCTGTCATTCCTCGTGTTCCTGGACTCCCTGCAGTCGGCCAACCTCCCCAACATCGCCGAGTACATCACGGCAAACGAGGTCAATCTCTGCCTGTCCATCCAGGCGTTCCAGGAAAGCGTGCACTCGCAGAGCTACTCCTACATGCTCGACACCATCTGCGACCCGGCCAAGCGCAACGAGATCCTCTATCAGTGGAAAACCGATGAGCACCTGTTGGCACGCAACACGTTCATCGGCAACCTCTACAACGAGTTCCAGGAGCGCCGCGACGCCCGCACGTTCCTACGCGTCCTCATGGCGAACTTCATTTTGGAGGGCGTGTACTTTTACTCCGGCTTCATGTTCTTCTACAACCTGGCACGCATGGGCAAGATGCCTGGCAGTGCGCAGGAGATCCGCTACATCAACCGCGACGAGAACACGCACCTCTGGCTGTTCCGCAACATCATCCTAGAGCTGCAGAAGGAGGAACCGCAGCTGTTCACCAGCGAAAACGTCGAGATACTCCGGCAGATGCTCGAGGAGGGCGTGCGCCAGGAGATCGCCTGGGGCCGCTACGTGCTGGGGGACGCCATCCCCGGCCTGACGGGGGACATGGTTGAGGGCTACATCAAGTACCTGGGCAACCTGCGCTGGAGCTCGCTGGGATTTGGCCAGCTCTACGAGGGCTATCGCAGCGAGCCCGAGGACATGGCGTGGGTGAGCCAGTACTCGAACGCCAACATGGTGAAGACGGACTTCTTCGAGGCAAAGAGCACCGCATACGCCAAGAGCACGGCCCTGGTCGACGACCTGTAGGCACGCCGCTGCCTCAGGGGGGGCAGGCGATGATTTAAGGTCGGGTCGCGCGGCGCGCCACCTCAAATTAGTGCCTGTCCCCTTTCTGAGGTGAGCGCCCATCCCCTTTCTGAGGTGCTACAGCGGCAAGACGATGGTGAACACCGTGTGCTCGGGCGTGGACTCGCAGCTAATGGAGCCGCCATGCGCCCCCACGATCTCCTTGGCAATGGCCAGGCCCAGCCCCGCACCGCCGCGGTTGGTCGCGCGCGCAGCGTCCAGACGGTAGAACTTCTCAAAGATCATGCCGAGCTTGGGAGCGGGAATCGGGTCGCCCTGATTCTCAAACCGCACCGTCACGCTGCCGCCGTCCCCCTGCTCGGCAAAAATGCGAATGGTCGAGCCCTCGTAACTGTACGCGATGGCGTTCTTCATCACGTTGTTGAACACGCGCGCCATCTTGTCGCCATCGATGAGCACGATCAGACTGGGCGGGGCCTGGACCTCGACGTGCTTGCCCTGCTCGGTGAGGGTGGGATAGAACTCGTCGGCAACCTGCGCCAGCAGGAGCGACAGGTCGACGTAGCCGCGCGTGAGCACGATGTCGTGGAAGTCGAAGCGGGTGATGTCGAAGAACTCCTCGATGAGCGCATCCAGGCGATGCGCCTTGTCCAGGGCGATGCCGGTAAAACGGGAGCGCTGCTCGACGGGGAGGTCGGGCGCCTCCTCCAGCAACGACAGGTAGCCCACCACGCTGGCGAGCGGGGTCTTGAGGTCGTGGGCGAGGTAGGTGACGAGGTCGTCCTTGCGGCGGGCCTCGTCGCGCAGGGCGTCGGCCACCTGGCGCTCGCGGCTGCGCACGCGGTTGATGGCGCCCTCCACCTCGAGGAACGTCCCGTCGAGGTTCGCAACGTTCTCGGGATGGTCGATCAGGCGCTCGACCATGTGGGCGGCGATGGCGCGATCCGCCAGCGCCTGGCCGCGGTCGTACCCCATGTAATACATGGCGCGGCCGGCAAAGAACACGCCGCACACCGCCAGGGCGAACAGGAAGCCGCAGAACATGAACAGGTAGTCGATGTCCAGGTACAGCGCGCCCACGTTCATGATGAACAGGCGGCCGAGGAGCAGGACGAAGAACCAGGACAGGCCGCCCAGCGTAACGACGCGGCGTGCCGTGATAAAGCGGTCGATGAGCATGTAGCCCACCACGACCACGATGAGGAACACGGGCAGGCTCTCGTTTGCCACCACCGCAAAGGACACGAGCACGAGCGACACGATGGAGAGCAGGCGGCTGTCGAGCACACCGCGTAGCCTTGCGAGCAGCTCGTCCATGGAGTCGTTCGAGGTGGTGAAGACGCGGTCTTCGTCGAGGGAGAACGGCGTCGCTGCACCGAGGCCCCGCTCGTGATCGAGAGGCATGTATGATGGCTCACTCGCGGGCCTTGGCGCTCCGGCGCGCAGAGGAGCATCGTCCGGGGAGGTCGCGCCGCCGTTCGGCGTGGACCCTTCGCGCGCGGATGCTCCGGTATGCGGAGGCGCGCCGGACTCGGTCGCGGGTGCGTGTAGCAGATCTCCTGTGATCGGGCTTGTGGGAGCCGCGCCGGCGTGCGCGCCGGCATTCGGCATGCCCGTCATGGGGTTGACGGGGGCGTGCCCCGACCGTCTCGGACTCCACTCGCTCTTCCGCATGGCCCCTCGCTCCCGGGCGCATCGCCGCAGGCGCCCCTATCGTCGCATTGTGTTCGCATTCCATTATGGCCAAAACAGACCCTGACCATGTAGCCCCGCGTCACATTAAGTGAGGATTAAGCCAGCCACCTCAGAAAGGGGACAGGCACTGATTTGAGGTCGCGCGCCGCGAGGCCCATCCTCAGATTGGTGCCTGTCCCTTCGAGGGTTAGTAGGCGTCCATCTGACGGCAAATCGTATTCCAGCGAGCACGCGTCTGTTCGTTGGAAAAGTCCGGCGCAAGGCCAAAGGGGCGGCGCAGGAGCTCGCCCACATACCCAAGCGAACGCAGCACATTCCGCGCAGTCGCGTGCTCCAGCTCAAAGACCAGGCAGATTGCCCCCACCAGCCCATCGAGGCTTTCCGGTCGCTCGTTGCGGGCAAGGCAGCGGCGCTCGGCAAAACCCCGCATGGCGACATCGGAAATGGTCCCCGTCGCGAATTCCCGCGACTCGATGCCGAGCACCGCATGGCAGCTCGACTGCGAAAAAACGCGCAGAATGTCGATCTTGTCGGCGTCCCGCACAATGGCGCAGAACAGGCGCTCGCGCGGAGTGAGATCATCGGGGAGCGAGAGGTCGCTATGCAGCCCCACGGCGCGCACGATAACGGGCGCCCACTCGGCGTCGCGCGTAAAGGACGCCAGGTCACCCCCGGGATACAGGTCGATGACCGTCGCGTCGTCGACCCTCCAAAGCCGTTTACCCCGGCAGCCCTCCACGGGCCCTTCGAGAATATACCGGCCCAGAGCAGCATGGGCGCACGACCGCGCGTCGTTAAACGTGTCCCAATGGCGCAGCTGCTCAAAGCGACCGATATCATGCAGAAGTCCGCACAACCACGCAAGGTCTACGTCGCGCGGCTCAAGGCCCTCTCCTCGGGCTATCGCATCGCAAGCGTCGGCAACCCGGTACGTATGCTCCACCTTGAGCGCAATGCGCTCGTTATCCAGATCGAACTGGGAAACATACGCGCCGAACGCGCGCTTTGCATCTGCCCGAGAAAACGCCGTGCTCGCCTGGCCGTCACTCATTTCACTCACCTTTGCCGTTCGCTCCCCAGCGCCCCCTGACGCGTTCAAGCCTCAGATTAGCGCCTCCGTGGTACAGTGCCGTAAACTTTTTACGGCACTGTACCACGGAGGCCTCGAAGTCATCGGCCTGTGAACGGAAACGTGGTGCAAAGGAGCACAATTCGCAGGCAACTCCCCCAGCAATGTCATAATCCCAGGGCAGAAGCGCCTCAATCGTTGGAATCGCCCGTATGTCGGCGACCTCAACACATTGATCTGGACCCAGGCAGATAACGTAATCAAGGCCTTCTGCATTTTCAGATATCCAACGCAAAAGCCCCCTATCGCGGCTAATGCGAAAAGGGACAGGTGCCAATCTGAGGTGCCGGCGCTTTTGCGGCCCGGGCACCGCTTCGGGCGTTTTCTCGCTGTGCGGGACACCGTTCGAAGCGTTGTTTTGCGGCGCAGAGGTCATTCCCGTCATGCAAATTCACAAATGCGCGGATAAATAACGACCGGGTCGAGTAACGGCGTCATGTTTGCAGAAAAGTAGCAGGTAGATGGCTCGCGGTTTTCAGGCTACTTTGAAAGGCTGGAAATTATCCGCGCATTTGCGTATTTGCACCTAATTGGGGAGCGAAGGGGGGCGCAGTTCACCCATGCGCGACCCCTTCACAACCAGATTTCTCCATCTGGACGCGTTGAGCGCAATGATGCGGCGCCGATGGGCGGGGCGGCCCGGCCTTCGCGGGCGCACGCGCCGAATGGGCGGGCAAAACCTCTACGCCCACCGCCCCTGAGCGGCGTACCTGGCCTCGATGGCCTTCTTGGCGGGGCATCATCAGGTCTCGTTGGCTCGGCACCACGCGATGCTCTCAGTACTGCCGGCGCAGGCGAGCTTGTCTAGCACGGTCACCTTCGCGCGGGGTCCTCGCGAACCATGTGGTGAACGAAGCTGGAGCCGATGACTCCGAAGCCTCCGGCGACAATTATGCGGCGGAGTCCGAAGGCGTCAATCATGCGAGCCCCCCACCTCGAAGCCAAACTCCAGACGCGACCGTCGCCTCCATCCGCCGTGAGACCCCGTACAGCAGCAAGCGCATCGACCCTCCCCATGTGACAAAACGCCCACCGGCCGAGACGGCGCGCATCGCCCACCGGATGCCGGGATCCGGCGCCAGGGCTATGGCAGGCGATACCGAGTCTCCCTGCCCGACCCGATCGTCGCAACACGGCCCCCGCCCACAAGGTCGGCCAGGACCCGGCTCGCCGTCGACTGGGAAACCCCGAGGTCAGCTTGAATCTCCGCTCGGGTTCGGGCACCATCGGCAAGCGCGCGAATCACCGCCTCCGGCAACGACTCCGCATCCCCGGCGGCCTTTGCGTCTGGTGCGTTCCTGTTTGGCAGGACAATAGAAAACGTATTCGCCGTCACCGTCATTTCCGGAGACAACCCCTCCCCCCTCATAATTATCGCGCATCCTGCCGATCCCAGTCCCGTACGCTTCGATAAGCTCCAGGCGGAACAGCACGTTAGCGAGAGCGCGGTTCCGCGGCATGGAGATCCGGGCGGAGAGATCCTCGTATTCTATGCCCGTCGGCAACCCACCAAGCGACACTATTTCCGCCGCCGATGGCATGACGGAAACTAGCGTGGAACCAGATAGCGCGTACTCGCGGTGCGCGACAGAGTTCACAAGGGCCTCACGAAGCGCCACGGCGGGATAATCATACTGGTCGATTCGCTCGAGACCCGAAAACTCAGTCCGATAATGGTTGTGGGCCTCGAGGAACGCATAGGCGTCGGCGAGCTGCTTCAGGATTGAGCCCTCGTACTCGCGGTGCCCGGTGAACACGATCCGGCCGTCGTCGGAAAACGCCGCGGCTTTCTTCGTTGGGGGACATTGGTCCGATAGCAGGAGCGCTAGGTTCGTAAAACCACCGTCCGAATTGCGCATGCCGAACGTCCGCATCTCGCCAGGGCCTAACGAAAGCCCCTTCTTTTTCAAACTCCGCCTGCGCATATAGGAACGTGAGGTCCTGATTCATCGACAGACGGGCCTCAAACGCGTCTCCGTCGCATTCGCGAGCCATACGGATGATGGCGGAATCGCTTGCAGGCACGCTCGCGGCGCTCGAGCGAATGTAGACGCCCTCCGGGCGAGGGCCCTTCGACGCAAGATAGTACGGACGCCCGACGCCCCTGCCAACATGAACCGCAATCACATCGTGCCCATCGATCACTTCCGACACGATGGATATCATCATGAGGATATCGGGCTTGACCGAGTCCCTAAGGCAGCTCGTCACGCGCGTCATCTCCGCGTCGACATCGTCGACACCGACAGGGACGCCCTCGTCATCGACGCCGATGCACAGCGTTCCGCCACCCGTACTGACAAACGCGATGACCGTCTTGACCGCGCCCGGGCTCATCTCGCGCTTGAACTCTACGTCCTCCCCTTCCCGAACGTCCATCTTCCCAACCTTCTAGTCACACCTAATCACATCTAATCATAAGGTGAGTAGATGTGAATGGATTCGAGCCAGATGCCCACTGCGAGGGGGCGCGAAATCGCTTCCACAGGATGCCGACACCATCCGGACGCATCCCCCCAAACTGAACGGTATCGCAAAAGAAGATGTCCGACAGCAGACAGCAAAGCTCATGCAATCGATACCGCGTTCGGGCATGGCCGACCTCCAGTATGCTTCTTGTCTCGACAACTCGAATCATCCCGAGGCGGACCGGGCCCTCCATTCCATCTGGACGCTATTCTGCTGTCAAAGTGCGCAAGAAATTGTACGTTACCAGGAGATGAACGCAAGGTTCGTCGCCGAAGAGGTGGAGGAAGACGAGTTCCGCCGCAGCAAGGGCGTCACCGAGATCGAGGCGTTGCGGGAGTGAAAGAAGATCCCCGAGCATATCCGCAAGCCGCTGCTCGCCAGCGCGTTCTGCCATAACTGCGGCACGACGGAGTTCGCGCCCGGCTACACGCTGCGCATGCGTCACGGGCGCGTGCTCATCGAGGGTCGGTGCGCGGAATGCGGCGCCGAGGTGGCAAGGCTTTGCGATTAGCCGTCCTCGGAATCCTGCCGGGGATAGGTAGCCGTTGGACGAGCAGCGCTCCCGGGAACAGAGGCGCCCAACTGCTGGACCAACCCCTTTAACAAGAAAGTCCGTCATTATCGCAGCGCCAACCATGCCCATGATCAAAAAGAAACCGCATGATTCCTCTTAAGAATACGCCAGACAGGCTCCAGCCTTGTATCTAGCATAGCCCTCGATAGCCGCAACGCATCCGCGCAAGGGGCTTGGCGCGCGATTCCGTCGCCAATAATCCACCTGAAACCAACGACTTGCTTTTAGGCGGGTCGATTCCATATTTTATACCTGGTTATCTTCTTCCATTCGGCCGGGAAGCCCATGGCTTCAAGGAGGCGCTCCTCGCCGATGCTCTCGTCCGATAACAGGTATCCGTTAACGCACTTGACGAGCTTTGCCTTGAATGCCTTGAACTCGTCGTCGCGCAGAAGGTATCGAAGGGCGATCACTGCCGAGAAGACATCCACCTTGCCGCAAGCGTAATTCGGTCCGATCTTCTCGATGCCGAGCTTGGCGTGCAAGGCCGTATCGGGGATCTCGACGTGGCACCTGTGGGAGAAGAGGCGCTCGCCATGCGCGCAGACGTTCCTGTAGAGGGCGAGCACGCGGATAAACGACGAGAGCTCCTTCGGGTTTCCGACCTCGAACCTCTTGGCAATCCTGGCCTTCTCGTTGTCCCTGAGGGCCGTGAGCATTTTCGAGATCTGCCCGAAGGTCATGGCGTTCACCGCGACCCACAGCGGCACGTTCTTGTATGCCCTGCGGTAGTGGACGAGGTATTCGTGGCTGGTATCCTTGTTGGCGATATAGTCAAGCATGTTCAGCAGCTTCGGGAGAACGCGCTTCGCGCCCCTCGACGCCGCGTAGCAGCGGGCGTCTAGGTACATGCTCTGGGACTCGCCATATGCAGCGCAGAACTCGTAGGCCACCGCCGACCTGATCTTCACCTCGACCTTGAGCAGCGCATCGAGCATTATCTCCCTGAGCTCGACGTCGAACTCGTAAAGCGCCAGGATGTCCCCAAAAGTGGCGCCTTCGCGGTATACCCGGGTGCTCGGGTCGCGGAAAAACGACTGGTATCCGTTCACGACCGGGAAATAGCCGATGTCCGCAAGGACCCTGCAGCAAGCCCCTTCGTCCTCGATTGTGAGACCGGAGCTTCTGAGCTTCTCCATCTGCTGCTGGTAGGTAAGGAATTCTTTGGGCATCGTCGCTCTTCCCGAAAAATAAAAGGGGAACCCGCAGGCTCCCCTCCGGTTCCAGGCATCGAAAGTTTCTGGACCCTAATCACTGTTATGATAGTATCTTCAAGCTTGGGCCTCGTCAAGCCCAAGCTCTGAGTATCCACACTCATTGATGGTCGCGCATATTCACAATTCCAAAGTACCCTAGACAGCTATTATGTCATCATGCCCAATCGCGCTACCACGTATATCGCAAACAGTGGTTACCATGAAAGTCTCCATTGCCCTTGGCTTTCGCGAACAAGCAGCACGGCATCAGCTCCGTTTTGCCTCGTCGGCAGCGTCGAGTCCTTCGGCCTTCTTGACGATATCGGCCAGACTTGGATTCATCTTCTCACAAGCGCCGTCCACTATCTTTTTCAAGCTTTCAAAGAAAGAGAAGGCTTTGCGATCCTGTTTAAGTTCTGTCGTGGGCTCGAGGGAAATCGTTGTAGGTTCGTCGATTCCAGCGAAAAGGGCCGAGTACAACTTCCCTACGTTCAGCTTCGGGTCTTCGATATCAATGGAAAAGTCATCAACACCCTCGATCGCGATCTTCCCATCCTTCAGCCCGACCTTATATGCCTTCTGAGCCATAGCGTTTGAGTCGTTTCCTAACAACGTCAGCTCCTCCTTCAACAGTCTTGGCCACAAGGTCGAGCACCTTGTAGTCGTCGCATTCGTATTCCAAAGCCCCACTCTTCACGTCAATTTTCCCATCTTGTCCGCGCGCGAGCACAATGACGTTATCGACGTCGAGGTTTACGACAAAGAGTGGGTTGTGCGTGATCATCAGTACCTGCCGGTTGGCGCTCATCCTCTTAAAGGCGCCAAGGACGTGCTCCTTAATCGCTACTTGTGAGATTTGATCCTCTGGCTGGTCGATAATGTAGACCCCTGATTTAGTGTCTTCCTCCGCCAAAAGATCGAAGTACAGGGTCCCGTACAGACCAGGCGACGGTTCAGCGTCGATGCCTATGGACTTGTTAGTGATTTTCCTTCTCTCGGTTACACGGTCAACCACCGCATGAAGTTTGTTGCGAATCTGATCGTAGCACGTCGCCATGGAAGGTTTTTCACCTGTTACCGCTGCAGCTATTTCCTCCGTAGTCAGATTGGTCTCGGACTGAATGCCATCTAGCAGAAGCGATAGCTTAGGCTTGTTGAACACCTCCCCAAAGACGTCGTTGCAGTAGCTTATGTCGGTACTACCAGAAGTGAGTTCGGAGACAAATATGAATTTCCCCATAGGATTAGGAACCCTAATGTCAACAGGAACGGCATACTCGAGCTTCCTGTCGCAGCGCTTTGCGGCAAGCAACACTGCGTTGGCAATTTTCACAGAGACATCGTCAAGGGTCGCCGAATAATCATCGATAGTTTTTTGCTCGTCAGTCTTCCTCTTCGAAAGAACCCTGCGTTCCTCGCTCGCAGCGTCCTTGACCGCTCGGGTCTTCACGTCGTCGCGTTCGTAGACTAGCCTATGCTTCTCGACAAGCTTGAGAAGCCTGTCCATCGCCTCCATTGCATCGGCATGGGCCTCGGCAGCCTCAAGCCCCATCTCTTTAAAAAGTTTCGAGTAATCTGTCATTGCGTTGGCAAGGTCGCTCCTGCAGGAGAGCAACTTAGAGCAGAGGTCATCGATCTCCTTAAAAGAGATCGTCTTCGAAAATCGGGAGATGGTAAGCTTCTCGGACTTTGGCAGGTCGCGCAAAACCACCTCATGCTTATCAAGTCGACGAAGCGCATCGTTGAAGCACGCTTTCGACTCGAGAGCGACAACGCACTCGTCGAAGAAGCGCTTTAGCGATTCTTTGATTGAGCTGACATCAACGTGGGATTGAAAGTACTTACCGAAATAATCGTCTTGTCCCTGCCCCGAATGCAGCTCTTCGAGGGTTTTACGAACGCTGTCTTGATCGTCGAACTTGAACTCAGCCGCATCTGGGAGAAGAGTATCGACGCTTATGCCCTCCTTCGCGCAATAGGCCTCGTATCCGTCGGCCAACTTGGAATCGCCCACATGCCGGCAACCGGTTATGCGGTGAATCATCATCGACTTGCCTATGGAGTTGTCGCCGATAATCGCATTGATTCCGGGCGAAAGCGGTATGTCAAAGCACTTGCCGTCAATTGAGAGTTCAAGCGAATCGAGCTTCGAAGAGCTGGCGCTGAAGAACGAGCAGTCGCCGACCTTGATTCTCGAGGGGTCGGTGATCGCCATGAGCAGACCTTCGAAAGTTGGTAGGCATTTCAGGCTTGAGAACGAAATCTCACCGCCTTCTCTCCCTGGATAGGTCGCCCAATCATGGCAATCGCTCCCGACAACAAACGGGACGGCATCTTTGGGATAGGTCTCGATGAGTCTCTTGATGTCGAGCTCTCGCCGCTTGTTGCGAATTTCGACCGCATCGACAAACTCGGTCAAAATCACTTCGCTGGCGCAATCCGCGCCGAGACTGCTAACGTCTCGCTTCGCTTCCTGCCCGGCCGATTTCTCGTGCCCGATGAGGACTGCGTTGAGACCGATGTCCCTCAGGACCTTGGCGAAGCAGTCTTCGGTAAAAGCACTACTATCGAGATCGTCATAGCGCGGCTTCCCGTTCTCGTCACAGATGACCTCGGCGATCCCGTTAATCAAATCGGGGCGCCGGTCATCGAAGATCGCTACGATATGGACGACGGTCGGCTCCTCGTCTCCTGAGCGAATGGACACACTGAACTCAATCCCAGGAAGAACTTTGTTCAGGCAGCCATTCCCCTCCTTTTCCTTCAAAGTGAAGTAAAGGTCTTTGTCAAAGCAATCGTGGTCGGTGATTGCGCACATGTTGATGCCATGAGCCTCCAAACCGCGAAGCAGCACATTAACATGGTCTTTGTCGCAATCGGCAAGTTGCTTCTTGCCTTTGTCCTTTGTGACGATACTTGCAGCAGAATGGATATGGAGATCGATTTTGGTCGGCTTCGTGACTATGCGTTCCAATTGCACCTCCTATGCTGTCCGGGCGATTTGCCTATCGCCCAACATTCATATCACATGGCTCATCTCGGGCGATGAGCCATGTGATATGAACCTCTCTAGCAAAACTTCTTCATCCCTATGTTAATCCCATTCCTCGATGCGGGTTAGATACTAATTGGCGCCTAACTTCATTGCTGACAACCTCGACGTCAGCGGCTTTCTCCCTTGATTGTCAACTTCATCCGACACCCCAAAAAATGCTTCCAATCAAGTGCGCATGTCGCCCATGCATGTTCCATGCGTATCTAAATCTCACAGTCAATAAACGTAAGCTAGGCGTAGTTCGGAACAGAGTTTTTAGGGGTGATCATAATTTGAAGAAAGGTACTCGGCTCCATTCCCAGCGCGAAAACACATATGGCTAGTACGTCAGATGTTGCAAGCGAAAAGGGCAACGCTCCCTATCCGGAAGCGTTGCCCTCAAAGCTTCAACAGAGTTCTTGTATTGCAGCTAAGTGCGTTGCGCCGCCTCAGCAGCGATATGCGGCGGCTAGAAGCGTTGTTCCAAGCAAGAAAAACGTAAAGGAGGCGACGATCCAGTTGTTGTCGCCGGTCTTGGGGAGTGCTGCAGATGTCGCGGTGGCAGCCTTGGGCTTGGAGAGTTTGGCGACCGTGGTTTTGGTTACAGTCGTTGTTGTCTTGGTTGTCGTGGCTGCGGGTTTCAGCGAGGGATTTGCCGTGGGTCCTGTGGTGGGATCTCCAGCAGCGAGGTTAGCATCGGCGGGAGACTTATCCACGCTATCGCCAGGCACAACGACCCCATCGGTCTCCCCCGCCGGAGGCGTGGCGACATCGGGTTCAACCACCACATGCGGTGCCACCGCACCGGAGGCATCCACCACGCTACCAGAACCAAAGACCCCGCCAGTAGGCGCCACAAACCGCGCGGACACAAGCGACCCACCCGCGCCCGCAACGCCGCCTTCGGCACCGGTCGCATCGAGCCACGAGGCGTCGACGGAAAGCCGACAGCCGGCCGCACCATCGCCAAGGCCCGCATCCTGCAGATACACACCGTAGGCGCGCACGCCCGCCCCGGACCCGGCGCCCGCGGCAACGACGCGCCCGCCGCCGCGCACAGCCATGTCGCCTGCGATCACGCCGGCGACCGCCTCGTCCGTAATATCGGCCCCGTCCGCCCGGGCGTCGACAGTGCAGCCGTCCACCACAAGCGCCTGCGAGACGTTGATCCCGCACTGCGAGCCCGTCGCCGTCAGGGTCCCGGTACCGCGAAGCGTCAGGTTGCCCCACACCTCCATGCCGCACAGCGCGATGTCCGCATCGGGCGCACGCGACTCCGTCACGGAGTTTTGCCCGACAAGCGTCGGCACCAGGTCACCGTCAGCGCCGATGGCCTCGCCCGCATAGCCATTAAGCTCCAGGTGGTCGGCATCGGTCCAGGCCCAGCCGGGGCCCGACACGCCCGGCTCGTAGTACGTCGCGCCCGCGATGATGAGGCTCTCCGCGCCCGCGGCATAAGAAGGCCCGCCCAGCAAAACGCATAGGCAGGCCATGGCAACGATCGCAATGTAATGACGGCTGGTGTAGGACTCGGCAGCAAACATACCCGCTCCGATCTTCGCAGGAGCCAATAGAATATGCACCAGAAAATGCCCTGGTAGCAGCAGTTATTAGTTTAGCGAGATCAAGCCGTAAACAAAGAAAATGTCCCTGAGCAGCGCCAATAATTAGGTGTAAATCGTTTTGTCAGTCGGTGAAAGGAGGGCCGGATAATGACGGGCTATACATTAAGCAGCGGCGAAATAACAAGCTACACTGTGCTGTAATCAATAAGTCACCTCACCCCTCTATATCTAAAATTCCATTCGCATCGCAGATCGAATGGCAAAGCTTTGAAATCTGCCGCATGCAGTCGCCCAATGGAGTGAATCCAGCCTCACAGACAAATTTAGCAATTGCAATCTTGTTAGGCGACGAGGAGCTTGTCCCCTTGAATTTGAAGCTTAAGGGACAGACAAATCGCTCGTTTAAAGCATGATTCCAATTCTTGCCTGGATGAACGGTTTCGATAGCAGTAGTCAAAGCGTCCGCCGGTACATAGTTCTCGATTGTAGACCCCCAGGTTACCCAATGCATTGCACCGCTTTTTTTGCATTCATCGATAACTCTCGTTTTCGTATTTCCCAAGCGGGCGTATCTACTCTTTCTGTCGGAATCCATCAAAACACAGAAATGAGTATTTATACGGAAGAGAGCTATCAGTTTCTCATTTGAACAATCGGGTCCAGCGTCGAGCGCATTTAGAAGCTTGCCACCATACAGCATGATGCTGTAATGAACACCCTCAACAAGATGCACGGAGTTCTCTTCCGCCCATTTGCCGATCCAATAGTTGAGATAAGTGCGATCAGATGGGCCCTCTACCCATATAACATAATTTGATTGGAGTATATCCGAAGCACGTGCTCCCAGATCGTCCAACAAATCACGTGCTAAGACCATATCGTTAAGTTGATGACATTCAGATATTCCATTATTTTTGCTCACATGTGCCACCTGAACTCCTGAAGAGTTAATGATGGTGGGTGAATGCGTCGTCACAATAAAACGGTTGGCTTCATCTGAAAGAAGGTATTTGATAAACCTCGCTTGAAGAGCAGGGTGAAGGTGGATCTCCGGCTCTTCGATGCATATGATTATGTCGGTGTTGCAAGCAACGACTGCGGCAAGAATAATTAACTCCGTCAGACCTGTGCCGAGCGATTCAAGCGGGAGGTAATCTGTGTCAGCGGTCTTCACGGCGATTTCATGGCTGTCATGGGATACAAGAATCGCTGCGCTCCGGTCGTTCAGAATTTCGCGAACGAAATCCTGAAGTTTGTTCCAGCGGCGCTTTGATTCATCAAAGTCTTTCCGTTCCGGGTTGTACAGTTTCAATAGGGCAGCCGGAAGGCCTACGCCACTGTCGATAGAGCCAAACCGATTCGATAATTCCGCGTCTTTGATAGACCTTATTGCTCCAACCTTAAGAAAGTTCGGGAGCAAAGCCCACGGCATCGCCGCACACACGATATTGCTGTAGTTCAGTTCGTCATCCCCGGTACTGTCACAATATGCAAGAGATGCATTGGTTAGATTGCAGATTGTCAGGCTCGAAGCTTGGTATTGAGAAAAATGCGCGCGCAAGGACACATCATAACCAAAAGAGAGTTGTCCCCACCCAAGAGAGAAATCAAGCCATGCGGCTTTTCCATTATCAGAAATGTAAGGAACGTCATTAAAAAGCTTGAGCAATGATTCCGCATATTCTTGTTGTTGCGGCAATCGCACATTTGACATTAGCGTCTCTTCGAGCGAATTGATATTGACGCAAAAAGAGATGGTTGCCGGAAGAGGCTCGTTTTGAGCATTTTGATTTAATGGTATATCGGCTCTCGTTAACGGGTTGTCTTCTTGTCGAATAACTCCGTGCCCCCTTATCGCCCCAATAACCTTGATGAAATAGTCAATAAGTGCCGACTTGCCACAATTATTCTGTCCGGAAATAACTTGGACTTTATCGAAAGGCCCTATTCGAGCGGGCTCAGCACCACTGAAAGAGCGGTAGCCGGCGCAGCCAAACCCAACAAATGGATTCGTGGAGAAAGAGCCGACTGGCAATTGAGCCTCCTAAAAACGCAATGTTTCCCTATTTTGTAACGTTCAGTTACAGTTCTTCAAGGCACTGTAACCAAAGCTGACGATGTCCGATGAATTGTACTGGATTTAAAAGATACGGGGTCTTACCCGCTTGTGGAGCCCCGCATCCACTTATGACCGAGACGCAGCCTAAGAAGAGCGACTTCAGTGAGTGTCTATTACTGCAGATGACGAAAATAGCAGGGTACGGGGGCGCATCGGCGTTAGCCAATACACCCCCGTACCCGCGTAAAGTTTTATTCTTGAAGAGTAAGCCCGACCAACAAGTGCCGGCAGCAGCTCTCCTTTAATCCCTCTTAAACAGATTCCTCGTGTAAGGCCTCCTGGTCGCGCATGACCTTGGAGCCGAAGAACTCCGGGGCTTCCAGCGTGGGCTCGTAGACCACCACGGGCACGCCCTTGGCCTTCACGCGCTTCATGA
>CATYDM010000035.1 GCA_958405195.1 uncultured Collinsella sp.
ATAGCTCCTCGCGGTGACATCGGATTTATGTCAATCCTGGTCTAACAGAGCCTTAATTAATGCCTCAATAGCGTTTGCTGGCTCTATGAGAATGTTGTAATCGGGTTGCTCACTGTCCTCTGCTGAATTAATTTCGTAGCCCAGCTTGGCGTACGTCTTGAGTCTCTTCTGGTACATGCGAGCGAGCATGGGTATCGACAGGTCAATGTAGTCGAATATCTCAATCTGTTGCTTGCCCTCGTGGCTTCTGTGCAGTCTGCCCGCCTGCTGCGTTACACTGCCGTCCCAAGATATCGGCGTGGCAATGAATAGGGTGTCAAGGTAGGACAGATCGAAGCCCTCGCTCAGAAGGCTTTCGGTGGCGACGATGATTCGATGTTCATGCTCAAGGCCGGGAAGACTGTTCAGTATCGTTTTTCTTTCTTTGGCACCGATTTCTCCGGTTAAGAGTATGGGTTCGTGTCTGCGATCATTAAGCAGCCTGAACAGTTCCTCAGCATGCTTTTTCCTTTTGGATAGTATGAGCGGATGCCGACCGTTTGACGCTGCTTCGAGGGCGTCATCGACAATCAATTCGTTTCTTGCCGCATGTGCACACAGCATATCGAGAATCTGATTGAAGCTTGCATCCGGCTCGTAGGCGGATAGCCGAATGCCGGTAAATCTCGGTCGAACGATGCGCTGGATGCCCTGCTGAATTGCCTGCGTTTTTGGATCGATGACATAGCGAAGCGGGCCGCAGAGCATCGAGAGCGCCCGCGTGAGTCCGTCGGAGCGCTCGGGTGTCGCGGAGAGGCCATATATATATTTGGCTGGAGCGGACTTGAGGACGAGCTCGAGCTGTGGCGCGGCAGCATGGTGGCATTCGTCGCAGATAATGAGGCCGTAATTACGAACAAGGTTCTTAACTATCGGCTCCCCGGTTTGGGAGTCTTTGCCAGATAGCGACTGAAAGGAAGCGACGTCGATAAGGCCGCTGACGGCGGTTTTGCCCCCTCCGATTTGTCCAATAAGGGGAGGTTGCTTTTTGCTGATTCGTCCTTTTGGCGTTCGGACCGGCTCTCTGGTGTCCGTAATGTCGAGAAATCGTTCGAGCTGCGATTTCCATTGGGCTATGAGCGCGGTCTTTGGAACAATGACGAGCGCCGGAAGACCAACGGCGGCAATAAGATAAGCTCCGATGACGGTTTTACCGAAGCCCGTTGGCGCAGACATGATTCCGTCTTCGTATTCAAGCATCTGGTCGGCGGCAATTTGCTGTTCGGGATGAAGGGTCCCTTTGAATGCCATCTCAATTGGATTGCCTGTGCTACGTTCGTCTGAATAATGGGCAGTAACGTGGGCTTCTTGAATCAGCTGCTCAAGTTGGGCTTTGCAGCCTCTGGGAATCGCGACGCGGCCATCTCTAAGTTCGCTGAGGTCTATGAGTCGCGGTTTGCCGAATACTGATTGATGCATAGATTGCGCACGGAAGAACTCCGGGTTGGCAAATGTCGCAAGCCTGCGGATTTCCATTTGAGCTGCCGGGCTCAGAGACTTTTCGGGGATGTAGAGCATATCGGCTTGTGTGACGAGCAGGTTCGAGGGGAAGTCTCGTGGCGTGAGCGGGAGCCGCTTTCGAGGCTTTTGGACATTGCGCCTGGTTTTGTTTGTCGCTGCAGCTGTTGCTATTCCAAGCGGTTTGTTTTTGGTGTCCTCGATCAGACGATCCACCGTCGCACGCGAGATTAGTTGGATTTGCGAAAGGTAAAGCCATTGGTCGGGAAAGGGCTCGAATCGTTCGTCAACAAATACGCTGTTTCCTTCCCGCTGCGCTTTTCCCTGAAAGGGCAGCGCAATGAGATTTCCAAAGCCGCCTTCAGGAATGGTGGACTGCGCGGGTATCATTCGGTCAAAGGCTTCGAAGGTGATTGTCTTGTTGAGTGCCGCTGCTTCGGCGATAAGGCAGCTACCGAAATCTCGTGCTGTCTTTGCGTTTATAGGTTCTAGGAAGAAAAACCAGATATGCGCGCCGTTGCCTGACCTTGATCGCTCGACCGCAGCGTTAATTCCATAGTTTTTTACGACAAGCCTGATAGCGTTTGTCGCTTCTTTCCAATCGGCTTTGTCAAAATCAATGACAAGGACATTTGTGTTGCAGTCTTTGTCGAGAACATATTGACCTATGACGTCCCGGAGCCTGTCGTCGCTGCCTTTGAAATGGGCGATAATGGCGGCATCGTTCAGCTCAAGGAATGTGCGGCTGCGACATTCAGCGCATTTAATTCTGTGATGGTTTGCTTTGGGGCAAATGCCTGGCTTCCACTCATTTGCGCAGGCGGGTGTATAGCCGATGCCCCCGTCTTTTCTGCGATACCCGTGAGCGTGCACATCTTTGCGGCCGGTAAAAAGATTGCGAAAGAGCTCGAGTTTGTCGCGCGCTGGGCTCGCGCTGGTAACGATGCCCTCGGTCTGTGCACGTTCGCCGAAAGATTTGCCGGCTTTGTCCCATTCTTCGAGTGTTGCGTAACGGATGTCTGGACCGTTGCTACAGATTACGATCTGCTTACGCGGATCTGAAGCGTGGACAACCGTTTTATTGAGTTTGAATAAGGCGTTCCCGAAAAGGGCGTATTGATGCACGGCGTTGCTCATTTGAATGCCATTCTTGTCAGCGTTCATTGGGATGAGGGTACGTCATTTCAGCTTTATGAGATATGCGACTTCGATTTTGGTTCGGTAATAGTGGGGTACCGATCCGTGAGTGGCAATTAGCCGGTGCCAAAACGTGCGGCGGCTGTTGTTAAAGGTGTTTTGGCGGCTATGGGGCGTGTTGGCGGCGTGGGGAGGGGTCCTCGAATGACTCCGTGGTCAAATAACGTCAAATATGAGTACTGTTGTTAATGTAGTCTCATAACATTTGGTAAGAATAGAATACCAATTCCACATTATTCTATATATCTAACCCACTAAACACGGAATTTTGAGCCTTGGCAAGACGTGGAATTGATCGAAATGATCAATTCCGGCGAGATTTTGCTGCTACTAATTTGGTGGCGGTACTCATATTTGCCATTTTTTGTCCAGTGGGTACCGCGAGGGGCCTGTTCGACTGGCTCAACGGCCCGGTGATGGACGCCGGCATGATCAGCCCACTCGATCCGGAGCTGGTGCACATCACCGACGACCTCAACGAGGCCGTCGACATTGCCCTGAGCGGGCTGATGTAGAGTAGCTAAAATGGGACGGGGCTAAAAAGACTGGTCTGAAACGTTTGATACCAGTCTTTTTAGCCCCGTCCCAAATGAACTGCTTCTAGGTTGCGGTGGAATAGGGATTGATTTGCGGCTAATAAGCCAAAAACAGTCCCTATTCCACCGCAACTGATGTGGGCGTCCCTAGTGAGTTGGCTGGTAGCGGGGGCAGTAGCTGATGGCGATGGCATCGACGCCTACGTGGGTGGCGATGGTGCAGCCGATGGGGCCGGTGCCGGCGTCTACGTAGTCCTGGCCCGCGAGCGCCTCGTTGGCAAGTTCCTGCTCCTCGGCGGCGCCGGTCGTGAGCACGCGCACGCTTGAGCCCGGGTGCTCGTCCAAAAACGCGAGGCAGTCGGCCATGGTGTTGGCAACGATGCGCTTGGCGCCGCGGCCCTTTTTGATTGCCTTGATCTCGCCCGATTTCCACTCCGGCGAAACGGCCAGGCGAATGTTGAGCATCTGCGTGAGCTGGCCGGCGAGCTTGGGCGCGCGGCCGTTCTTGACCAAGTTCTCGAGCGTGCGCGGAATCAGTAGCAGATGGGCGTCGGGCAGCGTCGCGCGGATCCGCGCCTCGGTCTCGTCTAGGCTGCGGCCGTCCTCGCGCATGGCGAGCGCGTACTCCACCAGCAGGCCCTCGGCGCCCGAGCCGGTGCGCGAGTCGATGCAGCGCACGTCGAGCTCGTGGGTCTCGGCGACCAGGCATGCGTTGGAATAGCAGGCGGACCATTCGCTGCACAGCGAGATAAAGATCGCGCTATCGTGGCCGTCAGCACGCACGCGGTCAAAGAGTGCCTTGAACTCGCCGGCGCTCGGCTGCGAGGTGTGCGGCAGTTGCTCGGAGCCGGCCATGCGCGCGACGTATTCCTCGGCGGTAATCTGCACCTGGTCGAGCAGGTCCTCGCCCTCGATAATCACATGCAGCGGAATCACGTAAATGCCGAGCTCTTGAGCGCGGGCGGGGGAGATGTCCGACGTGGAGTCGGTTATGATGGCAAAAGACATAATTGCACCTTTCGTTGGGGCGCTTGCGCGCCGCCTTCTTAGAGCAAAGTGCGACAAGTATAGTGGAGTTGCTCTACATTGCTAGGTTCAATTGTTGAATAGTCAACAGTTTGAAGTGACGCTGTGGAAATCATCAACTGGGGAAGAGGGATGCCGATGGCGGCATTGCAGCTATGCGAGCGGCCGGTTGTGCTGTTCGATTTTGACGGCACGGTGGCCGATACGGGCCGGGCGGTGATGACCTCGACGCGCAAGACGTTGGCCGCGCGCGGGTTTTCGGAGGCGCAGATGGGTGACCTGCGCCGCATGATCGGGCCGCCCCTGTGGAAGAGCTTTCACGACTTTTATGGCTTCTCCCGCGAGGAGTCGCTTGTGGTGGCTGACGAGTACCGTGCCTTTTTTGATGAGCTGGGACCTGAAGAGTATCCCGTGTTCGACGGAATCCCCGAGCTGCTCGATGGCCTTGCCGCGCAGGGGCATCGCATGGCGGTCGCGACGTCTCGCATGGAGGCGAAGTGCATCGATATGGTGCATGAGCTGGGGATTTGCCAGTTTGAGGCCGTGGTCGGCATGAATCCGCCGCAGGGGCGCGAGACCAAGGCGGATTCGGTCCGCGATGCCCTGGCGGCCCTGGGTGCGACCGCGGACGAGGCCGTGATGATCGGCGATCGCTTCAACGATGTGGAGGGCGCACACACAATGGGCGTGCCGTGCATTGGTATCTATTCGGGCGCGGCGGCGCCGGGCGAGCACGAGGCGGCGGGTGCCGATGCAGTGGTGCACTCGGTGGCCGAGCTTGCTAAACTTTTCGCTATCTAATAGACGTAATGTGAGGGACGGGCGTACCCGTCGCTCATTGGTAAGGAGGTCGTCCATGAATCAGGTGGAGCAGAGCGTTACCGAGTATGTCGACGAGGTCTGGGAGGATGTCGTCGCCGATATCGAGCAGTTGGTGAGTTATCCGTCCGTGGCAGTTTCTGCCGATGCGGAGCCCGGCGCGCCGTTTGGCCGCCCGGTCCGTGATGCGCTCGATTGCGCGCTCGGTATCGCGCAAAAGCTCGGCTACCAGACGAGCGATGACGAGGGCTATGTGGGAATCGCCGATATCCCGGGCCGCGGCGACAAACAGCTCGCGACTATCTGCCACGTGGACGTGGTTCCCGCCGGCCCCGGCTGGAACACCGACCCGTTTGCGATGGAGCGTCGCGAGGGCTGGCTGCTCGGCCGCGGCGTGATCGACGACAAGGGTCCGGCCGTGCTGTCGCTCTACGCCGGCGCCTACCTGCTCAAGCACGGCATCGTTCCGCGCTACACCTTCCGCGCGCTGCTGGGCTGCGATGAGGAAGTGGGCATGTCCGACGTTCACCATTATCTGGAGAACTACGCGAATCCCGACTTTCTGTTTACGCCCGATGCCGAGTTCCCGGTCTGCAATGCCGAGAAGGGCCAGTTTGGGGCGACGTTCGTGAGCCCCAAGATCGACGGCGGGCGCATCGTGTCGTGGTGCGGCTCCGAGGCGAGCAATGCCATTCCGTCGCAGTCCATCTGCGAGCTTGCGATTGCCGCCGATGAGCTGCCGGCGCCCGTTGAGAACGTCGACCGCCTGGAGATCACGGCGCTTGATAACGGGCATGCGCAGATTTTCGCCCACGGTATTGGCGGCCACGCTTCGATGCCTGAGGGCACCATCAACGCCGTCGGCCTGATCGTGGCGTATCTGCGCGAGGCCGAGGACGCGTTTGGTGCACGCGATGAGCGCCTGCTGACGCCTGCCGAGCACGAGTTCGTCAAGTTCCTGGCCTTTGTGCATGCGGATGCCTATGGCCGCGGCCTGGGTATCGATGCGACGAGTCCGGCGTTTGGCCCGCTTACCTGCAACGCTGGCGTCATCCGCGTGGCGGATGGCCATATTGAGCAGGTCATCGACGTGCGCTTCCCCGATAGCACCAGTGCCGATACCATCCGCGAGCAGCTCGAGCCGCTCGTGGGCCGTTTTGGCGTGACGTGCCAGCTGGGTCGCGCTAAGGTGCCGTTCTCGGTCTCTGCCGACGATCCGGCCGTGAAGGCGCTTATCGATACCTATAACGAGTTTACGGGCAAGCATGCCGAGCCCTTTGCCATGGGCGGCGGCACGTATGCGCGCAACTTTGCCCGCGCCGTATCGTTTGGCCCCGAGGAGACCGGCCTGGAGCTGCCCGCATGGGGCGGCCAGATGCACGGCCCCAACGAGTGCGCCAACGAAGAGCAGCTTAAGCAGGCGCTCAAGATCTATATCGTGGCAATCCTTCGTCTAAACGAACTGGAACTTTAAGGTTACGCGGTTTTCCAATCTAAGTTGCGGTGGAATAGTTCCTAGAATGGGCCTTTTGATGGCCAGACAGGAACTATTTCACCGCAACTTCGTTTTTATTGGTGTAAAAGGCGCGCCACGTTAAATGCCGGGTTTGTTATTCGTTTGTAAAGGCCGTGCTGCGCTTGCGGTAAGGGTCTATCAGATGCCCGTAAAAAACCGCAGTTGGCGCGGGCACTGCCCGATCGAGGCCGTATCTTTCCAAACAGCAAAGCGGGCAGGGTGCCCGCGATTCGCATGTATGAAAGGAAGATCATGCTCGATCAGGCTTATTCTCGTCGTCAGTTCCTCGGCCTTGCTGGTGGTCTTGCCAGCATCGTCGGTCTCGGCCTCGTTGGCTGCGGTGGCGCGGGTGCTTCCAACGCCGCCGACAAGGGCAGCGCCACTGCCGCTGCCGAGTCTGTCTCCGGCGAGGTGACCTACGACGGCGCCTCCTCGTTCCAGGCTCTCGTCGAGGCCGCTGCAGAGAAGTTCATGGACGCCAACCCGGACGTCTCCGTCTCCGGTTCGGGTAACGGTTCGGGCAAGGGTCTGACCGCTGTCGCCGCCGGCACCGTTACCATCGGTAACTCCGACGTCTTCGCCGAGACCAAGCTCGAGGCCGACCAGGTCAAGAACCTCGTCGATCACGAGGTCGCCGTCGTGGGCATGGGTCCCGTCGTCTCCAAGAACGTGACGGTCGACGACCTGTCCCTCGAGCAGCTCAAGGGTATCTTCTCCGGCCAGATCACCAACTGGAAGGAGGTCGGCGGCGACGACGTCAAGATCGTCGTTCTCAACCGCAAGGCCGGCTCCGGTACTCGCGCCACCTTTGAGGCCGCCGTCTTTGGCGACGAGGCCGTCGACTTTAAGGGCGACGCCGAGCTCGACAAGTCCGGCGACGTCCAGACTCAGATGTCCAGCACCGACAACGCCATCTCCTACCTGGACTTCTCGCACTTCGATGACTCCAAGTTCAACGCCATCAAGGTCGAGGGCGTCGAGCCCAAGAGCAAGAATGTCACTGATGACTCCTTCAAGATCTGGGCTACCGAGCACATGTACTGCTCCAAGGACGCCGACGAGGCCACCAAGGCCTTCCTGGAGTTCATGCTTTCCGACGACGTCCAGGGCAAGCTCGTCGAGGAGCAGGGCTTCATCCCCGTCTCTGCCATGAAGGTCGTCAAGGACGCCAGCGGCAAGGTCTCTGCTAAATAAGTAATCGCCCCGGAAAGGTTTGCAATGGCAAAACAGCTGCCAAAGCGCGACCTTGAGAACGTGGGCCTGGGCGTCACGGGCGCGTGCGTAGCGCTCGTGACGCTTGTCGTTGCCGCGCTCATCTTTATGGTCGCCCAAAAGGGCCTCTCGGCTTTTGTCAAGGACGGCGTCTCGGTCGTCGAGTTTTTCACCGGCACCAAGTGGGACCTGGCCAACACAGCCGAAAACGGCCTGCCCTATACCGGCGCCCTGCCCCTGATCGTCACCTCGTTTGCGGTCATGGTGCTCTCCACGCTTATCGCGCTGCCCATCGCCATCGGCTCTGCCATCTTTGCGGTCGAGATTAGCCCTAAGTTTGGCTCTAAGATCTTTCAGCCGCTCATTGAGCTTTTGACCGGCATCCCCTCGGTCGTCTTTGGCCTGATCGGTTTTCACGTGGTCGTCGGTCTTATGAAGAGCGTTTTCCACGTGAGCACGGGCCTGGGCATCTTGCCTGGCGCCATCGTGCTGGCCGTCATGATCCTGCCGACGATGACCACGCTTTCGGTCGATGGCCTGCGCGCCGTGCCCGACAGCTACCGCCAGGGCTCGCTCGCGCTGGGCTACACCCGCTGGCAGACCATCTGGCACGTGGTGCTCAAGTCCGCCATGCCGTCGCTCATGACTGCGGTCATTCTGGGTATGACCCGCGCCTTTGGCGAGACGCTCGCCGTGCGCATGGTCATCGGCGGTATCGAGGCCATGCCGACGTCGCTGCTGTCGCCGGCCTCGACCATCACCACCACGCTCACCACGTCCATGGCGGTCTATGCCGAGGGCTCGGCCCAGGACGATGTTCTGTGGGCGCTCGGTCTGCTGCTGATGGGCATGAGCCTCATCTTCATCCTGATCATCCATCTCATTGGCCGCAAGGGGGCGAAGGCTCGTGGCTAGCACGCGCATCCACATTGACGAGGCGAGACTCGGGCGCGTCCAAAAGCAGGACCGCATCGCCACGGGCGTGCTGACGGCGATCGTCGCCATCGTCATGCTCATCGTCGTCTCCATGGTGGCCTATATCCTGTTCGAGGGCATCTCGACGCTGTTCCAGCCGGGCTTTCTCACGGAGCCGTCGCGCGCCAACGGAACGCAGGGCGGCGTGCTCTACCAGCTGTTCGACTCGTTCTACCTGCTGCTGATCACCCTGATCATCTCGGTGCCCATCAGTCTGGGCGGAGCGGTCTTTTTGGTTGAGTACGCGCCGGACGGACCCATCCGCGACATCGCCTCCACCGCCATCGAGACGTTGTCCTCGCTGCCTTCCATCGTCGTCGGCATGTTCGGTTTTCTGGTGTTCTCGGTGCAGCTGGGCTGGAAGTACTCCATCATCTCCGGCGCCGTCGCGCTCACCATGTTCAACATCCCCATCCTGGTGCGCGTGATCCAGCAGGCGCTCGAGGACGTGCCGCAGGCCCAGCGCGATGCGTGCCTGGCCATGGGCCTCACTCGCTGGGAGGCCACGCTGCACATCCTGATCCCCGAGGCCATGCCTGCCATCGTGACGGGCATCGTGCTTTCGGCCGGTCGCGTGTTTGGCGAGGCCGCAGCACTGCTTTTTACCTCGGGTATGAGCTCGCCGGTTCGCCTGAACTTCTTGAGCTTTAACCTGTCGAGCCCCACCTGCGCTTGGAACGTGTTCCGTCCCGGCGAGTCGCTCGCCGTGCACATCTACAAGATCTATGGCGAGGGCAGCCCCGAGGCCCAGCAGATCGTCTGGGGCACCGCTGCACTGCTGATGATTTGCGTGCTGCTGTTTAACGTAATCGCCCGCATTGTGGGCAAGCAACTGGCAAGGAAGATGACGGCCGAATGAGCGAGATAAATGCAACGCCCGCAACCGAAGCGGCCGCGTCCGACACCCAGGACTTTCTATCGAGTGTGGGGGAGAGCGAGAAGCGCGTGCGCGTGAGCGGCAAGGCCGTGAGCGACGAGGTCGTGCTCTCCACCAAGGACGTCAACGTGTACTATGGCGACCACCATGCCCTGCACGACACGTCGCTCGACTTTCACAAGGGCGAGATCACGGCGCTCATCGGGCCTTCGGGCTGCGGTAAGTCGACCTTCTTGCGTAGCCTCAACCTTATGAATCGCGAGATTCGCGGCTGCTGCGTGGAGGGCGAGATCAACTATCGCGGGCGCAACGTGAACACCAAGACCGAGAACACCTACGAGTTGCGTCGCTCCATTGGCATGGTGTTCCAGCAGCCCAACCCGTTTCGCAAGTCCATTCGCGACAACATCACGTTTGCGCCTAGGCGCCACGGCATCACCGACCGCGACGAACTCGACTGCATGGTCGAGGAGAGCCTGCGCGGCGCGGCGCTGTGGGACGAGGTCAAGGACAAGCTCGACAAGAGCGCCTATGCGCTTTCGGGCGGTCAGCAGCAGCGCCTGTGCATCGCGCGCACGCTGGCGCTCAACCCCGACGTGATCTTGTTCGACGAGCCCTGCTCGGCGCTCGACCCCATCTCGACGCTGGCGATCGAGGACCTGATGTCATCGATCGTTGCCGACCGCGCCATCGTCATCGTGACGCACAACATGGAGCAGGCGTCGCGTGTGTCCAACCGCACGGCGTTCTTCTACATGGGCGATATGGTCGAGTACGACGAGACTGACGAGATTTTCCAACGGCCCAAGGATAAGCGGCTGAATGATTACCTCACCGGCATGTTCTCCTAGTCCGGGACATGCTTGAGGCCCGCGGCGGCCACGGTTGCCGCGGGACTGATTGGAGAGGCGGGTCATCTCTTGTGGGAGATGGCCCGCCTTTTGCTCTGCGACCGAAACGACCACCACAAAGGGGACAGGCGCCTTCGTGGTGGTTTGGGGTGGGGCTCGCTGCTATCATGGACAACGTTGAATTTCTACGAAGGAGCAGGGCATATGGCGATTCTTTTGGGATGCGATTCCGTCAGCCTAGAGTTTCCCACCAAGCATATTTTCGATAGCGTGACGCTCGGCGTGGGCGAGGGCGACCGCATTGGTATTGTCGGCAAAAACGGCGACGGCAAGTCGACGCTGCTGAGCGTGCTCGCCGGCACGCTGGAGCCCGACGACGGCCGCGTGACGCACCGTCGCGGCACCACGATTGGTCTGCTCGGCCAAAAGGACCAGCTTGTCGACACCGATACCGTGCATCATGCCGTTGTGGGCGACACGCCTGAGTACGAGTGGGCGTCGAGCCCCCGCACGCGCCAGATTCTCGCCGGTCTTATTAGCGATGTGCCCTGGGAGGGCACGGTTGGCGAGCTTTCGGGCGGCCAGCGCCGTCGCGTGGACCTCGCGCGCCTGCTGATTGGTGACTACGACGTGCTCATGCTCGACGAGCCCACCAACCACCTGGACATGCGCACCATCAACTGGCTCGCGCGTCACCTTAAGGCCCGCTGGCAGCGCGGTCAGGGCGCCATGCTCGTGGTCACGCACGACCGCTGGTTCTTGGACGAGGTCTGCACCAGCATGTGGGAGGTCCACGACGGCCAGGTCGATCCCTTCGAGGGCGGCTATTCGGCCTACATCCTGCAGCGCGTAGAGCGCGACCGCATGGCCGCGGTTACCGAGGAGCGCCGTCGCAACATGGCGCGCAAGGAGCTCGCGTGGCTGAGCCGCGGTGCCCAGGCTCGTTCCACCAAGCCCAAGTTTCGCGTGGATGCCGCTCGTGAGCTGATCGCCGACGTGCCGCCCGTGCGTGACGAGCTGGAGCTCAAGCGCTTGGCCGTGAGCCGCTTGGGCAAGCAGGTTATCGATGTGGTCGACGTGGATGCCGGCTATGCCGATACCGACGGCGCGCCCAAGCAGGTGCTCACCGATGTGACCTGGCTCATTGGTGCGGGCGACCGCTATGGCCTTTTGGGCGAGAACGGCGCCGGTAAGTCGACGCTGCTCGACGTGATCCAGGGCAAGATTGAACCCACGCGCGGCCGCGTGAAGATTGGCCAGACAGTGCGCTTTGGCGTGCTGTCGCAGCAGCTCGAGGAGCTCAAGCCCTACATGGGCGACACGATCCGCGAGGTGCTCGGCAACTATAAGAAGTACTACGTCATCGACGGCAAGGAGACTTCGCCCGAGAAGCTCTGCGAGCGTCTGGGCTTTACGACGCAGCAGCTCTGGAGTCGCATCGGCGATCTTTCGGGCGGCCAGCGCCGTCGCCTGTCGCTGTTGCTGACGATTCTGGACGAGCCCAACGTGCTCATCCTGGACGAGCCGGGCAACGACCTGGATACCGACATGCTCGCGATTGTCGAGGACCTGCTGGACGGCTGGCCCGGCACGCTGATCCTGGTGACGCACGACCGCTTTTTGATGGAGCGCGTGACCGACCAGCAGTGGGCGCTGCTCGACGGCCACCTGACGCATATGCCCGGTGGCGTGGACCAGTACCTGCGCCTGTGCTACGCTACCGCCGAGGGCGAGCCCGTGGGCGCGCCGAGCGCCAAGACCGGCACGTTCGACACCGGTGCCGCGGCAGCTGCGGCCGAAAAGCCCAAGTCGAGCGGTCAGCCCAACGGCCTGTCCAACGCCGAGCGCCAGAAGCTCCGCCGCGAGGTGAGCTCGCTCGAGCGCAAGATGGAGACGCAGCGCATCCGCGTTGAGGAGGCCGAGGCAGCAATGGCCCAAGTCGATCCCACCAACTACACGGCGCTCGGCGAGCAGCAGGCAAAGATCGACGAGGCTCACGCTGCCATGGACGAGCTGGAGATGGCGTGGCTCGAGGCGAGCGAAAAGCTCGAGGGCGAGGAGTAGGCGAGAATGATCAAAGCCGCGTTTTTCGATATCGACGGCACGCTGCTGAGCTTTAAGACCCACCGGATTCCGGCGTCGGCGCAGCAGGTGCTCGACAGCTTTCACGAGCAGGGGATTGCGTGCGTGATCGCCACGGGCCGTCCGACCTACCAGATGCCGGACTGGCTGTTCGACCTGGGCTGGGATGCGTACATTACGCTCTCGGGTCAGCACTGTTTTGATGCCGAGGGGGTTTACCGCAGCTGTCCGATCGATCCGGACGACGTTGCGGTGATTGTGGACCAGGTGGCGCAGGGGCGCTATGACTCGCTGTGCATGCAGGGCGAGAACTCGTTTGTGAACCGCCTGTCCGAGCGCGTGGTGACGGCTGGCAGCAACGCGGGAATCGTCTACCACGAGGAGCCGTTTGAGCACGCCTTTGACGCACCGGTCTACCAGTTCTGCGCCTTTGTGGACCCGGCCGACGAACATATCGTGACCGACGCCGTGTCGCATTCGCTCACCACGCGCTGGTGCGACCTGTTCTGCGACATTATTCCCGCTAACGGCGGCAAGGACCTGGGCGTGGCGGCGACGCTCGAGCGGCTTGGTATCGACGCGAGCGAGGCGATTGCCTTTGGCGACGGCGAGAACGACCTGTCGATGTTTGCCGCCGTGGGCACGAGTGTGGCCATGGGCAACGCACAGGACACGGTGAAAGCTGCGGCGACCTATGTGACGACTGCCGTGGACGACGACGGCATCTGCAACGCCGCGAAGCACTTTGGATTGATGTAACTGCGGGGCGGCACCCGGCGCCTGGGGACACTCCTTGCGGGGCGTCCCCATTTTGTTTTCGTCCCGCACGTTTTGTGAAACACGGCTAACTTTTAGACAAAGTAGTAAGACATGGGCAACTTTTGCGGTAAAGTTAGCCGTGGAAAGTATCCAAAGGCTAACTAGCAATCATCGCGAAAGGCGGCCCATGGCCCTACGTGAATCCGGAGAAGACTATCTCGAATCAATCTACGTTCTGTCGGAACGTCAGGTCATCGTGCGCTCGATCGACGTTGCGGAGTACCTCGGCGTAACCAAGGCGAGCGTTTCCAAGGCCATGGCGACGCTGGAAAGCAACGGCTATGTCGAAATGGGCAAGCGCGACGTTCATCTGACGGAGCGTGGTCTGGAGGTCGCTCGCCAAATGTGGGAGCGTCACTGCTTTTTCGTGGGGCTGCTGGAGGATGCGGGTGTTTCGGCTGAGGTCGCGTCGCAAGAGGGCTGCCACATGGAGCACTGCCTGAGCGAGGAAAGCTTCGAGAAGCTGAGGGCGATGCTGGGACGGGACGGTGCTTCGGCGCCAATAATGACCGACTAGCACTCCCGCAGCGGCGCGGGACAGCGACCGAGACGAGTGGTCCCACCAACTAAGTCCAACTCAGACAAGGAACCCCACCAGCAAGCGATGCCCAAGAACCGCCAGCAACGTTACCGCAGGCCGGGGCCGGGCTTGGTTTTGAAAACATGCCGCAGACCCGAAGTGCCCCCGTTCGTAGCTCCGAAGGAGCAGAACGGGGGCACTTCATTGGTCGAGGACGTTTTCAAAACCAAGCCCGGCCCCGGCCGGACAGCCCACGAACGCTACAAGTTCTTGACACCCATCGCGCGCATGGCGTTCAGGATGGCGATGATCGCCACGCCTACGTCGCCGAACACGGCAAGCCACATGTTGGCGATGCCCAGTGCCGCAAGCACCAGAATCAGCAACTTAATGCCCAGCGCAAAGATGATGTTCTGCCAAACAATCGACATGGTCTTGCGCGCCACGCGGATCGCGCGGGAGATGTTGGACGGTTTGTCGTCCATGAGCACCACGTCGGCGGCCTCAATCGCGGCGTCGGAACCCATAGCGCCCATGGCAATGCCAACGTCTGCGCGGGTGAGCACGGGCGCATCGTTGATGCCGTCGCCGACAAAGGCGAGCTTGCCCTTGCCCGATTCGGCTGCCAGCAGCGCTTCAACACGCTCGACCTTGTCGCCCGGTAGCAGCTGCGCGTGGAACTCGTCGAGCCCCAGCCGCTTGGCCACCGCAGCAGCCACTTCCTCGCGGTCGCCCGTGAGCATGACGGTGCGCTTGACACCGGCGGCGTGCAGGTCGCGAATCGTTTGCTCAGCATCGGCCTTGACGGTGTCTGCAATCACGATGTGGCCGGCGTACACGCCATCAACGAGCACATGCAGAATCGTTCCGATGACCTCGCAATCGGGCGCTTCGACTCCGGCCGCGGCGAGCATCTTTGCGTTGCCAACGACGACGTGCTTGCCGTCGATGGTTGCCGTCACGCCATGGCCCGCGTCGTTGGTGGAGTCGCTTACGCGCTTGGGGTCGACCTCGCCCTGGTAGGCGACACGTACGGACTGCGCGATGGGGTGATCGGAGAACGACTCAGCAAGGGCTGCGACTTCGAGCAACGACTGCTCGGTATAGCCGGCCTCGGGGTGTACCGCGACCACCGAGAACGTGCCGTTGGTGAGGGTGCCCGTCTTGTCAAAGACGACGGTGTCCACGTCGGCGAGCGTCTCGAGGTAGTTAGAACCCTTGATGAGAACGCCCAACTTGGACGCGCCGCCGATGCCGCCAAAGAAACTGAGCGGCACGCTGATCACCAACGCGCACGGGCAGCTGACGACCAAGAAGGTCAGGCCGCGCAGAATCCAGTCGGACCAGGCACCGGTGACCAGGCCACCGCCGAGCGCGAGCACCGCGGCAGCGCCGGTGACGGCGGGCGTGTAGATGCGGGCAAAGCGCGTGATGAAGTTCTCGGTGCGTGCCTTCTTTTCGCTGGCATTCTCCACGAGCTCCAGGACGCGTGCGACGGTGGACTCGCCAAAGGGCTTGGTGGTGCGCACGTGGATGAGCCCCGTCATGTTGATGCAGCCGCTGATGATATCGTCTCCGGTTTTGGCCGGGCGGGGGACCGACTCACCGGTAAGGGCAGCGGTATCGAGCTGTGTCTCGCCTTCGACGATGGCGCCGTCGATAGGCACGCGCTCGCCGGGCTTGACCACGATCACGGTGCCGACGGCGATGTCATCGGGGAAGACCTGCTCGAGTGTGCCGTCGGGTTGCTCGACGTTGGCGTAGTCGGGCGCGATGTCCATCATGGCGCTGATCGACTTGCGGCTCTTGCCCACGGCGTATGCCTGGAACAGCTCGCCGACCTGGTAGAACAGCATGACGGCGGCGCCTTCGGCCATGTGCGGGTCGGTGTCGGGGAAGAGCACCATGGCAAACGCGCCGATGGTCGCGACGGCCATGAGGAAGCTCTCGTCGAAGGCCTTGCCGCGGCGGATGTTATTGAATGCCTTTTGCAGTACGTCGTAGCCGGCAATCAAAAACGGCACGAGGAACAGCACAAAGCTGGCGTAGATGTCGCCCGGGGTGCCGAATGCGGCAGTGAGGGTGCCGAGCTCATCGAGGGCGTACACCACGGCAAAAATGCCCAGCGCTACCAGGATGCGGTTGCGCTTATGCTCGAGTGATTCTTTTTTCTTGCGCTTCTTCTTTTTCTTTTTGGGGTCGGCGGTGGCCATGACTCGTATCCTCCCATTTGAATGTATGAACATTCGCTCATATAATTTCGCGAGCAAAGGCCGCAGCAAGCGCGGCCTTGCAGGTTGGCGTAAACCTTGGCTAGAGAATGATCTCGCAGTCCGGCTCGGCGTCGGCGGTGAACTCCACAACGCGGTCGAGGACCTCGTCGAACTCGGCGTCATCGGCCTCGAGCGTCAACTTCTGGGTCATAAAGTTGACCGAAACGGATTTGACGCCCTCAAGCTTGGCCAACTCGTCCTGAAGCTCGCGCGCACAGTTGGCGCAATCGATCTCATCGAGCTTGTACTGCTTTTTCATGGTGGGTTCCTTTCCCGTTTTTGCGGCTTGGGTGCAGGCCGCGCTGGTACCGTGGTTGGCCGCTATTCGCAGATATGGCTCATGCCCTGGTTGAGCATGGTGTAGACGTGGTCGTCGGCGAGCGAGTAGAGGATATTGCGCCCGTCGCGCCGGAATTTAACCAGGTGCGACTGCTTGAGTGTGCGCAGCTGGTGCGACACCGCGGACTGCGAGGTTTCGGTCGCTTCGGCGATGTCTGCCACGCAGAGCTCGCGGCCCATGAGGGCGTAAAGGATCTTGATGCGCGTGGTGTCGCTGAAGACCTTGAACAGGTCGGCGAGGTCGTAGAGAAGCTCCTCGTCGGGAAGGTCCTCGGGCGAGCAGGTGGTCGGGATCGCGGGTTCGGTGGCCTCGATGTCGAGTTTCGTTTCATCAACGCGGATGCTCATTGCAATATCCTTTCATATGAACATGCGCTCATATAATTTACTTTCGATTATATGAGTGCATGTTCATATGTCAATGACGTTCAGGTAATTCGTTGTACAAAATGATGGGGAATAGTGGACGAGATCCCGGACTGAGCGTTTTTTGATAGTCGATGCCAAGGTGGGTACCCTCGTGCCGTGCAAAAAATGGAGTATTCTGCAACTATAGGGGTCCGCTAATTCATTGCAGGTCATATAATGCAGTTCAAGAGTTATCTTAGGGTGTTAATCCGATGAGTTCTTCCTCAAATGTTGCCTAACGCTCTCACGCAAGAGTGATTTCGCTTCACATTTGGATCCACTCGAGGGTGATAGACACCCGACCCTGCTGAATACTCGCAATTTTGCACGTCGCTAGGGTACCCACCTTGTTAGCCGGCCTAGTCTCCGGCCCCGAAGACCCTGCCCTCGGGCGCGAGGCTGCTTGTTTGGACAAATGATGGGCTGTCGGATTCGACAGTCTGCATGTCATCGATTGCCGGAACTTCATTAATTGTCGGGTCATCCAGCGTGATGCCTTCGAGCGTTGCTTTTTCGAGGTCGATTCGTTGACGCTCTTCGGAATCCTGGCGAAGCTGCTTCTGAATTCGCTTTTTCTCTTCTATAAACCTTCTGAGCACAAACTGTCTCAGGTCCTCTTGCATGATTTGAAAGTCTTTTGGCAGACGCGAGGGGCGTACGCCCTCTTTCCGCTGGATTGCTTCCATGACCCTAACAAAAGAGCTGGCATGCATAAAGGAATAACGGCTGACGGTGATGATTCCGTACCCCATGGACGCAAGTGCATTCTTGCGCTCCTCATCGATGGCGCGGTCTTCTTCCGCGTCATGATAAAAACCGTTGTATTCAATGTCTGTGCGAGATTTCTTTAGATACGCATCCATAAAGAACTTTTTGCGTCTCGTGAGATTCTTTGCGGCAGTGGTGACCTGCACCTCGTAATCGGTCTCAATTCCCTTAATACCAAGCCCTCCTTCGCTTTTGGGCAGCGTTAACATCATGACAAAGGCTGTTTCCATAGGAGACCGGCATCCGTCGCGCACACATTGGATCGCCTTTCGGGCAAGGGCCAAACCGTCGCATCTGGTAATGGAATTAAAGAACTGCTTTAACCTCTCGGTCGAGGTGAGCGCGAAACGCTCGTTATAAGAGGTGGAAGAGCCGGTTCCAAGGGAGTAAGCGCTGCACAATTCAAAGTAGTACTCCACCAGTTCGCGAAAAGGGAGATAGGTGGCGGCCTGAAGCGCACAAAGCTCAACGCCAACAATGAAGATGCCATCTTCAAGCTCTATAAAGCGTGAGTTCGAGAATCGTTTTGACGAAACGTGGCATTGACGGTTCATTGCATAGCGCGCATTCCTGCGATCAAACACCATCACCTCGAGGGAATCATTTGCGCCGAGGGAAACATCATGTTTGGTGAGCCATTCTGCGGCTGCGTCAAGGAGCGTTCCGGTGGGACATGATTCGTAAATCGCGGCAGGGTTACAGGACTCGATGCCTTTCGCAGACACCGAATGCGCGGCCTGGTAGACCGCTTTTGCAGTGGTATGTGACAATACGATACTCATGGTATATATCGTGTCAGCTAATGCCGTGTTGACGGCGCTGAGTGGAAAAGCCGTTTTAGAGGTCTAACCAAATGCTGTCCAAAAGCTTGACGCAATTATGAGTTGGTATGCCCTAAATAAAAGTTTTCGCAGCTTAGCTATAGCATATAAATACTCAATTGCCGCACATTTGATAGTGATGCATCACCATCCGACAACGAATTACGTGTCGGGAATAGGCCGAAATCGTTCAAAATGAGGGTTCAGAATTTGTGATGGCAGATTTATTTGTGGAACGTAGGGCGGCCCCGCTGCGGGGTTTCCCGCTGCGAGGCCGCCCGTGATCTACGCCGGAGTTTGTCGTAGACGTTTCTACTTGGCAAACAGGTTCTTGAGGTTGAACTCGGCTTGGACGGTGCGGAGCATGAGGTCGGTGTCGTCGAGGCCCAGGTGCTGCTCGTTGGCGTCGGCGGCGAGGGTGCCGCGGCGGCGGGCCCAGTTCTCGAGCGCGGCGGGCGCGGACTCGCGGGGGAGCGAGCGCACGTCGGCGTCCAGGCTGCGGCAGATCTGGCGCGAGTCGATGACGATAATCTTGCCGGTTCGGCGTGCCTCGGCGTAGCCGTCCAGGTGGATCTTGAACCAGCTGTCCTCAAAGGCGGCGTTGTGTGCCATGTACGGGTACTTCTTCATAAGCTTGAGCAGCTGCTTTTGCAGCTCTTTGTTCTCGCGGAAGGGCGTTTTGCCGTCGATGTCGTCCCAGGTGATGTGGTGGATATTCGACAGCGGTACATCTTCGCCGCGGTAGATGTCAGGCAGGCCGCAGTAGTGTGCCTCGGCGTCATGCGGTACGGCGTCGCTGGTGAGATCCATGATCTCCCAGCCGACGTTGATGATGTAGCCGCGCTCGGGTGCACGGCCGGTGGTCTCGATGTCGATGCCGAGCACTGTGCCCTGGATAGGCTTGCGGGCGTACGCCACGCCGAGCGCGTCGCGGTCGCCGCGGATTTCGCGCATGACGGACGCGGCGGTGCGCTTTTGCATCTTGCCGATGGCGGCGCAGGTGTCGGCATCGGACAGGCCGCGCGAAAGCGTCGCGGGCGTCACGTTGCGCAGGCGCGCCTCGCCAATCTGGTCGCACAGGTCGCGGTTGCGATCGGCAAGGTCGCGCACGGTGGCAAAGTCGAAGCCGGGGTCGCCCTCGGCGGTAAAGTACTCGGTCTCGAGCACCTTGAGGGCCTCTTCGCCCTTCTGACGTTCGGATTCCATGGCGCCGTGATCGCCATAGATAAACATGGGGATAAACGGCTGACGCTCGTATTCGAGTGCTTGCGAAACGTTCATAGACTGCTCCTTGGACGGGCCGCGTCGCGCGGCTCGGTGGCATTGAGTTATGGCGAGATGATAGTTTACCATGGGCAACTATTGGCACCACGCCTAGGTCAACTACAATACCCTAGTTGACCGCTAGGACTTTTACAATGCTGCCGAAAGACACGAAAGGTTCCATCCTTCATGGATTTGCTTATTGATATTTTGCTCGACGCCGGCAAGGACACGCTGTCGCTGGTGCCGTTTTTGTTGGTGACGTATCTGGCCCTCGAGACCCTGGAGCACGTTGCGGGCGACAGCGTTAACGGCGCCATCAAGCGCGCCGGTGCCGCGGGCCCCGTGGTTGGCTCGTTGCTGGGCATGGTGCCGCAGTGCGGCTTTTCGGCAATGGCGGCAACGCTGTACGCCGGCCGTGTCGTGACGCTGGGCACGCTGGTCGCCGTGTTCCTCTCGACCTCCGATGAGATGCTGCCGCTGTTGCTCGCCGAGCAGGTGCCCGTGCAGACCATGGCGATGCTTTTGGCTTCGAAGGCACTGATCGCGCTGGTCACGGGCTTTATCGTGGACGCGGCTATCCGCGGCCTTCGTCGTAATGCCCGCGCGCATGCGGCGATTCGCCGTACCGTGCTGGGGACCGCTGCCAATCCGGCTCATGTGAACTGCGCGCACGACGACCATACCGGGGGCGACATCATTGATGAAGTGGCCGAGGCGGGCGTGAGCGCCGACCACATCCACGAGTTGTGCGAGCGCGACCATTGCGGTTGCGATGATGATGAAGATGAACACGAGCGCGACCACGGACACAGCCATGACCACGGTCACGCAGGCGAGCATGAGCACCACCACGGCCATGGGCACGACCACGGTCACTCCCACGAAGGTGCGCCCGTCCTGTCGATTATCCGCAGCGCGATCTCGCACACCGTGCAGGTTTCGGTTTTTATTTTCCTGGTGACGCTGATTCTAGTTGCCGTGCTCGAGACCTTCGGAGAGTCCGCGATCGAGCAGTTCCTGCGTGGCAACGAGACGCTCGCCGTCTTGGGCTCGGCACTCGTCGGCCTGATCCCCAACTGCTCGGCCAGCGTGGTCATTACGCAGCTGTACCTGGAGGGCGCGCTACAGCTGGCGCCGATGCTCGCCGGCACGCTCATTTCCGCCGGCGTGGGCTACCTGGTGCTGTTCCGCACCAATCGCAGCGCTCGTGAAAACGCCGTGTTCCTGGTCATGATGTACGTCATCGGCGCCGGCTGGGGCCTTATCCTATCCGCCTTCGGCCTCTAAGTGGGCCTAAAAAATGGGCTTCAAATAGCCATGCTCGGCGCCTGCGCAATGCGGCGACGCATGGCATTTTGAAGCCCGTTTTTTGTTGAGCCATGGATTCCGAGCGCTCACACCGCTCAAAACAAAA
>CATYDM010000036.1 GCA_958405195.1 uncultured Collinsella sp.
TTTTCGTTTCGTGGTTAAGTGAATATGTTGGAAAATCTGATAAACGTTCACCTATCTCATGGCTGTCCAGAATGGCACCTTTACCAGCAGACAATAGGTCTTAGAGCCTCAATTGTGTCCGTTCAGCGGTAAAAATCGACCGTTCAAGGATATTATTCAAGTGAACGTTCACCTATCATAAGCAATCGTGCATAATCTAACTAAACGTTCACCCTGAATGCTGGGCAGACAGATGTCAGTGTGGACTCAAATGTCTTGTTACAAGACAATCGAGAAAAGAGAGGGAGCTCGATGACTAATAAGATTGGAAAAAAGCGTAAGATCACATTCTGGACGCGCTTGGGCTTTGGTATGGGCGGTATGCTCAATTCCGGTGCCCTGACCTTTACGCACAGCTACATGGTGCTGTTCCTGTCCACGGAGTGTGGCCTGTCCGCAGGCGAGGCTGCACTGATCAGCTCGTTTGCCATCTATGTCAACGCTATTCTTTGCCCGCTGATGGGCTTTGTGGCCGATAACTTCTATGCCACCAAGATTGGCCGCATCTTTGGTCGTCGTCGTTTCTGGATCTTGCTGGCCATCCCGATGATGATCGCCGAGCCGCTCATCTTCGTGGCTACGCCGTTTGGCTTCCCGTACTACTTTGTGCTGTACCTGATCTACAACGTCGCGTACACGTTCTGCACCGCCAACCTGTCGCCGCTTACCATCGAGATGACCGACGACTTTAAGGAGCGTACGTACCTTACCGGCTACAAGCATCTCTTTGGTAACGCCGCCGGCTTCCTGATGGCAGCACTCGTCGGCTTTGGCTTTGGCACCTTCGGCGAGACCAACCCGTTTAGCTACTTCATCATCGCTACGGTCAACGCTTCGGTCATGGCAATCTCGCTGCTCTGCGTGTACCTGTCCACGTGGGAGCACACCCCCGAGGAGGTCGCTCAGGAGAAGATCGAGAGCGTCGGCGAGGGCATCAAGAAGTTCTTCATCGACGTTATCTCCACCTTCCGCAACAAGTCCTTCCGCAAGGTCCTGTATGCACAGGTCTCCACGAAGCTTGCTGCTGCCTGCTGGTCTGCCTGCCTGTCCTTCTTCATCGTCTACTGCCTGCAGATTCCTAAGTCCTACGAGTCCGTGATGGAGATGCCTGGCAAGGTCGTCGCTATCGTCTGCACCGCCATCTGGGTCGCCCTCATGGCCAAGAAGGGCTTCCACAAGTCTTGGTACCTCGCAAATGTCGGTTGCGCTGCGTGCATCATTGCCTACAACTACTTCGCCTTTGGTCAGATCAACGGCACCTCCACGGTCGCCATCGCCATGATCGCCTACCCCATCATCTTCGCCATCTGGAAGTTCTTCTACGTCGGCTTCCAGTACCTGCCCGATGTTCTGCTCAACTACATCCCCGATGTCGATGAACTCATCACCCTGCGTCGTCGCGAGGGCATCTACAGCTCCGCGCAGCAGCTCTGCCAGCAGATCGCCCAGGCTATCGCCGTCAACGTGTGGGCTATCGTCCTTGCTGCCTCCGGCTTCATTCAGACCGCCGGCAATAGCGACGCCGTGACCCAGCCCGCTACCGTGCCTCTGTATATCTGCGGCTACATGATCATCGGCTGCGCCGGCTTCTTCCTGCTTGCGGCCGTCCTTGCCCGCGGCATCAAGATCGACAAGGAGCAGTGCGACATCCTTTGCGACGAGATTCACCGCGTCAAGGAGGGTGGCAAGATGGCCGACGTCAAGCCCGAGGTCAAGGCGCTTTGCGAGGAGCTCTCCGGCTTTAAGTACGAGGACTGCTTTGCCCACAACAACGTTGGCTTCCAGGACGGTAGCGTAACCCCCGCCGAGTAAGGCCGACATATCGTCCAAATCACAGGGCCGTGCCACCGGAATTCCGCCGGCAGGCACGGCCCTTTTTCAACAGCGTACAATTTGCCTTTAGAGCATCTTTTTGAGGGAGAAATCCATGGAGACGAACGTTATCTGGCGCAACGCCCGCGCGGCCGTGATCGAGCTTGACGACGGCGGCTACTTTACCTGTGCCGATACGTGGGAGATCTTTGTCAACGACGAGCCCGCCGGTACCACGAATACGGTCGAGACCTATGTCGACGGCCTGACCCCCGGCAAGCGCAACCTGGTTCGTTTTGTTTGTGGCGAGCGTGAGCTGAGCGTAGGTGTCACCACGCCGGCTGAGCCTTTTACCATCAACGTTCGCGACTGTGGCGCCAAGGGCGATGCCGAGCATGATGACACCACCAACATCCAGGCTGCCATCATGGCCTGCCCCAAGGGCGGGCGCGTGCTGATCCCCGCCGGCAGCTATCGCATCAAGTCCCTCTTCCTTAAGAGCAATATCAACATTGAGCTCGCCGGGGGAGCGGTGCTGTTGGCCCGTCACGATCGCGCGGCGCTTGCCTACATTCCGGGCACGGTCACAGGCGACGAGGGCGCTGGGTATGCCGGCACCGATATGCTGCCCCTGGGCCGCTGGGAGGGCGAGAGCTTCTCGACCTACTGCTCTACCTTTACGGGTCTGAGCGTGCACGACGTGTGCATCTATGGTCGCGGCGCGATCGACGGTCAGACTGATTTTGCCGAGGACAACTGGTGGAACAAGGACTTTAAGAACATCTTTCGCCCCGAGGAGGGCCGCGAGGTCGCCCGCCCGCGCATGATCTTCCTATCCGAGTGTGAGAACGTGAGCTTGGCCGGCTTCACCGTCCGCAACAGCCCGGCGTGGAACATCCACCCCATCCTGTGCGAGCATGTCGATGCGCTCTGCCTGTCCATCGAGGGTCCCAAGAACTCCCACAACACCGACGGCTTCGATCCTGAGAGCTGCGGTTTTGTTCGCATCCTTGGCTGTCAGTTCTCGGTGGGCGACGACTGCATCGCCATCAAGAGCGGCAAGCTGGGCATTGAGCCCGAGCTTCGCCCCGCTACGCACGACGTGCTGATCTCTCACTGCTACATGCACGATGGTCACGGCGCCGTGGTCCTGGGTTCAGAGGCTGCCGGCGGCATCAAGGACCTTACCGTGAGCAAGTGCCTCTTTGAGCGCACCGACCGCGGCCTGCGCGTCAAGACCCGCCGCGGGCGCGGCAAGGATGCCGTCAACGAGGGCATTACCTTTGAGCACATTCGCATGGACGAGGTGCTCACGCCCTTCGTGGTCAACTCCTTCTACTTCTGTGACAAGGATGGCAAGACCGATTACGTGCAGTCTCGCGAGGCTTTGCCTGTCGACGACCGCACGCCCGGCTTTGGTGCCACGACGTTTTGCGATATCGAGGCTACCAACTGCCATGCTGCCGCGGCCTACATCACGGGCCTGCCCGAGAGCAAAGTAACGCGCCTGACGTTCCAGGATGTCCACGTGACCTTTGCCGACGATGCTGAGCCCTTTGTTCCGGCCATGGCCTGCGGCGTTGAGCCCATGGTGCGTCAGGGCATCATTGCGCAAAACGTCAAGGTACTCGACCTGCAAAATGTGGTGATCGAGGGCCAGGACGGCGAGGAGCTGCAGCTCCAGAACGTCGACAAGGTTGTCCGTTCCTAACTCGGGTTGATGACCAGGGCTGCATTGTCGGATAAATCGGCAATGCAGCCCTTGTGCGATACGGCCGTGTGCGCTGCGCTACGCATCATGGTGAAAGGGAATACATGCTCAATAAAACGATTCCTGTCGGGGTCGATGGCTCGTCTGCCACGATTACGTCTTATGTTTTTGCCCCGACCGAAGATGCTTATGCTTTAAAACCGCTGCCTGCAGTTGTGGTCGTGCCAGGAGGCGGCTACGATCACGTTTCGCCGCGCGAAGGCGAGCCGGTAGCGCTCCGTTTGTTGGCGATGGGCTACCAAGCGTTTGTACTGAACTATTCGGTTGCTCCGGCTGTCTATCCGCTGGCATTGCAAGAACTCGCGCGGGCGGTCGATACCGTCCGAAGCCATGCGGCAGAGTACTGTGTCGATCCTGATCGGATTACGGTCATGGGTTTTTCGGCCGGTGGGCATCTAGTTGGCTTGCTCGGGGCGCTTTGGGACCAACCCTGGCTTGCAGAGTCGATTTCGGCATCGCCTGAGTCGATTCGGCCTGACACACTTTGCTTGGGCTATCCGGTCGTAAGCTCGGGGGCCTATGCTCATCGTGGTTCGTTTGAACACCTAACGGGTGCCGATGGCGCTTTGGCTCAAAAGTTGTCGATCGAGAATATGGTGGGCGATGGCTTCCCCCGTACGTTCTTGTGGCATACCGCCGAGGATGCATCGGTACCAGTTCAAAATAGCCTCCTTCTTGCGCAGGCTCTTGCCGACCACGGGATTGGCTTTAGCCTACATGTCTTTCCGCATGGAAAGCATGGGGCATCGCTCGCCACGGCCCAAACGGCATTTAAGGGCTGCGCCGAGCATATTCAGCCACAGGTTCAGGGCTGGCCTGAACAGTTCGTTGCATGGGAGCGTGATGGACGATGAGCGAAAGTATCTATACGCTGCGCGTTTCGAGGGCTGCGGCAGGAGCGTATCCAACGATTTCCGATGCCTTGGCGGCAGCCGATCAGCTCTATCCGGATGCCGAGCAACCGGTGATGATTCGCGTCGATCCGGGCGAGTATTGCGAGCGGGTCGAGATTCATCGCTCGCATGTGACGATTGAGGGAGAGACGGCCGACAGCGTGCGTATCGTGGGCAGCCTGGGTGCCAAGATGCCTTCGGAGGACGGCTCGGGCGTCGACGGCACGCTCGGCACGTTTAGGACCTATACCGTTTTGGTCGATGCCGACGACGTACGGCTCGAGAACCTCACGATCGAAAACGATGCGGGCGATGGGCGCGAGGTCGGTCAAGCGATTGCCCTGTATGCTGATGGCGACCGTCTGGTTGTCGATGCCTGCTGCATTAAGGGACACCAAGACACGCTGTTTTTGGGTCCGTTGCCGCCGCATGAGGCCAAACCGGGCGGGTTTATAGGACCCAAACAGTATGCGCCGCGCCGGGTGGGGCGCCAGTATTTTCGACGTTGCCGGATCGAGGGCGATGTCGACTTTATCTTTGGCGGCGCGCGTGCCTACTTTGAGGGGTGCGAGATTCGCTCGCTCAACCGCGATATGGACGTGAACGGCTACGTGACGGCGGCGTCGACGCCCGAAGGCGAGCCGCACGGCTTTGTGTTCCACGGCTGTTCGTTTACAGCTCCGGATGGCGTGGCGCCGGATTCGGTCTACCTGGGTCGTCCTTGGCGCGAATGGGCGCAAACTGTGCTGATCGATTGCTGGCTGGGGCGACATATCAAGCGCGAAGGCTGGTGGGATTGGAATAAGCCGGCGGCACACAACTGCGTGCAGTATGCTGGCGCGATTCTGCATGGGCCGGCGGGTGATACTACCGGCTGGGTGCCGTGGGCGAATGAACTCGATGTGATGGCTGCCGCCGGGTACGCTCGCGAGCAGGTGCTTGCCGGTGGGGATGGCTGGGATCCCGAGGGCGGCGACGGTGATGCGGTTGAGACGGCTGAACTGTCTGCCAACGGCCGCACCGTGCACATCGAGACGTACTGCGAAGACGAACCTGCGCTGCGTGCCCGGCTGAAGCGCGAGGGGCGTTCGGCTGCTTTTACGGGCAAGACTCCTGCAGATTTTGAGGCATGGAAGATTGCGACCAGGACTCGTCTGTACGATGTTTTGGGCCTTTCGCTTATGGACCGCGTCCCGATTGAGATTCGTGAGCTCAGCCGCGTGCGGGTTGCCGGCGGCATTGTGCGTACTCATGCGATGCTGCAGGTTGAGCACGATGTGTGGATGCCGTTTTACCTGTTGGAGCCGTCTCATTCGAAGCTTGATGGACGGGGGCTTAAGCGTTGCTATATCTGCCCGCATGGCCATCAGGGAGCAGGCGCCGCAAGTGTTGCGGGCGTGACGGGCGTGCCGGCGGTCGATGATGCTGTGCGTAAGTTCAATTACGACTACGGTCTGCGTTTGGCGCGTATGGGTTACGTGACCGTCTGCCCCGACGCACGCGGTTGGGGATACCGTCGTGACTGGAAGGGTCAGGGCGATGACGAGAACAGCTTTCTGCGCGGCACGTGCCTAAACCAGGCGCGCATGGCCGAGCCGCTGGGACTTACCGTTGCGGGCCTCAACGCCTGGGATAACATGCGTCTGATCGATTACCTAGAGGCGCGCGGCGACATTGCCATGGACGACCTGGGCTGTTTTGGCTTTTCGGGCGGCGGATACATGACGCTGTATCTGGCGGCGCTCGACCCACGCGTATGCAAGACGTTTGTCTCGGGCTACCTGTACGGTGTCGATGATTCGCTGCTGCACCTCAACGGCAATTGCAGCTGCAACTACACACCCGGACTTTGGCGCTTGCTCGACATGGGCGATATTGCCTCGCTTATTGCGCCGCGCCCGTTGTTAGTGCAAAGCTGCGAAGAGGATCATCTGAACGGTTCGCGCGGGCTGAAAAATGTTGACGAGCAGCTCGAGATCGTGCGCGATGCCTACAAGTTGCTGGGTCGCAGAGATGGCCTGCGGCACGAGGTGTGTCCGGGTGAACACCATCTGGGCGTGACACATCTTGCCGAGGATATCGAATGGCTCGATTCGCACGTTGCGGAATGCGCCCGTGCATAGCCCCTCGGCATGCTGCGAATAAACGGTACGTTCCTGTATGACCGCCGATGGGCGGATGAGGAGAAGATTATGGAAACGAAGAGTTTGAGTGAATCGACCATTTGCTGCTTTGGCGACTCAACGACCTGGGGCGACAACGGCTGCGGTGGGGGAGGCAACGACATCTCGTGGACCTCGCATTTGGGCGCGTTGCTGGGAGGCGCGGTCGTCGAGAACTTTGGCATCAAGGGTTCGCGTATCGCCATCAAGGCCGACCGTACCGATTCGTTTGTCGAGCGCTTGGACGGTATCGACGATGCGGCCGATATCTACATCGTCTTTGGCGGCGTCAACGACTTTAGCCGCAACGTGCCGCTTGGAGAGCTCGGCAGCACGGACGTGCATGAGTTCTATGGTGCACTCGATTACCTGATCCGTACCATCACGGCGCGCTCGCCTCGGGCAAAGCTCGTGTTTATGACGCCGTGCAAGACGAGCGGCAAGCACGAGAAGGATATCCCGGCAAGCGACGAGCTCAACCACCTGGGGTTGACGCAGGCCGCCTACGTGCGAGCGATGCTCGAGGTCTGCGACCGCTACTCCGTTCCGGTGATTGACCTGTATGCGCAAAGCGGCATCAGCCCGTTTTTGCCAGAGCACCGCGAGCTCTATATGCCGGACGGTCTGCATTACAGTCCTGCCGGCTATGAGCGCCTGGCGCATCGCATCGCCGCGGGTCTCACCGCCGTTTGCCGCTAAAAGTCTGCCGTTTGCGGGGAATATAGGGTTAACGTTCACCCTATATTCCCCGTTCGCGTTACACTAGGGGTAACGTTCACCTATCGTTTATGTCAGAGGGGACAGCAATGGGTTGCAATCAAATCCTGGACCGTTATATCGAGCAGTTGATCGAAACCTCTACGCCGCAGGCGCCGGCTTGGAATATCGAAAAGATTCGCGCCGGCAAGGAGAACACCTGGAACTATATCGACGGCTGCATGATCAAGGCGCTCATCGAGTTGTACGAGATCACGGGTGAGCAGCGCTACCTGACGTTCGCCGATGACTACATCGATTTCTTTGTCCAGGACGACGGTACCATCAAGCATTACAACCCGCAGGAGTACAACCTCGATAACGTCAATGCGGGCAAGACCCTCTACAAGCTGTATGACCTGGTGGGCAAGCCCAAGTACCGTGCCGCCATGGACACCATCTACCGCCAGCTCGAGACCCAGCCGCGCACCAAAGAGGGCGTGTTTTGGCACAAGGCCGTCTATCCCAACCAGATCTGGCTCGATGGCATGTACATGGCCCAGCCGTTCTACATGCAGTACGAGCTGAGCTTCCACAACCGTCGTGCCTGCTCGGACAGCTTCCATATGTTCCAGGCCGTGCATGACCTGATGCGCAACCCCCTCAACGGTCTGTACTATCACGCTTACGACGCGAGCCGCAAACAGTTCTGGTGCGACCCGGTCACCGGCCTTTCGGCTAACTTCTGGCTGCGCGCCGAGGGCTGGTTTGCCATGGCGCTCATCGACACCTGGGAGCTTATGCCGCCTTCGATGTCGGCCGAGAAGGACGAGATCCGCAAGATGTTCCACGATCTGATCGACGCCATGCTGCCGTATCAGGACGAGAAGACCGGCATGTGGCACCAGGTCATCAACCTGCCCAATATCGCCCCCAACTACCTGGAGGAGTCGGGCAGCGCCATCTTTGCCAACGCCATCATGAAGGGCGTGCGTCTGGGCGTGCTGGGCGAGCGTTACTACCAGTACGGCCGTCGCGCCTTCGACGGCATCTGCGAGACCTGCCTGTCCGAGTATGACGGGCAGCTGGCGCTCGACAACATCTGCCTGGTTGCGGGCCTGGGCAACACCGCGCACCGCGAGGGCACGTTTGATTACTACATGAGCGAGCCCGTGGTCAAAAATGATGCAAAGGGTGTGGCGCCGCTGGTGCTTGCCTATATCGAGACCATGCATCACGACAAGCTGGCCGGTAAGCGCGATCCGCTCGCCCCCTCGGGCGTGTGCTCCATCGAGGACCCGTTTGGCGGATACACCCCGGGCATCAACGCTCATAAGGGATGTGAATAACGTGGGGGCTATTACTCCGGGCGTACGTTTGCACGACCTTCCGCAGAGAACCGTCGAGGAACGCATTCGCATGGCGGGAGAGCTGGGCTTTTCGTGCATTCAGCTGCCGAGCAAGGTGCTCTACGCATCGATGGGGATCGATCGAGGCGGCCTGACCCGCGAGCTTGCCGACCATTTGCGTGCGGTGCTCGACGAGGCGGGCGTTTCGGTCGCCGTGCTCGGCTGCTATAAGAATCTGGCGACGCCCGATCGCCAACAGCTCATGGATAACTTTGCCGAGTACGAGGCGTGCTTGAACTTTGCCCAGATGCTCGGCGGATGCCCGGTTGGCACCGAGACCGGTCGCCCCAATGCGCAGAACCGCGTCGCGGACGACCGCATGACCGACGAGGCACTCGATACGTTTGCAGACGGGCTTGCACGCGTCTGCGATCGGGCCGAGGCCGTGGGTGGGCAAATACTGATCGAGCCCGGTTGGAACGAGACGGTTAATACGCCAGATCGCTGCCGTGAGGTGCTGGAGCGCGTCTCGAGCCCGTCGCTCGGCGTGATCTATGACCCAGTGTCGCTGCTGCATCCCAGTGTCGTTGACGAAGCGCAGGAAATCACAGCGCGCATGCTCTACTTATGCGGCAGTAAGATCCGCGCGCTGCACGCCAAGGATTTTGAGGTCGTCGACAACGAGGACAAAGCCGGTTGGTGCGACGGTACGGGTTCGCGCCTGGTGTGTCATGGCGTGGGCGAGACGGGACGATATGACTTTGAGCCCGTGGTGGCCTGGGCGGCTGCCGCCTGCCCTGGGATTCCCTGTGTGGTCGAGAACAGCGTGTCGTCGACGGCGGCTGACTGCCTAGCGACACTCGAGCACATGTCCGCTCGCTGCGGGGCTCCGCATTGCGAGTTGTAGCATCGGCTTTTGCCGTGTCGGCAGATTGAGATTACCTGTATGGGGGCGGCGGTGAAGGGTCTTTATCGTCGCCCCCATTGGATTGCATTAAAAAGGGGAGTTGCGTGGCTATCCACATTGTCGAAGAGGCGAATCGTTGCCTAGGTTGTAAAAGGGCGTTCTGTCAGATTAAGGGCTGCCCGGTTCAGACGCCTATTCCGCAGGTCATCGACCTGTTCAAACAGCGTCGTCTAGAAGAGGCGGGCGAGCTGCTGTTCCAGAACAATCCCATGAGCGCGGTCTGCTCCGTGGTGTGCAACCATTCGGGCCAGTGCGAGGGCGCTTGCATTCAGGGCCGTAAGGGCACACCCGTGCATTTTTCGAGCATCGAGCACTACATCTCCACAGCGTATTTAGATCGTAAGGAGTGGACGCCCGCGCCGTCGTGTGGCAAACAGGTTGCTGTGGTCGGTTCCGGTCCCGCCGGTATTACCGTGGCCATTAAGATGGCCCAGCTGGGCTGTGCCGTCACGGTATTTGAACAGCGCCCCGAGATCGGCGGTGTGCTGGAATACGGTATCCCCGAGTTCCGCCTGCCCCGTGCGCTCGTGCAAAAGTACCGTCATGTGATGTGCTCGCTTGGCGTGCGCGTGCGCCCCTCGACCACCATCGGTGGCGCGCTGCATATCGACGACCTGCTGCGCGACGGCTACGATGCGGTCTTTGTTGGTACCGGTACCTGGCGTGCCCGCAAACTGGGCATTCCCGGCGAGTCGCGCGGCAACGTGCTGTTTGGTATCGATTACCTGGTCGATCCCACGAGCGTGGCGATCGGGCAGAACGTGGCGGTCATCGGTGCCGGTAATGTGGCCATGGATGTGGCCCGCACGGCGCTGCGTTCGGGTGCTCGCAAGGTCACTGTGTATGCACGCTCGCGCCATATCTCGGCCATCGACGACGAGGTCGAGCTGACCGAGCTTGACGGTGCCGAGATTGTGTGCGGCAAGGCGATCTGCGCCATCGACGATAACGGTCCGGTGTTCGAGACGGCTATCTTTGACGAGGACAACAATGTGGTGGGCTACGAGGAGGAGCTCGACCATGTGTCTGCCGACACAGTTGTGATTGCGGCTTCGCAGGTGCCCAAAGACAAGCTTGTGCTTACGACGGGCGGCCTGGAGACCGACCATCGTGGCCTGCTTTCGGTCGACGAGAACGGCATGACAACGGTGCCTGGCGTCTTTGCCGCCGGCGACGTGGTTAACGGCCCGCTGACGGTTGTTCACGCCGTAGCCGGCGCCAAGCTCGCCGTCGAAGGCATGACCAGCTACCTGGGCCTCTAACTCCATCCCGCCCATCAGTTGCGGTGAAATACGGACTGTTTTGCCTGTCAAAAGCCTCACCTACTCCGTATTCCACCGCAACTTTTTTGTGAGGGTTGGGATTGAAAGTGGGGAGTGCGAGCGAGTACGAATGCGGCGGATACTGATACGATAGGTACGTCAGCAACTGCCGCCGAGCGGCTCAAATGAAAGGAACCCTGGATGGAGTCCTCCGCCTACCCGATGCTCTTTAGTCCGATCAAGGTCGGTACGACCGAGGTCAAGAACCGCGTCTTTATGCCGCCGGTGTCCACCAACCTGGCCGATCATGGCTATGTGACCGACGACTTGGTCGATCATTACCGTGCCCGCGCCAAGGGCGGCGTGGGCCTCATCATCACCGAGGTCGTGACGGTCGAGCCTACCTATACCTATCTGCCGGGTGACATGTGCTGCTACGACGACACGTTTATCCCTGGCTGGGAAAAGCTCGCCGCGGCCGTCCACGAGTATGGCTGCAAGATCATGCCGCAGCTCTTCCACCCCGCCTATATGGCCTTTAACATTCCGGGCACGCCGCGCCTGATCGCTCCGTCCTTCGTGGGACCGTCCTATGCCCGTGAGGCACCGCGTCCTATCACGGTCGACGAGATTCACGAGCTCACGCATCAGTTTGGCGACGCTGCCGTGCGTATGCAGAAGGCCGGTGTCGATGGCGTCGAGGTCCATGCGGCGCACGCCCACGGCATGCTCGGCGGTTTCTTGACCCCGCTCTATAACAAGCGTACCGATGAGTACGGCGGCTCGCTCGACGCCCGCATGCGCTTTTTGCTCGAGGTCATCGCCGAGATTCGCGAGCGCTGCGGCAAGGACTTTATCATCGACGTCCGCATCTCGGGCGATGAGTACACCGATGGCGGTCTGACCCTCAACGACATGATCTACGTCTCGCGTCGCCTGGAGAAGGCCGGCGTCGACATGATTCATGTGTCGGGCGGCACCACCATCAAGCGCGGTTCCGCGATTCCTGCCGCCGGTACCCAGCAGGCCTCGCACGCCGCCTGTTCGCGCGAGATCAAGAAGCACGTCAACATTCCCGTCGCCACCGTCGGACGTATCAACGAGGCCTGGATCGCCGAGGAGCTGATCGAGGACGGCGCTGCCGACATCTGCATGATGGGCCGCGCCAATCTGTGCGATGCCGAGTTCTGCAATAAGGCCGCTGCCGGCAACGCCGACGACATCCGCCCCTGCATCGGCTGCCTGCGCTGCCTGAACGGCATTATGTTTGGCAAGCGCATCTCCTGCACCGTCAATCCCGATGTTGAGCGCGACGAGGCCGGCTACGAGCCTGCCGCCGAGGCTAAGAACGTGCTGGTTGTGGGCGCTGGTCCTGCGGGCATGGAGGCAGCCTACATTGCTGCCAAGCGCGGCCACAACGTAGTGCTCGTGGATAAGCAGGACGAGCCGGGTGGCGAGATGCGCATCGCGGCCGTTCCGCCGGCAAAGCAGGAACTCACCCGCGTGATCAAGTATCAGTACCGTCGCCTGGCCGAGGTCGGCGTGAAGTGCGTATTTGGCACCGAGCTTACTGCCGAGGACATTCAGCGTGACTACGCCGGCTACGAGGTCGTCCTGGCCTATGGCGCCGAGCCCATCGCCCCGGCCTTCATGCAGGGATTTAAGCAGGTCATGACGGCTGACGACCTGTTGGGCGGCAAGGCTTTCCCGGGCAAGAAGATTGTCATCGTGGGCGGCGGCACCGTCGGTTGCGAGACGGCCGACTACCTGGCCCCGTTGGTCAACGATCTGTCGCCGGCCAATCGCGACGTCACCGTCATCGAGATGACCAAGACGCTCGCCGCCAACGAGGGCGGCGCCGGTCGCGCGGTGCTCATCACGCGCATGCTCTCCAAGGGCGTTCACGTGCTGACCGAGGCCAAGGTGACCGAGATTACCGAGGATGCCATCAGCTACGAAAAGGACGGCGAGATCCACACCATCGCCGATGCCGATACGCTGGTACTTGCCATGGGCTATCGTCCCAATACCAAGTTGGCCGACGACCTTGCTGCAGCCGGCGTTACCACCCACGTGTTGGGCGATGCCAACAAGTGCGGCAACATCCGCGACGCCATCGGCGATGGCTACAAGGTTGCTTGCGAGCTCTAGTCAACCCCTTGGTGCATGTGAGGCCTATCCCCGCGGCGTCAGTCGGTAGATAGCAAAAAGCGGCGGTCGTCCCGTACATGGGACGACCGCCGCTTGCGTTAGCTGCAATGAGTCGTGCGATTAGAGGCCCAGGATCTCCTTGACCTTGGCGATGATGGCCTCGTCGGTTGCGTTGGCAAAGAAGTACTCCTGGAAGTGTTCGCCGGCAAGTGCGCCCTTCACCAGGTCCTGATCGATCTCGCCCAGAACGTCGACGAGCGGACGCATAGTCACAGCGCGGACGCCGTCGAGGATCTTCTTGTTGCGCTGCTCGGGCTCAACACGCTCGGCAGGATAGCCGTTGCCCGAACCAAAGCCAAAGAGCTTCTCAAAGGTGTACTCGAGGTTGAGCTCCTGGCCCCAGCCGTTCTTGAGGGCGAAGGGCATGGCGACAGCGTTACCGTCGTTGACCTGGGCAAAGGTGTAGGCATCGAGCGGGTCGGCAACATGGCCGCACAGCACGCCGGGGAAGGAGTTGCAGGCGAGCATGGCGCCCTCGCCGGTGCCACAGCCGGTCACGACGTAGTCGGCAGCGCCGGAGTTGAGCAGCACGGCGGCCAGGATGCCGTTCTGCACATAGGTGAGGGGCTTGGAGTCGGCATCGGCATACATGCCATAGTTAAAGACAGTGTGGCCCATGGGCTCGACAACCTTCTTAAGGGCAGCCTCAATCATAGGGTTCTTGGAGTTCTGAGAGTTCTCATTGATCAGAGCGATCTTCATTGCGAATTACCTTTCTATTTCTAACTTGCGGTGAAATACGGACTGTTTTGCCTGATAGAAGCAAAAACCAATCCTTATCTCACCGCAACTCAAATGAAAAACGAGTGGATGAAACCTGATATGGGCAGTTGCGGCTACGCTTATTGAGGCTGTTTTCCAATGTATGCGAGGATGCCGCCGTCGACGTAGAGGATGTGGCCGTTGACGAAGTTCGACGCGTCGGAAGCCAGGAACACGGCGGGGCCCTTCAGGTCCTCGGGCGTGCCCCAACGGGCGGCCGGCGTCTTGGCAATGATGAACTGGTCAAACGGGTGGCGGCTGCCGTCGGGCTGCGTCTCGCGCAGCGGTGCGGTTTGCGGCGTGGCGATGTAGCCGGGCCCAATGCCGTTGCACTGGATATTGGCCTCGCCAAACTCCGAGCAGATGTTCTTGGTGAGCATCTTGAGTCCGCCCTTAGCGGCGGCATAGCCGGCGATGGTCTCGCGACCCAGCTCGCTCATCATCGAGCAGATGTTGATGATCTTGCCGTGGCCCTTGGCGATCATGCCAGGCAGGCAGGCCTTGGACACGATAAACGGTGCGTTGAGGTCAATATCGACGACGCGGCGGAAGTCCTCGGCGCTCATGTCGAGCATCGGGGTGCGCTGGATAACGCCGGCGTTGTTGACCAGGATGTCGGGCGTGGTGCCAAAGTCGGCCTCGATCTTGGCGATGAGCTCGGCAACGACGGCCTCGTCGGTGACGTCTGCCACGTAACCATGGGCCTCAAAGCCCAGCTCGCGGTAGTGCTTCTCGGCCTCGGCTACCTTGTCGGCGTGACGTGCGTTAAAGGCGATCTTGGCGCCGGCCTCTCCGAGCGCCTCGGCAATGGCCATACCGATGCCATAGGTGGCGCCGGTTACGAGCGCGACCTTGCCATCCAGGCGGAAGCTGTCCATAAGATCAGACATAGCGATCCTTTCAAAAGAAACGTTCATCTATATAAGTTTTGCTTTTCATACAAGGTCAGTATAGGAGAAGAGGGGGAATTAAAAGTCAGATTCTCCTAAAATCAGGTGAACGTTCACTTTTAAAAGGTAAACGGTGATCTCGCCCTTGCCGCGCGGACGTTTATTCGCTCTGTTCCTGCGTGCCCTCTGCGATCATGTTGCGGTTATACACCAGGTGCAGATACATCGCGTCGTGCGCGGCGGTGGGATTGCGCGAGGCGATGGCGTCGGCCACATCGCGGTGCGTGCGGATAGTTTCCTCGACGAGCTTTTTGTCGGTCACGTCGATAAAGAGGGGGACGGATGCCTTGAGCACGCCCATCAGGCGGGGAACGACGAGGTTTCCGGAGCTCTCGGCAATGGCATTGTGGAACGCGGTGTCGGCGGCGGAGTAATCCTCACCGGCCTCGGCCAGGCGCTCGGATTCGTCGCAGAGCTCTTTGATACAGACGACCTGGTCATTGGTTGCGTGCTCGGCTGCCATGCGTGCTATCTGCGGCGGTGCCACGGCCCTCTCGCACGTCAACGATGCCGGTTTTTGGATGTGCTCCTCGTTCCTGGAGATTGACGAGAAGAACACCCTCAAGTCCTGGACCGTTATGGAGACGCTCATCGGCCTTTCGGGCCTCGCCTGCGCCCTGGTGATCTCGTTCTTCGCCTAGTCGGGCATCTTTTGCCGAGCGCATCGCTCGGCAACCACCTACACCAGATTTAATCACCAACGATTGGTACAACCGTTCAAACCAAAAGAGGAGAACATCATGGACGAGAAGACCAAGGCACAGATTCAGCAGGAGGCAGCCGACTTGGTTGCCAAGCTGCAGTCGCGTTCCGGCAAGTTTCGCACCATCAGCCCCGAGATGGACCCGCTGCGTCTGGGCTCTGGCTGGTCCATCGAGGATCTGGACAAGCCGCAGGTCATTATCGAGTCGACGTTCGGCGACTCGCACCCGGGTTCTGCCGGCCTGTTTGAGTTGGTCGAGGAGGTCCGTGCCGGCGTTGCCGAGGCTGGCGGTCACGGTGCCCGTTACTTCTGCACCGATATCTGCGACGGCGAGGCCCAGGGCCACGACGGCATCAACTACTCGCTGCCCAGCCGCGACATGATCGCCAACATGATCGAGATCCACGCCAAGGCCACCCCGTTCGATGCCGGCGTCTTTGTCGCCAGCTGCGATAAGGGCCTGCCTGCGAACCTCATGGCCATGGGCCGCATCAACATCCCCTCCATCGTCGTTACCGGCGGTGTCATGGATGCCGGTCCCGATCTGTTGACCCTGGAGCAGCTCGGCGCGATTTCTGCCCGTTACGAGCGCGGCGAGATCTCCCGCGAGGAGCTTGAGTTTGCCAAGCACAACGCATGCCCCAGCTGCGGCGCCTGCTCGTTTATGGGCACCGCGTCGACCATGCAGGTTACCGCCGAGGCCCTGGGCCTTATGCTCCCCGGCACGGCCCTGCTGCCCGCTACCAGCTCCGACCTGCGTGAGTTTGCGCGCGAGGCCGGCCGCCAGTCCGTGTGGCTCTCCGAGCACAACCTGTGCCCCCGCGACATCGTGACCAAGGAGTCCTTCGAGAACCTCATCATGGTCCACGGCGCCATCTCCGGTTCCACCAACTCGCTGCTGCACATCCCCGCGATCGCCCGCGAGTTTGGCATCGAGATGTCCGCCGACGACTTCGATCGCCTGCACCGTGGCGCCCACTACCTGCTCAACGTCCGTCCCGCAGGCGAGTGGCCGGCGCAGTTCTTCTACTATGCGGGTGGCGTGCCGCGCATCATGGAGGAGATCAAGTCGATGCTTCACCTCGATGTCATGACCGTCACCGGCAAGACCCTCGGCGAAAACCTCGAGGACCTTAAGAACAACGGCTACTACGAGAAGTGCGGCCGCTACTTGGAGAAGTGGAACCTCAAGCGCGAGGACATCATTCGCCCGTTTGACCAGGCCTTCGGCACCGACGGTTCCATCGCCATCCTCCACGGCAATCTTGCCCCCGAGGGCGCCGTCGTCAAGCACACGGTTGTTCCGCGCGAGATGTTCCAGGCCACGCTTAAGGCACGTCCGTTCGATTGCGAGGAGGACGCTATCCACGCCGTCCTGACGCACGAGGTCAAGCCCGGCGACGCCGTCATCATTCGCTACGAGGGCCCCAAGGGCTCCGGCATGCCCGAGATGTTCTACACCACCGAGGCTATCGCCAGCGACCCCGAGCTGGGCGCAAGCATTGCCCTGATCACTGACGGCCGCTTCTCCGGCGCCTCCAAGGGCCCGGCTATCGGTCATGTTTCGCCCGAGGCTGCCGTGGGCGGCCCGATTGCCCTGATCGAGGAGGGCGACCTTATCCGGATCAACATCCCCGAGCGCTCGCTGTCTATCGTGGGCATCGCCGGCATGGAGATGGAGCCGGCCGAGGTCGACGCCGTCCTGGCCGAGCGTCGAGCCGCTTGGAAGCCCAAGGCTAATCGCTATACCTCCGGCACGCTCAAGTTCTTTACCGAGCATGCGGTTTCCGCCATTCAGGGTGGCTACATGGAGTAGCGCCCGTGCGCATCGATTCCCTCTCATAGATGCGTGGCGCAAAGAGCCCCGAGTTCATACGAGCTCGGGGCTCTTTCGTCTAGATTGGGGACGCATAGCCGGACGAAAGCGTGTTGCGTTTGGCGTAAAACCATACGAAAGTGCAATTTGCGTCTTATTTCCGAACGTAAAGCAAACGAAACCCGTTTACGTCTGCTTTAAATCCGTACGAAAACGGTTTTCGTCTTGCAGGGCAGTTGCCGTTTCTACAGTTCAACTTCCAGTTCGGCTTTGTGCTCGTAGAGGTAGTCGCGCATGTAGGGGATGGCAAATGAGACCTTGCCGTACGAGGGAGCCTCGATAATCGATTCTCTTAACAGGCGGCTGCGGACGGAGCTCACCTGTTGAGGCGTTTTGTTTAGGGCATCGGCAACCATGCTGGTCGAGCTCGTTTGCCCCAAAGACGCCATGCTCAGCAGATAAGCGATGCACGTGGGCGGAATGCGCCGCAGCGCGGGCTCAATCACCATGGCGCAGAAGCGTTCGCGTGCCGTTGCAATGCCACGCTCGGCTTCTTCTTCTCCAATAATCGCTGTATGTGCACGTCTTGCCAACTGCCATGCGTAGTATCCAACGAGTTGGATCATGAAAGGATAGCCTTGCGTTGCCTCGGCAAGTTGGCCGGCAATACCTGGCTGCAACTCCATGTCAGACGCTTCAATGGTTTCCTCGAGGGAGTACGACACTTCGGTTACTGCCACAGCCTTCAGGTCAAAGGGGAGGGCACGGCGCAAAAACGTAAGTGTCTTTCCGTTGATGATGCTTTCAATCATCGAAGGCAGCCCAGCAAAAACAAAGGCGATATCAAGGTCTTCGCCGATAACCTGCTGAATCGCAATGGAGAGCGTTCGGACCTCATCGAGCTCTGCGTCTTGAACCTCGTCGAGAGTGATGAGCAGGCCGTTTCCATTCTTGGATATTGTCTGTCTCATGGCGTCGCGTAGCGATGGGCCGATTCGCTCAATATCTATGCTGCCGATGGATATGCCAGCTACGGTGGGCTCAAATCTGGCGTGTTTGGCCTGGAATTTGGGCTGCAGCTGTTCGAGAATGCGCTGGCAAAGTCCCTCGGTTGCGACCTCTTTTATGACCGTCCAGCCACGGCTTTGCGCCAAACGTGAGCACTCGTCAAGGAGGACCGTCTTGCCCGTTCCACGGACGCCGGCTATGCGCATTAGGCGCCCCGGGGCACCAGGCCCGTTGACGAGGCCCTCATTGAATTCTTCGAGCACATCTTCGCGGCCGATAATCGTGGGAGGTGTTTTACCTGCTGTGGGCTTAAAAGGGTTTGTTTGCATGTGAGCCACCTTTGCTCAAGATATAGCAAAGTATAGCAAGATATAGCAAAGTATAGCAAGATATAGCAAAGTATAGTGAGATATAGCAAAGTAAGCGCTACTCGCGGGTTTTGCGGTGGTGCTATTTTCCAAATGCCGCGCGGATAAAGCGCTGGGCGAACAGCTTGTTGGCGACGTTGATGACATGGCCCAGGAACAGTGCCGAGATGGCGGTCGTGACGCCAAAGCCGCCCAGGTTGTACATAAAGATCAGCGACAACGCGAGCGAGGCGGCGACATGTGAGCAGTCAAACACGACTTTTACGTCACCAAAGCGGCGTTTAAGCTTTTCGGCAATGACTTGCACCAAGCCGTCGGGCGCGTTGGGGACAACGCCCATGTTGACGACGAGACTTACGCCAAATGCGGTGACAGCGAGGGAGAGCAGCATGGTCGCAATCTGTGTGGGGAGTGCCGTGGGATGCAGTGGGTTGACCGCCATGAAGAGGTCGGTCAAGCCGCCAATCAGCGTTGAGAAGAACAACTCGAGTAGGATGCGCGGCTGGAACTCGCTTCGCAAGATGGCTAATTGCGCCACGATGTAGGCGACGTAGGTTGCGGTGATCCAAAAGCCGAGCGTCTTGCCAGTGAGCATGGATAGGGTTGTGGCAAAGCACGTGAGCGCGGCGACGCCCAGGCCGGATGCCGTCTGGAGACTCATACCGAGTGCCAGTACTGCAACGCCCACAAGATACATCAGCATTCTGATGACGGTATGGCACCAGTCGATGTTCTCGCCATGCATGATGATGAGCGGTCGCATGTTGCTACCCGTCCTTTCGGTTGTGTGAAAAAGCTGACCCGGGCCGGCAAAAGAGGGTTATCGGAGGCACTGCTGCAAAAGCAGAAAAGCCGGCCCCATGGTCAGTCGTCTAGGAAGTGTCTCGCTGTGCCGGAATGGGACTAAAGGTCCAACGAGACGGGAAGAAAGCAAATGGCATTGCGTGGGCGATAAGATGCCAAGATGGTAGGGTGTGTCTTAGCATCCTATTGCCCCACGCTCAACGAAATCGGTTTCGTTTGAGCCTAAGTATACGCACGGGATTTTATTTGCGAAGAGAAAAACAATAAAAAGGTGAACGTTCACCTAATCGCAACAACTCGTTGGCTGTAGTTGCGGTGGAATAGTTCCTGTTTTTGCTGCTGAAGGCCTTGAACAGGAACTATTCCACCGCAACTTATGAGGGGGCGGGGGATGCGATAGTATTGCATGGTGGTATTCGACTAACCGAGGACTTATCCGAGGGCTTTATGGAACAGCACCAGCATAATCAGAGCCTGCAAGATCAGGCATACAACGCATTGCGCTCCAAGATCATCTATGCCGAGCTCAAGCCCGGCACGCGCCTTTCGGCGATTGGTCTGGAAAAGGAGACGGGAATCGGGCGCACGCCCATTCGCGAATCCTTTGTGCGCCTGCGTGAGCAGGAGCTGGTGGAAACGCGTCCCAAAAGCGGCACCTACGTCTCTAAGATCAGCATGGAACGCGCCGAAAACGCCTGCTTTTTGCGCGAGAAGCTCGAGAGAAGCGTGCTAATTAAATGCTGTTCGGCCGCCTCGCCCGAGCAAAAGCAGCGGCTTGAGCAGATTCTTACCGAGTCCGAGTCGCTCGACCATGGCGAAACGCGCCGTTTCTTTGACCTGGATAACCTGTTCCATGAGACATGTTTTGAGATTGCCGGTCGTCACATGTTGTGGGATTGGATGAAGAGCATCAACACGCATTTTGAGCGATATAACTGGTTGCGTATGGTGTCGCAGGATTTGGATTGGGAGCCGATTCGTCGGCAGCATCGCCGGATTCTCGAGGCCATTAAGAGGGGCGATACCGACGCGGCGAGCTATCTGGCAGAGACACACCTGCACCTGATGCCCGAAGAGCAAGGTCCGGTTATCGCCTTGCATCCCGACTATTTTGAGCTGTCCAAAGACTCGTTCATCTAATCAATCCCCATATAAGTTGCGGTGAAATAGGGACTGTTTTGCGGCCTAGGTGGCGCAAAGGGGGTGCGGACAGAAAGTTGGACCGTGAAGCGGTCCGGACTGGAGGTTCG
>CATYDM010000037.1 GCA_958405195.1 uncultured Collinsella sp.
TCTCGTGGTTGGTGGACACCTGGAAGGTCGGGTCCTCCTCGGCGAGCTTGGTCAGAGCCAGGGACATCTTGTCCTGCTCGGCCTTGGTCTTGGGCTCGATGGCAACGTCGATAACGGGCTTAGCGAACTCGATCTTCTCGAGGACGATCTCCTTGCCCTCGGCGCACAGGGTGTCGCCGGTGGTGGAGTTCTTGAAGCCGACGCAAGCGACGATGTCGCCGGCGGCAGCGTCGTCACGGTCGATACGCTCGGCGGCGTTCATCTCGAGGATGCGGCCGAGGCGCTCGCGCTGACCGTTGGAAGCGTTGACAACGTAGGAGCCGGACTCGGCGCGGCCGGAGTAAACGCGGACGTAGGTGAGCTTACCGACGAACGGGTCGGTCATGATCTTGAAGACCAGGCCGGAGAAGGGCTCGTCGAAGGAAGGATGACGCTGGATCTCCTCGCCGGTGTCCGGATCGGTACCGGTGACGGCCTCAACGTCGAGCGGGCTGGGCAGGTAGTCGACGACAGCGTCGAGCAGCTCCTGAACGCCCTTGTTCTTGTAGGCGGAGCCCACGAAGACGAGGTTGAGCTCGTTGGCCAGAACGCCCTTGCGCAGAGCGGCCTTGAGCTCCTCGACGGTGAAGTGCTCCTCCATGAGGATCTTCTCCATGAGCTCGTCGTCAAAGCTGGCAGCAGCGTCAAGGAGCTCCTCGCGCTTGGTGGCAGCGATGTCGGCAAACTCAGCCGGGATCTCGTCCATCGGCTCGGGGTAGGTCATGCCCTTCTCGTCGGCCTTGAAGTCCCATGCAGTCATGGTGACCAGGTCGATGACGCCCCAGAAGTTGTCCTCGGCGCCCATCGGGACCTGAGCGGCCACGGCGTTAGCGTCGAGACGATCCTTCATGGTCTCGATAGCGTTGAAGAAGTCAGCGCCCACGCGGTCATACTTGTTGATGAAGGCGATGCGGGGGACGTTGAAGGTAGAAGCCTGACGCCAAACGGTCTCAGACTGGGGCTGAACGCCGGCAACGGCGTCGAAGACGGCGACAGCGCCATCGAGAACGCGCAGGCAACGCTCGACCTCGGCGGTGAAGTCAACGTGGCCCGGGGTGTCGATGATCTGGATGCGGTAGTCCTTACCGTCCTTGTTCCAGAAGCACGTGGTAGCAGCGGAGGTAATGGTTACGCCGCGCTCCTGCTCCTGAACCATCCAGTCCATGGTGGCAGCGCCCTCATGGACCTCACCGATCTTGTGGGTCTTACCGGTGTAGTAAAGAATACGCTCGGTCGTGGTGGTCTTACCGGCATCGATGTGGGCCATGATGCCGATGTTACGGGTATCGGAAAGCTTGTACTTAGGCTTAGCCATGTTAGTTCCTTACCTTAACTTACCAACGATAGTGAGAGAACGCGCGGTTGGCCTCGGCCATCTTAAAGACGTCCTCACGCTTCTTGACGGAAGCGCCCAGGCCGTTGGAAGCGTCGAGGATCTCGTTGGCGAGACGCTCGGCCATGGTCTTCTCCTTGCGAGCGCGGGAGAAGTTGACGATCCAGCGGATACCCAGAGCGGTGGAACGACGGGAGTTGACCTCCATCGGGACCTGATAGGTAGCGCCACCGACACGCTTGGGCTTAACCTCGAGCGTGGGCTTGACGTTGTCCATAGCCTTCTTGAAGGTAGCGAGAGCGTCGCCACCCTCGGACTTCTCGGCAACGATCTCGAAAGCGGTGTAAACGATGCGCTCAGCGGTGGCCTTCTTGCCGTCAAGAAGGACCTTGTTGATGAGCTGAGTCACCAGGCGGTTGTTGTAAACGGCGTCAGGCTGAACCTCACGACGATTAGCTGCTGCACGACGCGGCATGTGAAATCTCCTTAAGTGTCTACCGTGCGGCGCTTAGGCGGCACACGGCGAAAGTATCAAAACGTTATCTGGCTTATTTAGCCTTGGGGCGCTTAGCACCGTACTTGGAACGGGCCTGCATACGGTTCTGGACCGGAGCAGCGTCGTAGGCGCCACGGATGACGTGATAACGGACACCAGGGAGGTCACGGACACGACCGCCGCGGACGAGCACGATGGAGTGCTCCTGCAGGTTGTGGCCCTCACCCGGGATGTAAGCAGTAACTTCGATGCCGTTGACAAGGCGAACACGGGCAACCTTACGAAGAGCCGAGTTCGGCTTCTTGGGGCTCGTGGTGAAGACGCGGGTGCACACGCCGCGCTTCTGGGAGTTGTGCTGCAGAGCAGCGTTCTTGGACTTCTTGGGCACGGAACGACGGCCCTGGCGAACCAGCTGGTTAATAGTAGGCAAAGCGTACTCCTTCTCGAATGATTCCAGCTTTCTGTAAAGTGCAACGGCTTGAATCGAGGGGTCAGCATCCCCCTACGAAACACGCAGTTCGATAGGATACGTGGCGTTAGCTGTGCCGTCAACAGACCACGCCGCCGGGCGTATCCCAAAATGAGCATATTTCCGCAAAGCCTACACAAAAGGAATCCCCTCCTGTGCGCGGGGGCGGATTCCCGGACCGGGCGGCGCAGGGGTTAAGTTTGCTGCTCTACAGTCCTGGCTCGCACGGAGGCCACATTAAGTGGCCTCCGGCTCGTGCGGAACTCGCGACAAACTTAACCCCTGCGCCGCCCGGTCCGGGAATCCGACGTGCTCGTCAGGGCAACGTTACCTGCCAAAAAGGGACAGGTTTATTTTGGCAGGTTTTATCTGGGGAAACGTCGCGCTCCAGCGTTGATCTGCTCTCATCTGTCGCATGGAAATCGGCGGCGTCTTCGGAAGTATATCGCTCGCTTTAACCGTCCATTTAACGCAAAATAGGCCGCTTCCCCTAGTAGGAAGCGGCCTCAGACCTTACGAATAGACGATGGTAAAGGGCTCTTTCGTTTCGGTCTCCCCTGTTGATGTATACCTCACAATTTCAAGGGTTACCGAGACAACTTGATCGACATCAATCAACTTCGTTGGCACCCAGATGTTCTCTCCGCTATTGCGCCCATAAGAAAAATATAAGTTGAACACCCCTGCGTCGTCATCTTCGATAATCTGCTCCGATCCATCCTTGTAGCTGACGGTCAGCTTATTATCAACTGCTTCATAGCCCAAATCATCGATGTGCGTCTGGATGGAAAACGGGCTAATCTCAAGAGGCGAGTCACCGGAGCGGAGTTCCTTTGTATCGACGTACGCTCCAATATTGAACTCGGGTGTCGACGCCTCAAACCGCCTCGCACTCTCACCTTCACCCTCGGTCCAATGGATATTCCAGGTGACAGCATGTTGCAAATCTCGCTCGCGATCCATAGCGGCAAAGTACATCGTGCCATTAATGACAGTATCGCTTGATGTGTCCTTATCAATTGTGCTGCGTGTGTCAGGCCATTCCTCGCCGAACTTCATATCGGGCGTGCCGATGCCCTGCTCTTCTTCACCATAGAGAACAAGTTCGCCAATCTCTGCTGCTGGCTTGTAGTAGTTAACTCCATTTGGATTGGACAACGTAAACGTCACGGCTCCGCAGCCGTTTTGGTCGATTGCCATCTCATGGATATCAAGCGTATAGCCGTTGCCCTCGACGGACAGATTAACCTCCTGGACTGCGCCTTCCAGGCTTTGGGGCGCGATGCCATCGCCAAACTCTCTGGTGTAGGTATATTTAGTTCCCGATGAGCCGCCGTTGGTCCAGGTAATGGAATCCCCGTTGCCGTGGTTTCCCCAGGCAGAGGCAAAATAGCTGGAATTGACGACGGCGTAGGCGACCCCTCCGGTCGCCAGCACTCCGGCAAGGCATCCGATCACGGCAACATACAGAGGCTTCGCGTGACCCTTTCGGCGAAGCGGCTCACCAGCAGCGGCATAAAGAACACGGTCAGCAAGATCGCTATCGGCTTGGACGGACTCGAAGGCCTGCTTGATTTGATTGGATTTCACGGTCGCCCTCCTCTAGGATGAACTTGAGCTTCGATCTGCCGCGAGCCAAACGCGTTCGAACAGTCGCGGCTGGCACATGCAATAACTCGGCAATCTCTGAGGTCGAAAAGCCCAGATAGTAATAGAGCATGATGGGAACACGGAATCGTTCCGGAAGTCGCATAACGTCTGACAGGACCGCCTTGGTCTCCTCCTGCGCCGTCGAAAGCGAATCGGCCAGGTTCTCAATATCCTCCACACGCCTCCATGGCTTTCGAAAGAGAGATTTGCATTCATTGATCGTGACCCGGATAAGCCATCGACGAAGATGTTCCCAGCTTTCAAATTGCGCATCGCTTTTGAGTAACTTCAGAAAGACGTCTTGAGCGACATCGTCGGCATCGGCACGATCGCGCAGATACGTCAATGCGATTCGAAACACGACATCCCTGTGATCTTCGACCGCCTGTCTAAAAGCTTGTTCTTCCATAATCACCTCCCGGTGACGTTAATGATTCTTGATGAGGCCCTCACCATAGATACGCTCTTGCCGGACGAAATGTTTCAAATTCAAGCAGGAAAAACCTAGCAAAATAAACCTGTCCCTTATTGGCAAATCCCCAAGGAATCAGCGGAACGCAACAGGTTGAGCATACGCAAGCGAGCGGCCCCCAGAGCGTACAAGGTGGCATGAAAAAGGCAGGGCATTGACCTTTTGGTCATGCCCTGCCTTTTGAATGACAGATTGTAGCTCTGGGGGCCGCGCAGCGACGGAGGTCGCCGCCGTTCGTTAGAACGGCGGAACTAATTACTCCTCGTCGTTGTCCTTGGCCTCTTCGGCGTCATCGGTGTCCACGAGCTGGTTGAGCAGCTCGTCAAGGGAAGCCATATCCTCGTTGATGGCACCGTTGGCGGGAGCCTTCTTATCGTCGATCGGGGCACCCAGGAGCTCCTCGTCGGCGTCGGCGTGATGCGTCGGCGCGGCGGAGGTGCCCAGCAGGATGTCGTCCGGACCGTCGGGGCTAAAGACCATCTGCAGCAGCTGCGAGAGGTCTTCCTCGTCGGCAACGTCGTCGTTGTTCTCGAGGATGTAGAGCAGGTCGTGGGCCTCCAGGCCATCACGGAGCTCCTCGATCGCCTTGGCACCGATACCATCAATGCGCAGCAGATCCTCCTCGGACTTGCCGACCAGATCGCCGACCGTCTCGATGCCGACCTCGCTGAACTTATTGGTCCAGCGCTGCGACACGCCCAGGTCGTCGAACAGGTACAGGCGAGCCTTCTCGGCGGAGATGGTGTGGCCGTTGCGGGTGAACGAACCGTCAGCACCACCAAACTCGTCGTAGCCGGCCCAGTCGAGCTGCTGCGGGAGCTGCTCGTCCAGGTCCTTGAGCTCCACCGGAGCCCACTCGGGCAGCGACTTGGCGTTGGGCGAAGCCGGACCGTCGATGTCCACGTAGCCGTCGGCCGTGCGATACGTCAGCTTGGCGTTGGCGTACGGCTTGAGGCCAGTACCGGCCGGGATCTTCTTACCGACGATGACGTTGGACTTAAGGTCGAGCAGGTGGTCGACCTTACCCTCGATGGCAGCCTCAGTAAGGACGCCGGCGGTACGGATGAACGAAGCGCTCGACAGCCAGGAGTCGATGTTGGACGCGACCTTGAGCGTACCCAGGATGACGGGCTCGGCCACGGGAGCCTGACCGCCCAGACGGGCAACGCGCTCAACCTCGTCGGCGAACTCGTAGCGGTCGACGTACTGACCAAGCAGGTACTTGGAGTCGCCGGGGTTGGTGATCTGAACGCGACGCAGCATCTGACGTGCGAGCACCTCGATGTGCTTGTCGTTCAGGTCGACGCCCTGGCTGGTGTAGACGTCCTTGACGCTCTCGACGAAGGTGTGCATCGTCGACTCGATGTCGGTCAGCTTGCGCAGGTTGCGGAAGTTGACGAAGCCCTTGGTGATCTGGTCGCCGGCGCGAACCTCGCAGCCGTCCTCGATCTCGGGCATAAAGCGCACCGAAGCGGGGACGCGACGCTCGTCGAGGACACGGGTGTGATCCTCGGAGTCGGTGAGCGTCAGCACGTACTCGGACTTCTCGGGCTTAATCGAGAGGTGACCGGAGTACGGAGCCAGCTCAGCCTCGCGACCCAGGATCTTCTCGTTGACGTTGCCGACGATATCGAACATACGGCTGACCGTAGGCAGACCCTGCGTAATATCGTCGACGCCAGCGACGCCGCCGGAGTGAATGGTACGCATCGTAAGCTGCGTACCGGGCTCGCCGATGGACTGGGCGGCAATAATGCCGACGGCAGTACCGATGGCGACCGGACGACGGGTGGAAAGATCCCAGCCGTAGCACTTCTGGCACACGCCGTACTTGGAGCGGCAGGTGAGCAGCGCGCGAAGCTTGACCTTCTTGAGACCCGCATCGACCATCTTCTGGATGTCGGCGACCTTCTCGATGTAGCCGTCCTGCTCAAAGAGCACGGTGCCATCGGGAGCCACGACGTCCTCGATGAAGCAACGGCCGACGAGGTCGGTGTTGAGGTCGGTGGTGCCGGGGATGATGAGGTTGTAGGTGACGCCCTCGTGCGTACCGCAGTCCTCCTCGCGGACGATGACGTCCTGGGCCACGTCGACCAGACGACGGGTCAGGTAACCAGAGTCCGAGGTGTGGGATGCGGTATCGACCAGGCCCTTACGGGCGCCGTAGGTCGAAATGAAGTACTCGAGCGGCAGCAGGCCCTCGCGGAAGTTCGCCTTAATGGGAAGGTCGATCGTCTCGCCGGACATGTCTGCCATCAGGCCACGCATGCCGCCGAGCTGACGCAGCTGGGTCTTAGAACCACGGGCGCCGGAGTCGGCCATCATGTACAGCGGGTTCTCCTCGTCGAACATGTCGAGCATGAGCGCTGCAACCTTATCGGTACAAGCGGTCCACTCGTTAACGACTTCGATGTGGCGCTCCGTCTCGTTGATGAAGCCCTCCTCGAAGTACTCGTTGATCTGGTCGACGTTGGCCTGGGCGCGGTCGAGCAGCTCCTGCTTCTCGGCAGGGATAAGAGCGTCCCACACCGAGATGGTGAGGCCGGCGCGGGTAGCGTAGTGGAAGCCGGAGTACTTGATGGCGTCGAGGATCGGGCCGACCTTGGCCTCGGGGTAACGATCGCAGCAGTCGGCAACCAGCTTGGCCACATCGCCCTTGACCATCTTGTAGTTCATGAACTCGTAGTCTTCGGGCAGGCACTGGCGGTTGAAGATGATGCGGCCGATAGAGGTCTCGAAGCGCGCGGTCTTGTTGCCGGTGACGTCGTAGTCGACAAACTCGTTCTTGCCGTTCTTGACGCGGAAGATACGGGTGCCGTCCTCGTTGATGACGTTGGCATCGGCAGCGGACACGCGGACCTGGATCTTGGCCTGCATGTCGACCTCGGAGCGGCAGTCATAGGCGTGCAGTGCGTCGTCGAAGCTCGAGAACACGTGGTTCTCGCCCGGCAGACCCTCGCGAACCTGGGTGAGGTAGTACACACCGATGATCATGTCCTGCGAAGGAATGTTGACCGGCTTGCCGGATGCCGGCGAGCGCAGGTTGTTCGCAGAGAGCATGAGCACGCGAGCCTCGGCCTGAGCCTGGCTGGACAGCGGCACGTGGACAGACATCTGGTCGCCGTCGAAGTCGGCGTTGAAGGGCGAGCAGACCAGCGGATGCAGGTGGATAGCCTTGCCCTCGACCAGCACCGGCTCAAAGGCCTGGATGGACAGACGGTGCAGGGTCGGTGCACGGTTGAGCAGCACGACGCGGCCGTCGATGACCTCTTCGAGGATATCCCACACAAAGGTGGCACCGCGGTCGATAGCGCGCTTGGCGCCCTTGATGTTCTCGACCTTGCCAAGCTCGACCAGGCGCTTCATGACGAAGGGCTTGAAGAGCTCCAGCGCCATGGTCTTGGGCAGACCGCACTGGTGCAGCAGCAGCTTGGGGTCGGTAACGATTACCGAACGGCCGGAGTAGTCGACACGCTTGCCCAGCAGGTTCTGACGGAAACGACCCTGCTTGCCCTTGAGGGCCTCGGCGAGCGACTTGAGCGGGCGACCGCCACGGCCAGAGACCGGGCGACCACGACGGCCGTTGTCGAACAGTGCGTCCACGGACTCCTGGAGCATGCGCTTCTCGTTGTTCACGATGATCGCAGGGGCGTCTAGGTCGAGCAGGCGCTTGAGTCGGTTGTTACGGTTGATCACGCGACGGTACAGGTCGTTGAGGTCGGATGCGGCGAAGCGGCCACCGTCGAGCTGGACCATCGGGCGCAGATCGGGCGGAATGACAGGAATGACGTCCAGAATCATATTCGCGGGGCTGTTGCCGCCCTTCAGGAAGGCGTCAACGACCTCGAGGCGCTTAACGGCCTTCTCGCGCTTCTGCTTCTGGGAGTCCTCGTCGGCGATGATGGCCTTGAGCTTCTCGGCCTCGGAGGGGAGGTCGATGGCAGCGAGCAGGTCGCGGACGGCCTCGGCACCCATGCCACCCTTGAAGTACATGGAGTAGTAGCGAGTCATCTCGCGGAACAGCGGCTCATCGGAGATGAGGTCGCGCTCGCTGAGCTTCATGAAGGCGTTGAAGGCGTCCGTGCGGAGCTGCTTCTCGTCCTTGCACTCTTCCTCGATGTCGACGATGCCAGAGGCGATCTCCTCGGGGGTCAGCGGCTCCTCGTCGGAGAACTCGTCAACGTTCTCGGGGTTGCCCTGCTCCTTGAGGGACTCGATCTGGCGAGCGCACTCGGCATCGATCTCTTCCAGATCGGCGGCGAGCTCCTCGCGCAGGTCGTCGGCGTCGGCCTCGCGAGCCTCGTAGTCGACCTCGGTGATGATGTAGCTGGCAAAGTACAGAACCTTCTCGAGGTCCTTGGACTTGATGTCGAGCATACGGCTCATCGGGAAGCTCGTGGGGCTCTTGAAGTACCAGATGTGGGACACGGGAGCGGCGAGCTCGATGTGGCCCATGCGGTCGCGACGCACCTTGGCTGAGGTGACCTCGACGCCGCAGCGCTCGCAGACGATGCCCTTAAAGCGGATGCCCTTGTACTTGCCGCAGGAGCACTCCCAGTCCTTGGCGGGACCGAAGATCTTCTCGCAGAACAGGCCGTCCTTCTCGGGCTTGAGGGTACGGTAATTGATGGTCTCCGGCTTCTTGACCTCACCGTGCGACCAGGAACGGATCTGGTCGGCGGAGGCAAGGGAGATCTTTACCGAGTCAAAATCAGTAGCTTCGAAATCTGCCACAGTCAACTACTCCTTATCAGTGGTCGTGGCGGCGACAGCCTCGGGCGCCTCGGCGGTCTCGGCATCCTCGGCCTCGACGTCGGCATCAACGCCGGCGAGCGCAGCCAGGTCGTCGAGAGCGGAGGTCTCCTCGGCGGTCACAGGGACGGAGGCGTCCTCGTCGGCATCGTGCATGGGCTCGATATCCAGTGCGAGGGAGCGAATCTCCTTGACGAGAACCTTGAAGGACTCGGGGATACCCGGGACCGGGACGTTCTCGCCCTTGACGATGGACTCGTAGGTCTTGACGCGGCCCACGGTATCGTCGGACTTGACGGTCAGGATCTCCTGCAGGACGTTGGAAGCACCGTAAGCGTACAGTGCCCAAACTTCCATCTCGCCGAAGCGCTGGCCGCCGAACTGAGCCTTGCCGCCCAGAGGCTGCTGGGTAACCAGGCTGTAAGGGCCGGTCGAACGGGCGTGGATCTTGTCGTCGACCATGTGGCCGAGCTTGAGGATGTAGGACGTACCCACGGTAATGGGCTCGCGGAACTCCTCGCCGGTGCGGCCGTCGAACAGACGGGTCTTGCCGCGCTCGTCAAGCTGGGTGACGAACTCGGGGCGCATGTGATCGCCAAAGGCAGCGGTGGCCTTGTTGAGCATGTTCTTGTTGGCACGACGGATGACCTCGGCGATCTCGTCCTCCTTGGCGCCGTCGAAGACGGGCGTCGCGGTGAAGAACGGACCGGGGACGTACTTGTCGGAGTCGGCCTGCTCGGTATCCCAACCGCAGGCGGCAGCCCAGCCAAGGTGGCACTCGAGCAGCTGGCCGACGTTCATACGCGAAGGAACGCCCAGCGGGTTGAGGATAACGTCGATCGGGGTACCGTCAGCCATGTAAGGCATGTCCTCGACCGGCAGAACGTTACAGATAACACCCTTGTTGCCGTGGCGGCCGGCGATCTTATCGCCCTGCTGGATCTTACGACGCTGGGCGACGTAGACGCGCACCTGCTCGTTGACGCCGGGGGCCAGGTCGTCGCCGTTCTCGCGGCTAAAGCGGACGACGTCGATGACGCGGCCGTAAGCGCCATGGGGCATCTTAAGGGAGGTGTCGCGGACGTCGTGGGCCTTGGCACCGAAGATGGCGCGCAGCAGGCGCTCCTCGGCGGTCAGAGCGCTCTCGCCCTTAGGCGTGACCTTACCGACCAGGATGTCGCCAGGGCCGACCTCGGCGCCGATGCGGATGATGCCGTCCTCGTCGAGGTTGGCAAGCATGTCCTCGGAGAGATTCGGGATCTCGCGGGTGATCTCCTCGGGGCCGAGCTTGGTGTCGCGGGCGTCGATCTCGTGACGGGTGATGTTGATGGTCGTCAGCAGGTCCTCGGCCACCAGGCGCTCGGACACGACGATACCGTCCTCGTAGTTAAAGCCTTCCCACGGCATGTAGGCCACGGTGAGGTTCTGGCCCAGTGCGAGCTCGCCGTGATCGGTCGAAGGACCGTCGGCCAGAGGCTCGCCCTGCTCAACGGTGTCACCGACGCGAACGAGCGGACGGTGGTTGATGCAGGTGGACTGGTTGGAGCGCTGATACTTGGCCAGATGATACTCATCCATGCCACCGGCATGCTTGACGATGATCTTGGCGGCGTCGGCAAAGATGACCTCACCGGCGTTCTTGGCCAGGGTGACCTCGCCGGAGTCCAGAGCGGCGCGACGCTCCATGCCGGTACCGACATAGGGAGCGGCGGGGTGAACCAGCGGCACGGCCTGACGCTGCATGTTAGCGCCCATCAGCGTACGCTTGGCGTCGTCGTGCTCCAGGAACGGAATCAGCGTGGCTGCGACGGAGAGCATCTGACGCGGTGAGACGTCCATGTAGTCGACGTCCTCGACGGGCACGTCGGCGGGAGCGCCGAAGGAGCCGTCGAAGTCGCGGGTACGGGCGATCACGGTGTGCGGACGGACGATCTTGCCCTCGGCATCGGTCGTGATGAACTCGTTGGTCTTGGGATCGAGCGGCGTGTTGGCCGGCGCGATGACGTGCTTCTCTTCCTCGTCAGCGGTCATCCAGTCGATCTGATCGGTGGCAACGCCGTTCTCGACGCGGCGGAACGGGGCCTCGATGAAGCCGTACTCGTTGACGCGGGCGTAGAGGGCGAGCGAGCCGATCAGGCCGATGTTGGGGCCTTCGGGGGTCTCGATCGGGCACATGCGGCTATAGTGCGAGTTGTGAACGTCGCGGACGGCCGTCGGCACGTTGGTGCGGCGGCTGGAGCCGGACTTGTGGCCGGCAAGACCACCAGGGCCGAGTGCGGACAGACGGCGCTTGTGGGTCAGACCGGTCAGGGGGTTCGCCTGGTCCATGAACTGCGAGAGCTGCGAGGAACCGAAGAACTCCTTGATGGAGGCCACGATCGGGCGGATGTTGATGAGCGACTGCGGGGTGATCTCATCGATGTCCTGGGAGCTCATGCGCTCACGGACGACGCGCTCCATACGGCTCATGCCGATACGGAACTGGTTGGCGACGAGCTCGCCGACGGTACGGATGCGGCGGTTGCCGAAGTGGTCGATGTCATCGACCTTGAAGCCCTGCTCGCCGGCAGCGAGGGACAGGAGGTAGCGCAGCGTCGCGACGATATCCTCGTCGGTGAGCACCGTGACCTCTTCCTCCGTGGTGAGGTTGAGCTTCTTGTTGACCTTGTAGCGACCGACGCGGGCCAGATCGTAGCGCTGCGGGTTGAAGAGCAGGCCCTCGAGCAGGCTGCGGGAAGCATCCACGGTGGGAGGCTCGCCCGGGCGCAGACGACGGTAGATCTCGATGAGGGCGTCCTCGCGAGTGAGGGCGGTGTCGCGCTCCAGGGTGCGCTTGATCACATCGGAGTTGCCGAGCAGCTCGATGATGTCGTCGTTGGTGACGGCAATGCCAAGGGCGCGCAGGAACATCGTGGCGCTCTGCTTGCGCTTACGGTCGATGGAGACCATGAGCTGGTCGCGCTTGTCGACCTCAAACTCAAGCCAGGCACCGCGGGACGGGATGATCTGGGCCTTGTAGATCTGCTTGCCCGAATCCATCTCGGAGCTGTAGTACACACCCGGGGAACGGACGAGCTGCGAAACGACGATACGCTCGGTACCGTTGATGATGAAGGTGCCCTGATCGGTCATCATGGGGAAGTCGCCCATAAAGACGAGCTGCTCCTTGATCTCGCCGGTCTCCTTGTTGGTGAGACGAACGTCGGTCAGAAGCGGGGCCTGATAGGTCATGTCCTTCTCGCGGCACTCCTCGACGGTGTGCGCGGGGTCGCCGAACTGATGCTCGCCGAAGGTAACCTCGAGAACATGGTTCTGGCTCTGGATGGGGCTGGATTCCTTGAACGCCTCACGAAGGCCCTCGTCCTTAAAACGCTCAAAGGATTCCCTTTGAACAGAGATAAGGTTGGGGAGCTCCATGGCCTCCGGGATTTTCCCGAAGCTGACGCGCTTGCGCTCAGTGGCAGTGTATGCGTAGGTCACCAGGTTTTTCCTCCTTCACGGAAATGCTCGGTGGGTTGGCGAGGCATAGCTTCGCCAGTTATCGCAACCTAATAGTTTATCAGGTACCGACCGTTGGGCAAGAAAAGCCTTGACGCGATTGAGTTTTTGGAGTAGCAAAGTTTTTCGACAGAAAACACGCAGGTAGATGTATGTATATCGAACATCTGTTCATATATTTTCTGTGAACAGAGAGCCAGCAATCGCAGCTCTTATAAAAAACGGGCGCGAACCGAGGTCCGCGCCCGTAAATGTCGATGTCCGAAGGCTTACTTGCGCATCAATCCGCCGCGCTCGTCGATGGCGTCCCAGAAGGCATCGGCAAAGCGAGGATCGCTTGCGGCCATGAGGGCGTTGGTTGCCATCCAGCCAGAGGGAGTGCCGGTGTCGTAGCCCGACAGCGGGTCGATAACGACAGCGTACATAGCCTCGCGATCGAGCGAGCGGGCCATGGTGTCGGTGAGCTGAATCTCGCCGCCCTTGCCGGCCTGCTGATCAGCGAGCAGGTCCATGACCAGCGGGCTCAGTAGATAACGGCCGACAATGTACAGGTTGGACGGAGCCGCCTCGGGAGCGGGCTTCTCGACCAGACCGCCGATGCGCCAGACAGCGCCCGGCTCTGCATCGGCAACGTCCTCGGCACCCTCGAGCGAACCGACGCGCTCACCGGCGATAACGCCGTAGCGGCTAACTTCCTCGGGCGAGCAAGCAGCGACGGCGATAACCGAAGCTCCACCGTGCTCCTTGGAAACGGCGAGCATCTTGTCGCAGATGTCGCGATTAGGCACAACGTAGTCGCCCAGAAGAACCAGGAAGTTCTCCCCTGCCACGGCGTCGGCAGCAGAGCGAATAGCATGGCCGAGGCCCTTGGGCTCGTACTGATAGCGGAAGTCGACCGGCATACCGCCAGCGTGGGCGACGGCATCGGCATAGGCGTTCTTGCCGCGCTCGCGCAGCAGGTTCTCGAGCGAGCGATCGGGCTGGAAGTAGTTCAGCAGCTCGGGCTTGCCGGGAGAAGTAACGATGATGGCATCGTCGACCTCCTCGGGGTCGAGCGCCTCCTCGACGACATACTGAATGACGGGCTTGTCGAGCACCGGCAGCATCTCTTTGGGCGTGCACTTGGTGCCAGGCAGAAAACGCGTGCCAAGACCGGCGGCGGGGATGATTGCCTTCATGTTATTCAAAGATCCTTTCGCAGGCGCAAAAGCGCCCCATGCGTGCGGCACACAGCCGCAGACCAAATTGCGATACCTAAGCATCTTACCGCTGGAACTATATGTCGCTACAAGGCAGAGACAATTCTTCAGCAGGTCAACGCAAATTATTGCTCGAATGGTGCAATTTTATTGCCCAACGGCAGGGTGCCCGATACGACGCAAATCACAGAACATGGCAGTTTGAGCTACCGATGTCGAGGGACCGAAAAACAAAAAAGACGGGACTCGCAATGCGAACCCCGTCTGCAAAGAAATCTGGCGAGAAAGCCTGATTACTTGAGGGTGACAGCAGCGCCAGCAGCCTCGAGCTTCTCCTTGGCAGCCTCGGCGTCCTCCTTCTTGGCACCCTCGAGAACAGCCTTGGGAGCGCCCTCGACGACCTCCTTGGCCTCCTTCAGGCCAAGGTTGGTGAGCTCGCGGACGGCCTTGATGACCTGGATCTTGTTGTCGCCGAAGCCCTCGAGCACGACGTCAAACTCGGTCTTCTCCTCGGCCTCCTCGGCAGCGGCAACAGGGCCGGCCACGACGGCGGCAGGAGCGGCGGCGGAAACGCCGAAGGTGTCCTCGATAGCCTTGACGAGCTCGGAAGCCTCGAGAAGGGTCATTTCCTTAAGAGCATCGATGATCTCATCGGTGGTAAGCTTAGCCATTTCTAAGTCCTTTCGGTTTCCGTGCGGATGCACGGAGATCAGTTAAAACACAGCGCGAATGCGCCAGGGGTGCGGCGTTGCCGCCGCGGGTGAAAACAGCAACTAGGCTGCCTTCTGCTCGGAGACCTGCTGGATCGAACGAGCGAGACCAGAGGAAACGCCGTTGACGCAGACAGCGATGTCGCGAGCGAAACCGGAGATGAGACCGGCAATCTGGCCGAGAAGCTGATCCTTGGTGGGCAGCTCGGCGATAGCCTTAACATCATCAGCGGAAACGGCCTTGCCGTCGGAGATACCGCCCTTGATCTCAAGGACGCCCTTAGACTTAGCGGAGAAGTCCTTAAGGGCCTTAGCGGCCTCGACCGGCTCGGTCTCGTAGAACACATAAGCGACGGGGCCGGCGAGGATCTCGTCGATCTCGGGCTGCTCCTGGTTCTTGAGAGCGATCTTGACCAGGTTGTTCTTGTAGACCTTCATCTCGGCGCCGCACTCGCGAAGCTGATGACGCAGCTCCTGAGCCTGCTTAACCGTCAGACCGTTGTAGTTGACGACGAACAGACCGGCGTTCTCGGCGATACGGGACTCGATCTCTGCAACCTTGTCGATTTTGTACTGCTGGGGCATGAATTACACCTCCTCGAATTCTTTCCGGGCACGGTCCGCCACAAGGACGTGACGGGGGCATGTCCAAAAAGAAAGCCCCCGCGCTGCATGAGCGACGGGGGCGAGAAGACATATCTACTCGACCACCTCGGCTGGCGGGATATCCCATTAAGCTCGCGGGCGATGCCCGTTTGCACCGGCTGTCTCTGGCAGCGGATTCGTGCGTGAACCGAAAGTATTATGACGGGGACCCCGGCGTCGGTCAACGGACACGAGGATTCGTACACAAACCCTGCATACGCTCCGACCGGGAGGGGCAGGGCGAGTTTTCCGCTCGGTCAAGTCCTGGGCTCGCACGAAGGCCACATTAAGTGGCCTTCGGCTCGTGCGGAATCTACGGAAAACTCGCCCTGCCCCTCCCGGCCGGAGCTACGTTGCCTTTGCTGCGAATCCTCGTGTCCGTTGAGCGACGCGCCCCACTCATAATGCCTGGGTCGGTGGGCTGATGTGTTGCATCCCTGAGGGCTACAAGGTTGAAATGAAGGTGGACAGGCGGCGGAGGCCTTCGTCTAGGTCTTTGTCGGAGACGCAGTAGCTTAGGCGGATGTGGCCTTCGGTGCCGAAACAGTCGCCCGGGACTAGGGCTACGTTTGCTTCTCTGATGGCTTTGATGCAGAAAGCTTCGCTGGTTAGGCCGAACTTTTTGATGCTCGGGAAAGTGTAGAAGGCTCCTGCGGGCTCTACTACGTCGAGGCCCATGGCGTCTAAAGCTGCGAGCACGCGTTCGCGACGGGCTCGGTAGACTTTGAGCATGGGGGTTGGGTCGACGGTCAGGGCTCGGGCCGCGGCGTCCATCTCGAAGGAGACGGCGCTCGATACTAGGTATTGGTGAGCTTTTGCGATCTCGGCGATGACGGGCCCTGCCGCTGCGAGCCAGCCCAAGCGCCAGCCGGTCATGGCCCAGGGCTTGGAAAAGCTCTCGATGACGACCGTCTGCTCGCGCAGCTCCGGGTGACGCTGGGCAAAGCGCTCGTAGCCATCCACATAAACCAGGCGGTTGTATACGTCGTCGCAGACTACGTAGATGCCCGACTGCTCCGTTACGCGCGCCACGGCGTCGAGCGATGCCGCGTTGAGAATGCAGCCCGTGGGATTGTTGGGCGAGCAGATAACGATGGCCTTAGTCGCCGGCGTCACGCAGGCACGAAGTGCGTCCTCGTCAATCTGAAATTGCGTAGGCTCCGTATCCAAAAAGACCGCCTTGGCATGGTTGGCCACGACGATGCTCTCGTACAGACCAAAGGCCGGCGTGGGGATGATGACCTCGTCGCCGGGGTTGAGCATGGCCATAAACGTAGCCGACAGGGCCTCGGTCGCACCATCGGTCAGGATGGCCTCGTCAGCCGAATATGTAAGGCCCGCGTCCCCCATATATTTGGACAGCGCTTCGCGCAGGGCGGGACGGCCGTTGTTGGGCGGATAATGCGTGTCACCGCGATTGAGCGATGCAGTCACCTCGGCGCTAATCACATCGGGCGTGGGAAAATCGGGCTCGCCGAGCGCAAGCGCGATGCACCCCGGGTGCTGGGCGGCGAGTGCGTTGATCCGGCGGATACCGGAGGGCTTAAGCGTGGCAAGCGAGGTATTCATGGGCAGACGCATGGCGTTCCTTTCGTAAGGGTTGCACTAGGATAGCGCGGCGAGGTGCCGCCAGACGGTGTAACCTAAACGGAAACGAGCCGGAAAGGGGGCGGCATGGAGACGACCGCATGCGGCGATGTACCAAAAACGTTGCAAACCATCGCGTATATCAGCATTCCCAATAGCGCCGATCTTGAGTTTTTGCTCTGGGACCTGCAGGATGCCATCGCGGCCTATGCCCGGCTTTCCGGCACCGTACTCCCCCACCCGGTTGACTTGAAGGCGGATAATGCCGACGGCGTTGCCGATGGCATCGTGCTGGCCATTGAAGATGTGGCTGACGATGAGACGTTGACAGCCATCGAGCAGGCGCTTGAGCGCTTTGGCGGTACGGGAACGCGCGTCTATGCCGCGATTCGAGCCGCACAAGAGGGCACTGAGCGGGCGCGTGGGACCGCCGTTCGCCTGCGCAAGGCATGTGAGCGCCATGACCAATTGTGGTGTGGCGGCGTTGCCATCTGCGCCGGCAGCGGCATCGCAGCGCTTCGCCATTCCCCACGCATGGGCCTCTTGCGCCGACCATTTTCGGAAGCGATGGATAAGCTTGTGGGCGCTGTGCGCATGGGCTGCTCCGTCGAGCATGCACAGCGACTTGGCGGCGGCAATGCCGCCAACGTCGACGCCGACGGCATGGTTTGCGCCGAGCCAGCCGTGCCTGCGCCGATCTGGCGAGGCGTTCTGAAACGTCTGGGCGCCCACGCTCAAACAAAAATCTAAATTAAATAACAGCCCAGTCAACGGCTTCGTGCCAACGCTCAACAAGACGCTCCAGACGCCAGGCGGCATTGGCGGGACTTGTCGAGGGCAGGACGATGGCAGGCAGCCCCGTCCGATCTTGCAAGTAGCGTTTGTAGAGTCGCCCTGCCGTACCGCCGTTACAGACAACGACCTCGATCGACGCGGCATCGGTAATGCGCTCGATATGTGCCGGCACAACGTTGCGAATGCTCGCGTCGCTCGAGCCCTTAATGTCGCAGCTCTCAATCACATCCCACAGGGCCACGCCGCCGTTAAGCAACATGGATCGCTTGGCAGCAATCGAGGCGTCGAGCGTCGCGGGCTCACCGCTTGCCAAAGAATCGCCCTCGTTGGGCGGCACGGGCATACCGAGGCACGTGGCCATCACACGCCAAAAGCGATTCTGGGGGTTGCCGTAATAAAAGGCATTGGCGCGCGAAAGCACCGAGGGAAACGACCCGAGCACCAAAACGCGCGAGTGCTGGTCGAACACGGGTTCAAACCCATGCTCAATATGTTGATAGCCCTCGTCAGACGCTGCCATGGCCTAAGCCCTCAATAGATAGCGCACCTCGTAGGGCGCAAGCTCGAGGGTACCCGTCAGCTCGACCGCGAGCGCGTCGTCGACAAGCAGGTCGACAAAGGAGCCGTTGAGCTCGCCGGCGCCAAAGGTGTAAGGCTCGCCCACGGCGTTCACCGCCACGAGCACCGTCGCATCGTCGCAGGCGCGCTCGAACAGCAGCTGCTTGTTCTGGATCACCACGTTGCGGTACGCGCCGTAGTTGAGAGCGCGTGCCGACGCATCGTCGGCCGAGCGCAGGTGCGCGAGCTGCTTGATGAACGCCGTCAGCTCGTTGGGCGCAGGCTCATTGAGCGCAGGTCGCAGCGCCCAGTCGCCATCGGGGCCACCCTTTTCGCCGGCAATTCCCCACTCGCTGCCATAGTAGACGCACGGGATGCCCGGCATGCCAAAGAGCATGCCGTAGGCGGGACGCAGACACGACTTGTCGGTGAGGATACTTGCCAGGCGCGACACATCGTGGTTGTCGACAAACGACAGCAGATGTTTGCCGCGGTAGATGCACCACGGATCGCCGCCAAACTGGCGGTGCAGCGAATGGGCGATCTCGAACATGTTGACCGAGTTAAAGCTGGAGTACAGGCCCTTGTAGCACTCGTAGTTGGTGCAGGAGTCGAGCATCTCGTCGTTGACGATTTGGTTGTAGTCGCCGTGGAGCGTCTCGCCGATCAGCACAAAGTCGGGCTTGAGCTCACGGGTAAAGACGTGCAGGCGGCGCATAAAGTCGCGGTCGAGCATATAGGCAACGTCCAGGCGCAGGCCGTCGACGCCAAAGACCTCGGCCCAGCGGCGCACGGACTCGAGCAGGTAATCGACCACAGCGGGATTTTGCAGGTTGAGCTTCACAAGCTCAAAATGGCCTTCCCAGCCCTCGTACCAAAAGCCATCGCCATAGCAGGAATCGCCGTCAAAGCTAATGTGGAACCAGTCCTTGTACGGCGAGTCCCACTTGCGCTCCTGCACATCGCGGAAGGCCCAAAAACCGCGGCCGACGTGGTTGAAGACGGCATCGAGCACCACGCGGATGCCATGGGCATGCAGCGTGTCGCATACGGCGGCAAAGTCGGCGTCCCCACCCAGGCGACGGTCGATATGGCGCAGGCTGCGTGTATCGTAGCCGTGGCTATCAGATTCGAGCGGTGGGTTGATAAGCACAGCGCCAACGCCGAGTTCCTGCATGTAGTCGGCCCATTGGGCGACCTTCATGATAGGAGCATCGGGGTTGGGCGCGGCGTTGGCAGCCTGGGCGAGCTCATCCTCGGCAACGGGCGCGGCGTTTTCGCGCGGAGCCCCGCAAAAGCCCAGCGGATAGATCTGATAGAACGTCGTCTCGTATGCCCACATAACAGCCTCCCGGTAAGCTCAACACAACGACATCCATTGTATGCCCAGCTTGTATCCTCTCCCCCAAAATAAGTTGCGGTGGAATAGTTCCTGTCTGGGCCTTCAGAAGCCATTAACAGGAACAATTCCACCCCAACAGATGAGGGGACGGGGTTTTG
>CATYDM010000038.1 GCA_958405195.1 uncultured Collinsella sp.
CGGCAAGGCCAACGTGCTCGTATTCCCCGACCTCGAGGCCGGCAACATCGGCTACAAGCTGGTCCAGCGCTTCGCTGGCGCCGACGCTTACGGCCCCATCCTGCAGGGCATCGCCAAGCCGGTCAACGACCTTTCGCGCGGCTGCTCTGCCGACGACATCGTGGGTGTCGTGGCCATCACCGCCGTCCAGGCTCAGATGGCTGAGTAGCGGACATATCCCCGCCGAAGGCAGCGCAGGTTAACCCCTGAAAACGTCCTCGACCAATGAAACGCCCCCGTTCTGCTCCTTCGGAGCTACGAACGGGGGCGTTTCTGGTCTGCGGAGTGTTTTCAGGGGTTAACCTGCGCTGCCTTCTACCGTCACGTGGCATTCAGGGCATCTGGGGTGGACGGCGGCTTGGCTACGAGCTGGGGCTGAGGATCTGAATGGTCGGGTTCCGTTGCTGGAAGTGCAGGCGTTGCCGGCGATGGTCACTTTGGGACTGGAATTTCCGCCTGCTAGCAAAAAGGCCTCCGGAGCCGTTGCTCTGGAGGCCTTTCGTTTACTTGCAAATGCGCGCGTTAGTTGTTCTTGGTCAGGCGCTCGACGTCGTGGGCGATCATGTATTCCTCGTCGGTGGGGATGACCATGACCGTGACGGCGGAACCGGCGGCACTGATAACCTGCGGGCCGTTGCCCACAGCCTCGCGGTTCTTGTTGTTGTCGATGCGTACGCCCAGCCACTCAAAGCAGTCGCAGAAGGCCTTGCGGATCGACCAGTCGTTCTCGCCGATGCCGGCGGTAAAGGTGATGGTGTCCACGCCCGCCATGGAAGCGATCATGGAGCCGGCCTGCTGCATGGCCTTGTAGGCGAACATATCGAAGGCGAGCAGGCAGCGCTCGTCGCCCTCGGAGGCGCGTGTACGGATGTCGCGGGCGTCGTTGGAGATGCCCGAGATGGCAAGCAGACCAGACTGCTTGTTCATCATGTCATCAACTTCCTGATAGCTGTAGCCGCCCTCGCGCTGGAGGTAGCACACGGTAGCCGGGTCAATGGAACCACAGCGAGTGCCCATCATCAGGCCGTCAAGCGGCGTGAGGCCCATCGTGGTGTCGCGGCACACGCCGTCCTCAATGGCGGCAAGCGAAGCACCGTTGCCCAGATGGCACGAAAGCAGGCGGTGGCAGCGCGAGCCCAGGATCTCCTTGGCCATCATCCACTCGTAGCGGTGGCTCGTACCGTGTGCGCCGTACTTGCGCACGTGGTACTTGTCGCACACGTCCTTGGGCAGCGCGTAGGTGTAGGCGACCTCGGGCATGGTCATGTGGAACGAGGTGTCGAAGACGGCCACGCTGGGCAGCTCCGGATACTTCTCGCGGCAATATTCGATTGCTGCGGCCTCGCCGTAATTGTGCAGCGGAGCGAGCGGGGCCACCTCAAGGATCTTAGCCATGACCTCATCGTCGACGACCGCGGAATCATCGAAGTGCCAGCCGCCCTGAACGATACGATGGCCAATGCCATCAATCGTAAAGTCGGTCTTCTCGAGCTCCTCGAGCACGCGAGCGATAGCAGAGCGATGATCGGGGAAAGAGACCTCCTCGGTCTGCTTGGCGCCACCGTTCTCGGAGTGGCCAAAGATGCCCATGTCCGAACCGATACGTTCGCAGTTGCCCTTGGCGAAAACCTCGCGAGTATCGGTATCCAAAAGCTGATATTTGAGGCTTGAGCTGCCGGCGTTAACAACAAGTACGTTCATGAGACTCCTTTGCAGTGCAATACGGTCGACGCAGACCCCTTAAGGCGGCCGCATTTTAATAAGAAGTTATCACAACTTGATAAATAGCTATCAGGCATATCGCCCAACGAGCACAAAAGAGGGGCCGAACGGCGCTCGGTCGTCCAGCCCCTCCCCTTTTGCAATTACTTGCCGTTGACGATGCGCTCGACGTCGGAGGCGATCATGAACTCCTCGTCCGTGGGGATGACGAAAATCTTGACCTTGGAATCCTTGGCAGACAGGCACCAAGCGCCGTCGCCACGCAGGGCGTTGCGGGCATGATCCATCTTGACGCCCATAAAGGCCAGACGGTCGGCCACGCCAGCGCGGACAGCCGGAGCGTGCTCGCCGATGCCGGCAGTAAAGACCAGGGTGTCCATACCGCACATAGAAGTAGCCATCTCGGCTGCCTTAGCGGCAATCTTGTAGACAAACATGTCGAAGGCGAGCTGAGCATCGGGGTCACCAGCGGCGGCGAGCTCCTCAACGTTGCGGCAGTCGTTGGTCTTGCCACCGGTCACAGCCAAAAGGCCAGACTTCTTGTTCATCATCTCGTCGACCTCGTCGAAGGTGTAGCCGCCCTCGCGCTGCAGGTAGCACACGGTAGCCGGGTCGATGGAGCCGCAGCGGGTGCCCATCATGACGCCGTCGAGCGGCGTCAAGCCCATGGTGGTGTCCATGCACTTGCCGTCCTCGATGGCGCACAGGGAAGCGCCGGAGCCGATATGGCACACGACGACCTTGCGGGCCTCGCCGTTGGTCATCTCGGCGACCTTCTTGGAGATGTAGCGATAGCTGGTGCCGTGGGCGCCGTACTTACGGATGTGCAGCTTGTCGCAAACATCCTTGGGAAGGGCGTAGGTCTTGGCGACCTCGGGCATGTTGAAGTGGAAAGCGGTGTCGTAGACCGTGACGTTGGGCAGATCGGGATACTGCTCCAGGCAGTACTCGATAACGTTGGCCTCGGGGTTGTTGTGCAGCGGCGCCAGCGGGGCGACCTCGCGAATCTTGGCGAGGACGTCCTCGTCGACGAGGGAGGAATCACCAAAGTACCAACCGCCCTGAACGATACGGTGGCCGATGCCCTCGATCTTGACGCCGTTGGCCTCAAGGTCCTTCAGGACGACCTCGATGGCGACCTTGTGGTCGGGGAACTCGATGTTCTCGGTCACCTTCTTGGAGCCATTGGCAGCATGGGTGAAGGTACCACCGGTAAAGCAGACGCGCTCGCAGGAGCCCTTTGCGGACACCTTATGGGACTTGGTATCGATGACCTGATACTTAAGGGTCGAAGATCCTGCGTTGACGACCAGAACGTTCATGTGTCTCCCTACTAACAGGCGGTGTGGCGCCGCCAGGTTACATACGCTTCAATAATAAACCCAAACGCCCTCGCGCTCGGGTTTATTGCGTTGATATATAAGTTATCGGTGCCTAAATACGCATGGCCTTTGACTTGTAAGACGAAATAGCGCGGGGATATACACCAAAGAAGAAATCCCGAGCGCGACAAGCAATATGACTCGAATGTCCGCGATGCTGCTCAACGCAGCATTGAACAGATAGAAAAGGATGGCACCCACCGCCACCATCTGGCTTTGAACCGAAATCAGTGAACAGCGCATCGAAGAATCGGCAGCATTTTGAAAAATTGAGTATTTAATTGGAGCAAATAACGAGTAGGCGACCGTCTGCAACACATAGAACACGGGCAGCAAATAGACCGGAGTAAAGGGAATCAAAAATAGAGCAGTCAGGGAAAGGCGCACGATGCCGCAAATACGCGCAAAACGGCCCTTGTCGACATGAGCAATCACACTGGGCACAATAAGCCCCATGGAGGCCGAGGCAAGGAGCTGGACCGCAATGATCACACCCGAAGCGACGGCATTCATTCCGCGACCCGCAAGCAACAGTGAGAAAAAGTCTTCCAGGGCGACAAAAGCAAATGCCTGAGAACAGTCCATGATGAACGCTGAACGAAGAATGCCATTACACGCAATAGCAGCACCGATCATCTTCGGGCTAATTCCACGCTCAGGTGTCCCCGCAGTGCTCCCTCTTTGCATCTCAGGAATGCAGGCAACGACAACCAACGTCAACACCATTGCGATGGTATCTGCCGAAAGACCAATGAGATATGCACCGACAGACGAAATGAAACCGCCCACGCAAGCGGAGATGGCATAAGAGGCATAGAAAACAAATCGCTCAACGACATTAAGTCTTACGAGCTGGTCCTGAGAGACGCTGTCAATGTAAATCGCTTCGATGGATCCGCTCACACATGCAACGGCAAAACCTTTAAGAGCAAACGCACCGATTAAAAGCAGAGGAGAACGGACGAGAAGCAGGGCGGCGTAGTATCCAAGCATTCCCACGACGCCAACGAGGCCGCTTGTCTTTCGTCCAAACCTATCAGCAATATAGCCAGTGGGAACTTCAAGGATGAACTTGCTCACTTGATATGCAATCATCATGCTAGAAATCGCCACCATCGAGAATCCGACGAATTCAAGGTAAACCGTCAGAAAATACAAGATGGTGCTGAAGTTCGACAGAAAAACGAACGTCATATAAAGCAAAACCGTACGGTTTTTCATACTCCGCCCTCCAAGAGTCAGCAATCTAAAATCGGAATCTTGGAAAAGCATGAGGGCAGAGCCGTCAGTCATGTGTTACAAGGCGTCAACATTCACTTGACGCCACGAGGCCAAATGGCCTCACGAAGCAAGGTGACGCAATAGGTGAAGAAATACCGTCTGGTGTCGATCGGTCCAGGCATTTTGTCGATAGCAAAAGTAGATGGGCAAGGCTACGTCATGCGAGCCTTCAATGGAACACTCGCTCACTTCCAGTCCATCTGATGCGAGAGAAGAGCCAGAAAAGCTCAATATCAATCCCCCGGCTTGAAGAAACTCAGTCTGCGCCCTGTTTCCGTATTCGACATCGCGAAAGCGGAAATTAACCAGCTGGGCTTCGGGGCATTGATTGATTGCATTGAGACAGGGTGACAAATAAATGGGAACAGCGAGCCTGCCGCCCAGTAACTCACGAATGGTCATAGCGTCAACAGATTGATGACCAGCTGGGCATGAAAGAACCTTGAGCTCCTTTTCACCCAAGTATTTCGAAGAAAGGACACTATCCCTTGGTTCCTCAAATGAGATGGCCGCATCCGAAATGCCAAGCACAAGTGATTCAAAGCATGTGGCCGTTGGCTGATGCCAAACATCAAGGTGAATCTGAGGGTGCGAGCTTTCAAACGAGTCGTACCAGTTTTCGGAAAAAAGACGCCCCCGCCCGTGAAGACAGGGGGCGTAAAGACGGAAATGGCCGTCGGGCGAAACGCCGCCGTTCCCCGATTGAGCGTACTTTTTGAGATCGTCGACTTGCGCCAGGATCACGCGTGCACGATGCGCAAATTCTCTGCCCGCCGGAGACAAAACAGCCTCCCCCGCCGATCGGTCGAGCAAAACAATCTGATACTCAGATTCCAACTTTTTTATTGCCGACGAAACGGCCTGCGGACTCACGTGAACGGCGCGAGCCGCTTTGCGCACGCCGCCATAGTTCGCTACAGCTTGAAGGTATTCGAGTTGAGAAAGCTGCATAGATTACTCCAAAGGCAGCCAAGTCGACGGGCCGTGCGTCCTCAGATGAGGTTCTCGCCCAGGTTCTTGCCGCCGAGAACGTGCATGTGGAAGTGCATGACGGTCTGGCCGGCGTTGACGCCCTTGTTGGAGATGACGCGGAAACCGTCCTCCAAGCCCTTGGCCTTAGCGACCTCCTGGATGGCGTGAGCCATGGCGCCCATGGTCTCGGCCGGCACGTTATCGGCGATATCGCTGTAGTGCTTCTTGGGGATCACGAGCGTGTGGACCGGCGCCTGGGGGTTGAGGTCGTCGAAGGCGATGACTTGGTCGTCCTCGTAAACGACGGTCGAGGGGATCTCGTGGTTGGCAATTTTGCAGAAGATGCAATCACACATGGTTGGTTCCTTTCTCGCAGACCAAGGTAATTATATTTGGTCGGGGTGGTTAGAACGAAAGGTTGTCGTCGGTGTTGGCGGCTTCGCCGTCGGCGAGCACGTCGTTGCCGTCGACGTCCTTCAGGAGCACCGAGACCTTCTGCTCGGCATCGGACAAGCGGGTACGCAGGCTCTTGAGGAGCTCGACGCCGCGGGTATAGCTCTCAAGCGACTCCTCGAGCTCCATATCGCCCGATTCCAAGCTGCGTATGATGAGCTCCAACTCCTGCGAAGCCTGCTTGTACGTAAGCTGCTCGACCGGGGTCTTCTCTGCCATATCTGTTTCCTTTCCTAAAGGTTTATCGCTATGAAACGCGGTCTACTCGACCGTATTGACCGTTGCTGCCACGTTGCCGTCTGCCATGCGCACGCGGATGGCGTCGCCGGGCTTAAAGGTCTTGGCGCTCGTAGCCACACCATCATCGCTGTATGCGATGGAATAGCCACGGGCAAGCACCTTGAGCGGCGACAGGGCATCGAGCGACGCAGCAGCTCGGCCCAGGTCGGACGCGGGTTTGCTGAGCATCGTACGTCCCTGATGCTCCAGACGGGAACTCGCAAGCGTGAGCGCATGGCGCTTGCCATCGAGTCCCGAGGTGCTTGTAGCCAGACGCTCGGGCAGGCGTTCAAAGCTGGATCGGAACGCCCCGACCGAGCGCGTTATGGCACCGGACAAACGATCGGCCGTCAAGGCAAGCTCTGACTCACGACGCTCGACCATAAATGTCGGATCGTTGAGACACGGGCGGCATGCGGCCGCATCGAGCGCGTCGCCCAAGCGAGCCGTATAGGTATCCCAGGAACGACGGCCACGCTGATCGAGCATCTCCAGGTCGACCTGGGCCGACCCAATCATCGATGCCATCGCGGCACCCAGACGCTGATGGCGCGCCTCGAGCACATCGGCCAACTCCGTCATGGCCGGCGCCACCGATTCGGCCGCCGCCGTGGGCGTGGAGGCGCGGCGGTCGCTCACCATGTCGCAAATCGAGGTATCGGGCTCATGGCCAATGCCGGTCACCACGGGCACAGGGCAAGCCGCCACCGCACGGGCAAGCTCCTCGTCGTTAAAGGTCATGAGGTCCTCGAAGGAACCGCCACCACGCACCAGCAAAATACAGTCGGGCGCTGGCGTAATGGCAGCGGCGCGGCGCAAGCCTTCAATAAGCTCTGCCGGCGCACCCTCGCCCTGGACCTTTGCGCCCACGCAGACGAGCTCGACGAGCGGGTTGCGTCGGCGCAATGTACGCTTGACGTCGTCGATTACCGCACCGGAAAGCGAGGTGACAACCGCCACGCGTGAGCAGAACACCGGGATGCGGCGTTTGCGCGCTTCGTCCATCAGGCCCTCGCGGCGTAGCTTTTCGGCCAGTTGCGCCACTTGTTGACGCAGCAGACCCTCCCCCGCCAGCGAAAACGAGCGAGCGACAAAGCTCATACGACCCGTGGGCTTATAGAGGTTGAAGCTGCCCTTAAAGCTCACCTGCATGCCGTCACGCAGATCGAAGGTACGCTTGAGATAGGCGCCCTTCCAGATGATGCAGTCGACGGCGGCCGAGTCGTCTTTAATCTGGAAGTAGCAGTGGCCGCTTCGGGCGTTGGGACCACGGAAACCCGTGACCTCGCCCAGGACACTCAGCTGCGGAATGGCATCGAGCGCACCAGCGGCGATCTCCACCGCCTGGCTCACGCTGAGCTCCTTGCGCTCCTGCTCATCCGAACCGTCAAACTCGGCGGAAACGGCATTGCCGGTTAGATTCCAGCCTGCCACGCAGCCTCCTTTCGTCATCGTGCACAAGGGCTTCGGCCCTGCGCAAATTCAAGTCCAACACATAGTACAGCGCCGCGGGGACACGAATCCCCGCGGCGCCCAGCGACCCAATTTGTTATCGGTTGGAGTTTCTGTTGTAGCGAGCCATAAGATAGAGCAGCTGAATAATCGAGGTGAGCGCAGCGGCAACATAGGTAAGCGCGGCGGCCGTCAGCACCTTCTTGGCACCGTTGACCTGCTTGGAACTCATACCCGACTGCTCAATATATGCCACGGCGCGGCGGCTGGCATCAATCTCGACCGGCAGCGTAACCAACTGGAACAACACACTAAACGAGAAGAAGATCAGCGCGAGGGTCGTGAGCCCGGCAATGTTCATAAACAGGCCCAAGAGCAACACGATGGTCCAGGTGTTCTGGGTAAAGTTGACGACCGGCACGAGGGCGGTACGTACTTTCATCATGGCATAGCCGCTTTGACGCTGGGCGGCATGGCCCGCCTCGTGGCAGGCGACGGCAACGCTTGCGACCGAACCGCCCGAACGGTTGGCATCCGACAGATACAGGTTGTTATCCTGCGGGTTGTAATGGTCGGTGAGCTCACCGGCAACACCCTTGATACCCACGGCATTGCAACCGTTGGCGTCAAGCATGCGGCGAGCAACCGTGGCGCCCGTGTCGCCGTCCGAGCGAACCTTGGACCAGGTCTTGTACGTCGAATTGATATAGCTCTGCGCAGCAAGGCCAAGCACCGTGCAGACAAGAACAACCAGCAGGTACAGCGGGTCGATGCCAAAGCCGTATCCATAGTAATAAGGCATGCGAATTCCTCCGAGTCGAGTTACACGTTGGAGGCATTTTACCCATTCGACTGACCAGCAAATCAACATCAATGTTTTGCCAATGTCAGCGAAAACGGCCGAGAGCGAGCAAGGTGACGTGAAAGAGAAGCGACGCGTACTTTGGTACGCGAGCGACGATTGAACGTCAGATTGCCGCTCTCGGCCGTTTGCAGCGTCGAGCTGTTACGCGGTTTGGTAAAACCGCGTAACTATATACCTACAGCAATTCGATTTTTCCGTCCTTCACGGTGAGTCCCATATTGCCGGAAAGCAGATCGTCCAGGCGCGAGCCCACAAGCTCAAAGCGCCAGCCTTCGCGCAAGGGGCTCTGCTCGGGATGCTCAATATAGTCGGCCAGGTCATCGCGCGAGGCAATGACCGAAGTCGCCACGCCCGAGCGCTCGGCAACCAGGCGGATGAGCGCGTACATCAGGTCCGTCACGCTCTCCAACTCCGGCGAAATCTGACGGTGCCCGCGCACCATGAGCGGCAGGCGATCGTGCGGGCAGCTCGCGCCGCGCTTGATGGCCATGAGCGCACCGTCCACGTCGCGCTCCCCCAACTGATCGGTACCGCGGATACTACGGAACTCCTCAACGCGCACGGGATTGCGCTTAACGAGCGCAAGCAGCGTGTCGTCGGACATGACCCACTTGCGCGGGATGTTACGGCGCTCGGCGCGGTCCTCGCGCCAGGCGGCGAGCTCGCGCGCGATGCCCAACTGGTGACGGCTGCACGAATTGATGCGTTTGACCTTGCGGAACGCCTCGTGGCGATCGGCGCGATAGTGCGACTCGTCAGCCAGCGGGCGCAGCTCGTCGAGCACCCAGTCCACACGGCCCAGCTCGCGCAGGCGGCTCATCATCTCGGTATAGGCGACGATCAGGTACTTGACGTCATCGATCGCATACTCAATCTGCTTATCGGTCAGCGGGCGGCGCGACCAGTCGGTCAGCGACTCGGTCTTGGGCAGCGATACGCCGCAGAACGTCTGAACAAGCGCGCCATACGAAATCTGCTGGCGCTCGCCCAAAAAGGCGGCGGCGACCTGCGTATCGAAAATCGGTCGTGGCAGCACGCCCACGGTATGGAGCATGACCTCCATATCCTGCGAGCACGCGTGGAAGACCTTGGTCACGCTCTCGTCGGCCATAAGCTCGGCCAGCGGCAATAGGTCGTCGATTACCAGGGGATCGACCGCGACGCTCTCGGCAGGGGTGGCAATCTGAACCAAACACAGACGCGGGTGGAATGTGCGCTCGCGCAAAAACTCGGTATCGACGGCAATCGCGTCGAACTCACGGGCGCGCTGGCAAAAGGCGAGTAGAGCCTGATGTGTGGAAATGTACATATCAACCCATCGAATAAGGTTAGGCCCGAAAAACACGGGTAGGATATCGGCATTGCCTTACAACTATACTCGGTTAGTCACAGAACGGGAACGTAAGTATGCGCTGCCTTATCATCCACAACCCGGCATCGGGCCCCAGCTCAGATGAAATCTACGCATTCACGCACGCCCTCGCGCAGGGCGGCGACGAGGTCGTGATGCGTTTTATCGGCGATGGCATGGAGCCCGAGGATGCCGTGGCAGACGTGCGCGAGTTTGATCGCGTGGTCGTTTCGGGCGGCGACGGCACCGTCTCCAACGTGCTCGACCAGATGCGCGGGTGCGGTGTCCCCACGCTCGTCTTCCCCTCCGGCACAGCCTGTCTATTCTTTAACAACATCGGTAATGCCCCCGAGGCAGCGGCGCTCGCCAAGGCCTGCCGTGCCGGTCGCACGGTCAAAGTCGACATGGGTGAGCTCTTTTGGCTCGACGAGAACGGCAACGAGAAGCGCCACGGCTTTATCATCATCGCCGGCTCGGGCTTCGACGCCGAGATCATGATGAAGGCCGCCCCCACCAAAAACGACATCGGCGAGATCGCTTACTTCCTCTCCGCGCTCGCCACGCCCAATCCCACGGTGGCGCACTTTACGATTGAGCATGACGGCATTGTCGAGGAGCTCGACGGCATCTGCTGCATGGCCGGCAACACCTCGGTCATCCAAAACGACATCAACCTGTTCCCCGACTGCCGTATGAACGATGGCATGGTCGACATTGCGGTCATCGAACCCGTAAAAACTGTGCAGCTTCTACCGACTGTGATCACCGCCGCACTCGACCCCGCCGGCAAGGTACTCGGCCGCCCGCAGTTCAAGATCATCCAGACCAAGGAAGCCAAGATCACCTGCACCCCGTCGCTGGGCATGCAGTTCGATGGCGAGATCATCTCCAGCAATTCGGGCGTCTTTGGAGCCCGCGCGCTTCCGCAATGCCTCGACCTCATCGTCGACGAATTCTCCCCGCTCGGAAAATAGGAGGACCCTATGAACGACAATCCCCTGCTCGGCTTTATCATCATCGTTTTGGCCATGCTCGTCGGCTATGCGATCAACGTGATCCACCGCCGGAAGAAGTAATTCCACATTGGTATGATATTCATCCAATTATCGTCTCCCCTGCTGTTTATGCATTTGCCAAACAGCAGGGGATCTTCATTTCAGGCATTCCCAGCTACTTTATTCGGCTACAGTAATTACAGGGCGTCTTTATTAAAGTAAAGCTACAAACTGAGTACAATTAACCGCTCGTCGCATATTTCATCACGCTTATCGAGTAAGTGTCTTTCATAGATGAATATTGTTTCCAGTTCGTTACGCTAATGGGGTGTCTTTATTGGCTGAAGCCCTCTGGCGACAGAGGGCTTTCGCACGCTGGGAGGGAAAATGAGGAAAACTCACCCCGTCAACGCGCTCAAGAAGCTAGGCATAGGCCTCGCCTTTGGAGCTGCAACCATCATGTCCATGCCGACATCTGCGCTCGCCTGCACGCAGATATACATGGGCAAAAACCTTACGGCCGACGGCAACACGTACTACGGCCGCGCCGAGGACTTTGGCAAGCGCTATCTTAAGCACTACGGCATCGAACCTGCCCACGAACCTGGCTTTAAGTACAGCTCGATTGAATCTGCTTTTGAATACACTTCGAACAAGCCTACCTATCGCTACAGCTATGTACGCGACCACCCCTCCAACTGGATGGGTCGCACCGACGCCTACTCCGAGGCCGGCATCAACGAGAAGGGCGTCTCCTGCTCCGCCACGCTAAGCACCTCCTATAACGAGGAGGCCGCTGCAGCAGACCCCATCGATGAGGAAGTGGGTCTGGGCGAGTACAGTTACGGCAGCATCATCCTGGGCGAGAGCGCCACGGCCCGCGAGGGCGTCGAGCTTCTCGGCAGCCTGATCGATGATCAAGGCGTCTGTACCAACGACCAGATCATCATCGCCGACAACAACGAGACCTGGCTGTTCGCCACACTTTCCGCCCATCAGTGGATCGCCATGAAGCTCGCTGACGACGTCGCGTCGCTCAACCCTAATATCGGGAGCCTCAACTACGATGTCGACCTCAATGACACCGAGAATTGCCTCCACTCTGAAAAGATCCAATCCATGCCCGAAGAAAAGGGCTTCGCCGAGTACACCGACGGCAAGTTCGATGTTGCCAGAACCTATGGCGAGAGACTCGATAAGACTGGCATGCATCAGTGGACTCGCTATGTCCAGGGCCGAGACTACTTCATGAACCCGCTTACCAAGGACGCCGACTACACCATCGTCAACGACAACGGCAGCGTCGGCGCATCCGTCAGCGAGATCCAGCCCTTGTTCTTCAAGCCTGGCAAGTCTGGCTGGAGCACCTTTGAGCTGATTCGTGCCTTTGGCAACCGCGGCGAAAATGTCCCCGGCCTTAACGCCAACACCGACGGCGCCTACGCCATCGGCACCGAGCGCAACACCGAGATCAACCTCTTCCAGATTCGTCGCGGCCTTGATCCCCAGGTTGCCACCATCCAGTGGGAGATGCTCTCCCGCGCTGCGTATTCCGTCGCCATCCCGTTGTACTCCGCTCTGATAACTGAGGTCAGCCCGTACTTCAGCGATCAGACCGTCTCCTTCGATCACTGCAAACAGACTGACGTCGTGTACAACGAGGAGCCCGAGAACTCAATCAACTACGCTCTCATGGACATCAGCTCGCTCTGCTTTGAGAACCCTGACACCCTTGGTATCAGCGTCCGTGCCTACCTCGATGCGCTCCAGAATGAGCTCATCGAGCAGAACAAGGAAGTTGACGCCGCCATGCTGGCCGAAACGACCACCGAGGGCCGCACCGCTCTGGCCAACAAGGCCGGCAAGGCTGCTACCGAGAACACCTACGTCAAGTGCAAGGCCCTGCTCCAGGAGATGCGCGCCTATCAGAAAGCCGGAAACTTTGACGAGCCCTTCACTCCGAGCGATCTGAACACTGAGACCAACGGCCTCAAGGTGTCCATCACCTACGCCAAGGATGCTCTTGCCACCGATCCGGTCACCCCGGATCAGCCCGGCACTCCTGAGCAGCCTGGCACTCCCGAGCAGCCCGCTAAGCCCGAACAGCCCACCACCAAGCCCGAGAAGCCTGGCAAGTCGGACACCACGACCACGGTAACCACCAACAAGACGAACACCAAGGGCGGCCTGCCCACCACTGGCGATCGTTTTGATGGCCGCATGGTGGCCGCATTCGCCATCGCTGGCGTTGTCGTCATCTCCGCAGGCGGTTATTTCCTCTACCGTCGCAATAAGGAGTAACGTCTTAGCTGAGCGGGCAAGGCAGCAATGGCAGCCTCGCCCGCTTAACCCGCCTTTTGACCGACGGGAAACCCGCCTGAAATCTTTTCAAAATAGATTTCCCCGCACACACTTTGCTGTGCTATAGTGCAGCGCAACAGCAACTAGGTGCGACCGTACCATGGCATCACGAAAGGAGCCACCGACATGAAGAACGCGATGAAGTCTCTCAACAACTGGTGGTGGCGTGATGCGAATACGATCGGTCGACAGTGAGTCCCTCACGCCTGTTTTTGCGCTCTAGGTGATTGGAAGGCCTCCGGTTTCGACCGGGGGCCTTTTTCTATCTCGAGCCCGATCGCATTCGCATCACGCGCCTCCGCTTTCTCTTGCACTCCCATTCCGAAAGGATTTTCACCATGTCTCAGAACACCACCGCCACCCAGCCCCGCACCGTCCAGACCGCCGACCGTGGCAAACTCGATGTCCGCGCCCTCGTCCTGCTTGCCATCCTGCTCGCCGCCGGCTTCATCCTCAACTTCACCGTCGGCAAGGCCATCTCAGGCATCTCGGGCGGCATGATCAGCCCCGAGTTCATCATCTCGGCCTTCTGCCTCACCATCTTGGTCGTTCGCCCCAACATCGGCCAGGCGCTCGTCATCGGCCTTATCTCGGCCGCCGTGATCCAGATCACCACCACTTCGCCGTTCGTTGATTTTGCCGCCGAGGGCATCGCCGCCATGCTCATGGCCGGCATCGTCAACGCCGCCGGCAAGGACGGTCAGGTCAAGCCCGCCATCGCCATTGTCGCAACCTTCCTGACCACCTTTGTCTCCGGCGTCATCTTCATGGTCATCAAGATGGCCATGCTCGGCGTGGTCGGCGAGCTCGCCGCCGCCATGCTGCCCGTCGTCGCCATGACCGCCGTCTTTAACGCCATTCTGGTCGGCGCCCTCTACCTGCCCATCCAGAAGGCCCTTAGGCTCAACTAACCCGCTCGGCTTTACGAACCACCCCATCTTGGCGTTCATTCGTCGCTCGCGTACCCAAGTACGCTTCGCTCCTCTTTCGCGCCAACCTGGGGCCCCTCGTAAAGCCGTCTCCGTGCTTCACCACCAAAGACCGTCCCAAACAACGAGCTTTTTTGGGACGGTCTTAAACTGGTCATTTAAGACTGTCCCCAATGACTATGAAAGGTATCCATGGAAACGATCATCAACGTCGACGATGTCTCGTTCTCCTATGGCACGCAGACCGAGCAGGCGCTCAGCCACATCTCGCTCAGCGTGAACAAGGGAGATTTCATCGGCATCATCGGGCCCTCGGGTGCCGGCAAGTCCACGCTTGCCGCCTGCCTGTCGGGTGCCGTGCCCCACCACTACACCGGCACGTTCTTTGGGTCCGTCATGGTCGACGGCCACGACACCTGCGAAGTCTCGCTCACCGACGTGTCGCAAATCGTCGGCAGTGTGCTGCAGGATATCGACACGCAGATGGTCGCTTCGGTCGTCGAGGACGAGATGCTCTTTGGCCTCGAGAACTTTGGCGTTCCCCACGACCAGATCGAGCAGCGCGTGAGCGAAACGCTCGAGACCGTCGGCATCAGCGACCTGCGCGACCGCGAGATCGCCACCCTCTCGGGCGGACAGAAGCAAAAAGTGGCCATCGCCGCCATCCTCGCCATGCGTCCGCGCGTCTTGGTTCTCGACGAGCCCACCGCGGCACTCGACCCCGCCAGCTCCACGCTGGTTTTCGAGACCCTGCGTGAGGCCAACCGTGCACTCGGCATCACCATCGTCGTCGTTGAGCAAAAGGTCGCCCTGCTTTCGGAGTACTGCAACCGCGTGCTCGTGCTCAATCATGGCGAAATCGCGCTGCAGGGCGAGCCACACGAGGTCTTCGCGCATACCGACGAGCTCCGTGCCATCGGCGTCGACTGCCCTCGCGTCACGCGTATCTTCAATAGCCTCGAGGCCGATGGCCTGGTAAGCGGTACCCCTTGCTTGGATGTCGATGAGGCCGAGCGCCTGATCTCGGACATCGTCGACCCCGCACGCGCGGCCAGCGAAGCCCAGGCGCCCGCCGGTTCCCCGCATGCACCTTCGTTGCGCCCTCATGCCAAGGACGCCGAGCCCGTGCTCACCTTCGATCACGTTGAGTTTGCCTATCCCAATGGCGGCGCCGCCGTACACGACCTAAGCCTGACGCTCTATCCTGGCGAGCTCGTGGGCATCGTCGGCCAAAACGGCGCCGGCAAGACCACGCTCACCAAGCTGCTCACAGGCCTGCTTAAGCCCGCCTCGGGCAGCGTGCGCGTCACGGGACTGGATACCGCAGCCGTTCCCACGAGCCGCATCGCTCGCGAGGTCGCGACCCTCTTCCAAAACCCCGACCGCCAGATCTGCAAGGACACCGTGCTCGACGAGGTCGCTTTTGGCCTGGAGCTTGGCGGCATGGACCGTGCCGAGGCACTGCGTCGCGCCCAGCTCGTCATCGACCGCTTTGGCCTGCCTGCCGATGAGGCGCCCTTCTCGCTCTCGCGCGGTCAGCGACAAATGGTGGCGCTTGCCTCCGTCGTAGTGGTTGAGCCCAAGATCGTCGTGCTCGACGAGCCCACGAGCGGCCTTGATTACCGCGAGTGCATGACCGTCATGGAAACAGTGCGTACCATGGCCGAGCGTGGTTGCGCCGTTATCATGGTCTGCCACGATATGGAAGTCGTCTCGGATTTTGCCGAACGCATTGTGGTAATGGCCGACGGTTGCATCCTCGACCGCGGCCGCACGCACGAGCTGTTCTCGAACATCGATCTCATGCGGCGTGCCTACGTGGAGCCTCCCCAGGTTATTGAACTCTCGCGCCGTCTGGCATCTTCCGTCTCGCCCGCTTTTGCGCAGGTGAGCGAGGTCACCGATGTCGTTCGAATTACCAAGGAGATGGTCCACCATGGTTAACGTCATCGACTACATGCCGGGCGATACGCTGCTGCATCGCCTGAATCCCGTCGTCAAACTGGGCCTCGCCGCCGCCATCATCGTCGGCATCTTCTTGTCCGACACCTATGTGGCGCTGCTGGGCTTTTTGGCACTCACCCTTGCGCTGGGCGCCTATGCCGGCGTCGTCGACCGTCTGTTCTCGCTGCTCAAGTTGCTGATTCCGCTCGCGCTTATCATGCTGGTGCTCCAGCTGGCCTTTATGCGCGATGGCAACGTGGTGTGGAGTTTTATCACCGACACGGGCCTCATCACGGGATCGAAGGCCTGCCTGCGCCTGCTGGGTGTGGCGTTACCGCTCATCCTCATGCTCATGGTGACCAAGCTCAACGACCTTGCCAACGCCTGCGTCGAGGTGCTGCACGTGCCGTATCGCTATGCCTTCACCTTTACCACGGCGCTGCGCTTTGTGCCGGTGTTTGGTCAGGAGATGAACGCCATCATGGAGGCGCAGACCGCACGCGGCGTCGAGTATGACACCAAGAACCCCATCAAGAAGCTTAAGCTCATGCTGCCACTGTGTGTGCCACTGCTCATCTCGAGCGTGGGCAAGACCGATGCCACAGCCTTGGCGGCAGAACAGCGCGGCTTCTATCTGCGTACGCGCGCCAGCTCGTACAAGCGCTACCCCATCAAGGGCCTAGACATCGCCGTGCTCATCGTCAGCATCGCCCTCATCGCCATCGGCTTCCTGTTCTAGTTCACCACCGACAGCAACCGCCCAGCACAAAAGGCCTCGGCTCGCACCAAACGAGCCGAGGCCTTTACTGTTTCACCAGATAAAACCTACCAAAATTAACCTGTCCCTTTTTGACAGGTCGGAAGCTAGAGGCGGTAGGGGGCGCCGCTGCGGATGATGGATTCGCGCACCAGGACATCCATGGCGTCGAGGGTGATCTCGGGCATCTCTCGGTACTTCTGCAGCACCGATAGCTCGGTGCAGGCCAGAATGACGCGGTCGCAGCCGCTACGGGCAAACTCCCACATCACGCGGTCGAACTTATCCATATCGGGCTCACGTCCGGCCTTCACATCATCGTAGATAAGCGACATCACATCGTTCTGACGTTTCTCGCTGGGATAGACGACCTCAACACCCGCAGCCTTACATTCGCGGCCGTAGACGCCCGCGCCCACGGTGCCATCGGTGCCCATGATGCCAATCTTGTGCACCGGCTCGGCCGGCATACTCAGGTTGGGGTCGAACTCGCACTCCCCCATCACCGCACCCGCAAGGGCATAACGAACCGACTCGCGCGGCATGTGGATAATCGGCACCTTCGTAAACGACTGGATCTGATCGTAGAAGTAGTGTGACGTGTTGCAGGGAATGGCAATGTGCGCGCAGCCCAGCGACTCGAGTGCCTGGGCACACTCTTTCATGGTCGCCAGCAGCTTGGCATGCTCGCCGGTCTTAATGGCCAATGTGCGGTCGGGCATGGTCGACTTGGAGAGCACCACCATGTCGATATGTTCCTGATCGCAGGCAGCAGCCGTATGACGCACCACCTGGTCGTAGTAATACGACGTGGCCTCGGCGCCCATGCCACCGATAACTCCCAGCTTTTCCATCGCCGCCTCCTTGGTGACGCTTGCGCAATTGCGCGTATCATACCCGCGCCCGCCCGATGCAAACCGGACGGGCGCCGCGCTCATCTACTTGTAATACGTCTTGAACAGCTTAAAGTGGCGCAGCTTGGTGTGCCACATGCGCAGCCAGCGGTTAAAGACAAAGTCGCCCTTCATAAACGAAGGGTCGGCGCCCTTGCCTTCCTTGTCCAGGCGATGCACCTTAGCGCGCAGCTCGGGATCCTTGACGTACTTGTCGACGACGCCCATGGGGACGACCATCCACAGCGCCTCGTCCTGCGCCGTCACAAACTCCGGCTCAAACGGGCGGTTGAACACATACTCGTCCACCACATACTTGGCAACGTTAAAGCCACTGTTGGTGACGTAGTAGTTGCTGCGGCCCTGGCGCGTGTTGAAATCGAAGAACTTAAACGAGCCGTCGCGCTCGTCGTACTTAACGTCAAAGTTGGAATAGCCCACAAAGTGAAGGTCCTCGAGTAGCTTGCGCACGCCGCCCATGAGCTCGTCGTTGGGCTCGGTAATGATACAGGCATGGTTGCCGACACCGTGGGGCTGATGCTCCTCGAGCAGCACATGGCCCAGGCACATCATGCGCACCTTGCCGTTGCGGTCGGAATAGCTGGTGAGCACGCGCATGTACTCGTCGTTGCCGGGCACTCGGTCCTGCAAGATCAGATCGTCGGTGTAGCCGCTGGCATACGAATCGCGAATGACCTGTTCCAGCTCGGCGCGGTCGGCAATCTCATAGGCCTTCTTCTGGCCCTCGAACTCGTGCTGCCACCACATGATGCCGTCAGAAGGCTTCAGAATCATCGGGTAAGGAAAATCGATTTGGTCGAGCACTTCGGCAGGCGCCTCACCCTGGGCATTGAGCATCGCCTTGGTAAAGGTAAACGTGTGCGGATAGGGCACGCCATGCTTCTCGCACAGCTCGTAGAAGATCTCCTTCTTCTGGCACTGCTCGAGCATGCTATAGGGAGCGTAAGGCGCGACGATGTTATCCGCCAACTCATGGGCATCCTTGGCTTGAGCCACGAGAGCGACATAGTTGTCGCCACAGCCCACAAGGACAATCGTCTTATCGGCATGCGCTTGGGCAATGCCGTTGACAGTTTTGAGCATCACGGGCATGGTATCGATATCCACGTTGGGCGTGTAGTCGATAATCTGGCTGCGGTACGCAGGACCCGTCTGATACTTGCCAAAGACCAGACTCTTGACCTGGTACTCCTCGTAGAAGGCGCGCGCCACCGAATAGGCGTTGATGTCGCCACCGAGCAGCACGGGAATGAACTCGCGCTCTGTAAATTGCAATGCCATGGAAACTTCCTATCATGAACTGCCCACACAACGGGCGGTCTTTGCGCAACTGATTTATTCTAGCGTGCCAAGCCGCCGGCGCCCAAAGCTCCACCGTATCTATGGCAATCGACGCAATCGTCCAGCACGAAGGCCAGCACGAAGACGGCGCTCACCGTTGTATGACAATGGGCAATGAACCTACCGTTGTTGTAGGATTCAGCGTATTGACATCTTCGAGCGAAAGGCGCACACATGCCCCAAGACCATCCGACCGATAATCCCATCCTCAATGCCGCGAGGCGCGAGCTGGCGGAACGTGCGAAAGCGACCGCTCCCCTGTGCACGGCAAACGACGCCTACAACGGGCCTGCCCGTATCGTCTCAATCAACACGTCGGAGCACAAAGGCACGCGTAAGTCACCCGTCGCCGACGGGCACGACACCGTCATCGAGCAGTTTGGCCTCGCCTCCGATGCGCACGCCGGGCATTGGCACCGTCAGGTTTCCTTTTTGGCCGCAGAGTCCATCCAGACGGCGCAGACGCGCGGGCTCGATGTGCGCAAGGGTGACTTGGGGGTGCGGACGATTTCTTGGACCGCGCCTAGGCGTATCCAAGCTTCCTGCG
>CATYDM010000039.1 GCA_958405195.1 uncultured Collinsella sp.
CCCTCGACCTACGGGACCACAACCCGTCGCTCTAGCCAACTGAGCTACACCCACCGTGTCCTGTGCGCTTCGCGCTCGACTATTATTGCAAGGAACGCCACGCGATGCAAGCCCCAATTTTCAAGAATTTTGAAAAGAGTTTTTCGGATCCATTTCGAGCAAATCCCACCGGTTTCATAGGAGTAAACTTGCCCCACCCCGATGTTCGAAAGGACAAGCATGAAAGAACTCTCCAATCGCACGGCAACGTTTACCGATTCCGTCATCCGCCGCATGACACGCATCTCCAATAAGTACGGCGCTGTCAATCTCTCGCAGGGCTTCCCTGACTTCGACCCCCCAGCGCAGCTGCTCGATAGCCTCAGCACCATCGCCACCGACCCCAAGCCGCTTTACCACCAGTACTCCATCACCTGGGGCTCCCAGGCCATGCGTGAGGCGCTTGCCGCCAAGCAGGAGCATTTTATGGGCATGTCGGTGAACCCCAATGAGAATATCGTAGTCACCTGCGGCTCTACCGAGGCCATGATGGCCGCCATGATGACGGTCACGAACCCCGGCGATAAGGTCGTCATCTTCTCGCCGTTCTACGAGAACTACGGCGCCGACACGATCCTTTCGGGTGCCGAGCCCATCTACGTGCCGCTCAACCCGCCCACATTCGACTTTGACCGCGAGACACTCGAGGCGGCCTTCCGCGACAACGACCCCAAGGCCATCGTCCTGTGCAACCCTTCCAACCCCTGCGGCAAGGTCTTTACGCGCGAGGAGCTCACCTTTATCGCCGACCTCTGCAAAAAGTACGACGCCTACTGCATTACCGACGAGGTATACGAGCACATCGTCTACGCGCCCCACGAGCACGTCTATATGGCCACGCTGCCCGGCATGTTCGAGCGCACCATCAGCTGCAGTTCGCTGTCTAAGACGTACTCCATCACCGGCTGGCGTTTGGGCTACACCATTGCCCCGGCCCAGATCACCGAGCGCATCAAGAAGGTCCACGACTTCCTCACCGTGGGCGCCGCCGCTCCCCTGCAAGAGGCCGTCGTTACCGCCCTCAATTTCGACGACAGCTATTACGATGAGGTCCTCGACCTCTATACCGCCAAACGCGACCTGTTCTGCCAGGGACTCGACAGCATCGGTCTTGAGCATAACGTGCCGCAGGGCGCCTACTACGTCATGATGGACATCTCAGAGTTTGGCTATGACAGCGACCTCGAGTTCTGTGAAGACCTCGCGTCTAAAGTGGGTGTGGGCGCCGTGCCCGGCTCGAGCTTCTTCCGCGAGCCCGTCAACCATCTGATTCGTTTCCACTTTGCCAAGCGAGACGAGACGCTTAACGCGGCGCTGGAGAACCTCAAGTCGCTACGTGATATAATCAAGCCGCGCGGGTAAGAACGGCCCAGCAACTAAAGGCACTAAAGAAACCTCGCGAACCCGTTGGGTCACGAGGTTTCTTTTTATAGCGACCTCATTTATTTTTAGAGCGCTATACTTTAGAGAAGGAGCAACTCGTCCCAGAGAGGAATACTATGGCAGAGCAGCAGCTTATCGGAGCGCTCGAGGCCGGCGGCACCAAGATGGTCTGCGCCACGGGCTATGCGGACGGCACGGTCCTGGAGCGTGAGCAGATCGCGACCACGACCCCGCAGGAGACCGTCGAGGCCGTCAACGCCTGGTTTGGCGACAAGGGCATCGCCGCGCTGGGCATCGGCGCCTTTGGCCCCACCGCAGTCAACCCTGCCTCGCCCCAATACGGCAAGATCCTGGAGACGCCCAAAACGGCATGGCGCTACTTTGACCTGCTGGGCACTATCCAAAACGAGCTCAATATCCCCTGCGGCTACGACACCGACGTCAACGTCGCCTGCCTGGGCGAGGTCACCTTTGGTTGCGCCCAGGGCCTCACTGACGTTGTGTATCTGACCATCGGCACCGGCGTGGGCGCCGGCGTGCTCTCGGGCGGTAAGCTCGTGCACGGCATGATGCATCCCGAGGCCGGCCACATCCTGGTCACGCGCGACCCGCGCGACACCATCGGCGAGCATAGTGCCTGCCCCTTCCACGACAGCTGCCTAGAGGGCCTCATCGCCGGCCCCGGCGTTAAAAAGCGCTGGGATGGCAAGAGCGCCGGAGACATGGCCGATGACCCGGAGGCCATGGACCTGCTCGCCGGCTATCTGGCACAGGCGCTCATGACCTACACGCTGTGCTACGCGCCGCAAAAGATCATCGTCGGCGGCGGCGTGGCCGACCACACCCCCATCGTGCCGCTCGCACGCAAGAAGTGTGCCGAAATGCTCAACGGCTATATCGTCACGCCCGAGGTTAACGACATCGATACCTACATTGTCAACAACAGCCTCGAGGGCAAGCAGGGCATCATGGGTTGCCTTGCCATGGGCGCACAGGCGCTTCAGTAACAGACGCACCCACGGGGCGTGGCGCGCCCGGCAAATCCGACCTACGGAACGACGCCACCACGCCTCATATAAGCCCTCAAATAAAAAAGGCCGCCTACGACCAAACAATACGTCCTAGGCGGCCTTTTTGGCGCACATCAGCGACCGTAAGAGATATCGGAGCACAACGCCCGTTGCCGCTCCACAGCAGTCGATCATCACATCGGTAATCATGCCGGCACGTCCCGGCACAAAGAGCTGAATCGTCTCGTCGATCGAGGGAATCAGCAGCAGGAACACCGCCGTGGGCAGCAGCACGTCAAAGGTGCGCCGGCCCTCAAAATCAAAGGCGTGCGTTGCCAGGATGCCGAGCACCATATACTCGGTAAAATGCGCGCACTTGCGAACAACAAAGTTGGTCACCCATACATATGGAAGTCCCACGCCGTGCAGGAAACCGCGGATAGTTTCCATGACCGTTAGGCTCAGTGAGCCCGACCCCGAGCCGGGAACCAGCGAATTGCCCCAGATCAAGAGCGCCATCAGGCAGGTCACGACCGCCCATTTTCGATTGATCTTAACCATGCAGAAGTTATGCCTCCGCACGGAGCGGCGCGAAGCTGGCGGTACCGCCCTCGATAACGCTCAGATAGGCACGGCCCGTACGCTTGGCGGTAGAGGACTGCAGGCGCTCGATCTCTTCCTCGAGGATCTGATTGACGCGCTCGTGACGACGATTTTCCATAATGCCGGCGGCAATAGCCTCGGCCCGCTCGATGCTCTCGCGTGAGATACGGGCGGTATCCTCGGGGAACACAGCGCCGTGACGGCCGACATAGGCGGGGGCAGCAGGCTGAGGGGCAGCGACGGGAGCGGGGGCTGCAACAGGAGCAGGCTCGTCAATCTCATCCAGAATCGCGGTGGCGGCGGCCCACATGTCCTCGTGGCCCGAGTAATCGGCCATGGGAACATCAACCTCGAGCGAGGCGTCCGGAAGGTCGCCAGTGTCGATGCGATCTTGGGCATCAATCGATGCGGTGATGGCTGCAGGCTCATCGAGGTCATCGAGATCGATGTCCGCGGCACCGGAGATGATAGGCATGCTGGCGAGGTTTGCATTGTACGGCGCAGCCTCAGCCGCCTGCTGCTGGGCAGGAGCGCCCCAAAGCGAGCTTTCGGCGGCACGGCGGGCGGCAATAGCCTCCTCGTCCGCAGTCATGGCTTCATCAACGTACGAATTATCGGTAGAAGCGTCCACGTCCGCCGAGGTGGCGCTATAGGCGTTATTGGCTGCCGCGTTGGCAACGAGCGCCACGAAAGCCGCCGTGCTGCCCGCAGGGGCGGCCTGGGAGCCCGATACGGCGCGTGCCGCGGCGGCGATGTCGTCGCGATTGAAGGAGCCGGTCTGCCCGCCGTTGGTGAGCTCGTCGATGGCGACTTGATAGACGTCGCGCGAGTGTGCAGGGTCGCAGCTCACCGGCGAATCGTCGTCGAGCATACTGTCGATCATGGACCAAGCCTCGGCCTCGTCCATAGCATCTGCGGCTCGAGCGATGGTAGGAACACCATCATCGGCATGACGGCGCTGGAACGCACCGGTCAGGCCGGAAAGGAATGCCGAGGTAGACTGCTCCGACTGAGTCTGAGAAGCAGAAGCCGCAGCGTAAGGAGTCGCATCCTGCTGCTGGGCTGGAATCGAGGCTGTCTTGAACTCGCTTTGATGCTGATTGAGATTGGCGGCACCGCCCATGGCATCGGGCTGGAACAGACGCTCTTCACGCTGCGCACGGTACTCGGAAATACCCAGCGAGGCGGCATAGATACCCACGCCCGCCACCGCGCCCACGGCGAAGGGAACCGCACCCGCCACGACCGTCTCGTTCACCGACGAAAACGGCAGCGTCGCGGCATACATAACCACGGGAGCGGCAAGGCCGATCCCGCACGAAAGTCCGGCAAGGACTGCTCGTTGTGTTGCATCAGAAGAAGCCATGAGCTCTCCCCATCTTCCAGCACCCAAATCGCATCATTCAGTTGGCTGCGCGAGAGAAGATGAAGCGGGGCTATGCCCCAAAGCAACGGTATATGGTTCGTTTCATCTGCGTTTTCCGTCGCGAAGCTTAAAAGCTATTATGCGAAACCGCCCTGTCGATTGCAAGCGACGATGTCGGATTGAAACGGGAAACCTGCTGCTCGTCGGTCTTATGGTTAAAAATAAGCGCGGAGCGGCGATATGGAAAAGGGTCAAGGCTCAAAGCCCCGACCCTTTATCGCATTGATGACTATCGCTGCGCGTGGATGACAACCTAGAACGTCTGCTCGTAGTCGCTGTGCTTTTTGGCCGAACGCACCAGGAACTCCTGGTTGGTGTTGGTGCCCTTAAGACCCTTGATAAACGATGCGGCTGCGCGCTCGGTGTTGTTCATGCCGGCAAGAATGCGACGCAGACCAAAGACAAACGGACGCATCTGCTCGTCGACCAACAGGTCCTCATTACGCGTACCGGAGGCAACGGGGTCGATAGCCGGGAAGATGCGACGGTCGGCCAGGTCGCGGTCGAGCTTGAGCTCCATGTTGCCGGTGCCCTTGAACTCCTCAAAGATGACCTCGTCCATCTTGGAACCGGTGTCGATGAGGGCAGAGGCCAGAATGGTGAGCGAGCCACCGTTCTCGATATTACGGGCTGCGCCCAGGAAGCGCTTGGGCGGATACAGTGCCGCCGAATCGACGCCGCCCGAAAGGATGCGACCCGAGGCGGGCGCCGCCAAGTTGTAGGCGCGGGCAAGACGCGTGATGGAGTCGAGCACCACCACAACATCGCCGCCCAGCTCCACGATGCGCTTGGCGCGCTCGATGACGAGCTCTGCCACGCGAGTGTGGTTGTCGGCGGGCATATCGAAGGTCGACGCCACGACCTCACCCTTGATGGAACGCTGCATATCGGTGACCTCTTCGGGGCGCTCGTCGACGAGCAGGCAGATGAGGTGCACCTCGGGGTTGTTAATCGAGATTGACTGACAAATCTTCTTGAGGATCGTGGTCTTGCCTGCCTTGGGCGGGGACACAATCAGGCCACGCTGACCCTTGCCGATCGGCGACACGATGTCGATGGCGCGACCGGTAATGGAGTCCTTGCCGTGCTCCATGCGCAGCGGCTCGTTGGGATAGACCGGGGTGAGGTCGCCGAACTTGGGACGGTTGCGAATCTGCTCGGGGTCCAGACCGTTGACGGTCGTGATTTTGGCGAGGCCGGCGCGCTTGTCACCGCCGCGCGAAGGACGCAGCGAGCCCTCGATGACGTCGCCCGTGCGCAGGCGCGCGGAGCGGATGAGGTAGGCGGGCACGAAGGCGTCGTCGTTGGACTTCATGTAGCCATGGGCGTGGATGATGCCGGAGCTGTCCGGGCGAATCTGCAGAATGCCCTTGATATCGCGGAAGCCCTCGGCCTTCGCAGCGGTGACGTAGATCTCTTCGACGAGCTCGGCTTTCTTCTTGCCGGTCGTCTCGATCTCGAACTCCTTGGCCTTCTCGCGCAGTTCGGCGACCTTCATGGCAGCGAGCTCCTCACGCGAAAGCGTGGGTTCGGTGGGGGCGGCGTTGCGCTCCTTGTTGCGCTGTTTGCGATCGCGCTGGCGGTTGCGACGGTCGTTGTTGCGCTCGTCCTTGCGCTCGTTGCGCTCCTCGTTGCGCTTGTGCTGGCGACGGTTGGGGCGAGCGTTGTCATCGGCCTCAGCGGGCGCGGCGCCATCGGTTGCGGCAGCGTCGGCATTGGCCGCAGCGGCGTCATTGGCCTCGGCGCCGGAATCAATCTGCGCTTCGGCATCAGCCTGCTGCTCGGACGCCTTGGCCTTAGCGGACTTCTTACGACCGCGCTTGGGCTTCTCGGACGCAGACTGTTCGACGTCTTGGGGCTCGGCGGCATCAGTCGATGCATCGGCGGTCGTCTCGGCGGAATCCTCGGACGCACCCTTCTTGGCAGCCTTGGCCTTGGACGTGCGCTTAGCAGCAGTACGATGGCTGCGACCAGGACGGACGTCGGCGGGCTCGACATCGGCGGGAGCGGCCTCGGAAGTCGTAGCATCCTGGACGGGTGCATCGGCAGCGGTTGCAGACTCGGCGGTCGCCGCAGCATCCCGAGCGGCTGCAGCTGCGGCTGCGGCCTTCTCTGCCTCGACGAAGGCCTTGGGCTTGCGACCGCGACGGTGCGGGCGCAAAGCCGGATCGACAACGGGAACTTCGCTGGCCTCGACAGACGCAGCGTGCTCAGCAGGCGATGCGCCCTCCCCCGCCGTGGAACGGACCGGAGCCTCAGTGAGCTCGGGGGTTGTCTGTTCAGCAACCTGCCCGGCCTTAACAGCCGTGCGACGGCGCGTGCGCGGTGCCGGCTTCTCGGTCAGCTGGTCGGCGGCAGGGGTCTCGGTGGCGGCAGGCGTCTCGGGCACAGACGGAGCTGCAAGCTCGGTCAGAGCCGCGACCTCGCGCTCGGCAGCACGACGGCGGGCGCGCACCACCTGAGCCTCGCTAATCTGAGCCAACGCACGTGCCTGCGCGACCTCATCGGAAATCGACGCCGAGGAGTCAGCCGCAACGGTGCGCTTGGCGCGAGTCGTGCGCGTGGTGCGGCGCTTGGGCTTGGCGACCTCCTCGCCGTCAGCGGCAGACTTGGCCGTGCGGCGCGTACGCTTGGGCTTTGCCGGAGCAGCCTCCTCACCAGTTGCAGGCACGGCCTTCTCAGCCGCTGCAGGCGTAGGCGTCGAAGCAGCCTCAGGCGTCTCAGAAGCCGAGGCTTGCGCGGGCGCCGCGACCTGGTCCGACGCAACCGGTGCAGCGGGAGCGGCTTGCGTCGTCGTTATTTCGTTTTCTTGCTGTTGATCAGACACAGTGTTTGCTCAACTTTCTTTTCAAGCCCTGTGATCACATGCTCCCTGCATAAACCTTCAGGGCGGCTAAACAGTCTAGCTCCGTCAAATACCGACGGACATCATTGATCTGTATCGAGATGATTGCGTCATATACGCAGCGTTAGTGTAACACAACCGCAACCACCTGCAACTTAGTCATTGGGAACGCTCTTAAACGACTAGTCAAAAGGGGCACTTTTTGGTTTAACACCCACAAATCTGACTGCCTCCGCCAAAACTATGGCGGTTTACTACGATGAATCGCTCAACCGCGACCACTCCGAAACTTGTTGAACTAAAACCGCAGGTAGATGTCTTGCACTTTTTGCGAAAAGCCGGCGTGGTTGGAATTTCTCATTTCATCGTAGTAAACCGGCATAGTTTCGTATTTCCAGCAGTTCCAAATTCGTCAATACGTCGGCGTTTGCAAAAAGCCCGACCTCAGTGGGAGATCGGGCTTTCAAGGCTTAGTTAAACCAAGTCTGTACGGTCAAATGACTCGCATATTACATCTGCTCGGGCGCGGAAACGCCAACAAGGGTGAGCACCAGGGCGAGCGTCACGCGGACGGCGTCGCAAGCGGCCAGACGGGCACGCGAAAGCTCGGGGTCGACGGGACGGCCCTCGCTCGGCAGCACCTGACAGGCAGCGTAGAAACTGTGGAAGTCGCCGGCGAGTTCCTCAGCAAAGTGCGTCAGACGGAACGGGGCGCGGTCGCGAGCGCAGCTGGCGATGAGGTCGGTGAGCTCGTTGAGCTTGCGCGAAAGGGCGAGCTCGGTCGGGTCGGTCAGCAGCGAGTAATCGACGTTCTCACCGATGGCCTTGGCGGCGACGGCCTTCATGCCCATCTCGTCAGCCTGCTCGGGCGTAACGTCAGCGGCACGGCGCAGGATGGAGCACACGCGGGCGTGAGCGTACTGCACGTAGTACACCGGGTTGGAGTTGTCGCGCTTCTTGACGGCCTCAATATCGAAGTCGACCATCTGGTTGGAGCTCTTGGAGATGAGGGTGTAACGGGCAGCGTCGGAGCCGACCTCGTCGACGAGCTCCTGCAGGGTCACCATGGTGCCCTTACGCTTGGACATACGGACGGGCTTGCCGTTGCGCAGCAGGTTGACGAGCTGGCCCAGCAGAACCTCAAACTTGCCGGGGTAACCCAAGGCATCGCAGACGCAGCGGACGCGCTCGATGTAGCCGTGGTGGTCGGCGCCCCAGATGTCGATGACGTGGTCGACGCGCTGGAACTTATCCCAGTGATAGGCAACGTCGGAGGCGAAGTAGGTGTACTCGCCGTCGGACTTGATCAGAACGCGGTCCTTGTCATCGCCCAGGTCGGTGGAGCGGAACCACAGGGCGCCGTCCTTGGTGTAGAGATAGCCCATCTTGTCGAGCTTCTCAAAAGCGCGGTCGACGGCGGAGGTGCCGGCGGTCTCGCCCTCGGTGTCCTTCACATACAGCGAGCGCTCGGAGAACCAACGATCGAAGTCGCAGTTAACGGCATGGCAAAGGTCGCGCATGTTGTCGACCATCTTTACATAGCCGCGCTCGCGGAAGCTCTCCATGCGCTCCTGCGGATCGGCGTTGACCCACTTATCGCCGTCGGTGCGCCAGAACTCGGCGGCCTCGTCGATGATGTAGTCGCCGCCGTAGGAGTCCTTGCCCAGGGTCTCGGCAAAGTTGTCCTGATACGGATGGGTCTCGGGATGCTCGTCGTTCTCGTCGGCAACAAAGGCGTCGCGGTCGGCGATCAGCAGCTTGTGAGCCTCGTCGATATCCACGCCCTGCTTGGCGATGATGTCGGCAAGCTGCATATAGCGCGTGCTGATGGAGTTGCCGAAGGTGTTCATCTGAGAGCCGTGGTCGTTGATGTAGAACTCACGCTGGATGTCGTAACCGGCGTGATCCATAACGCGGCAGAGCGAGTCGCCCAGCGCGGCCCAGCGGCCGTGGCCGATGTGCATGGGGCCGACGGGGTTGGCGGAAACGAACTCGACCTGGGTCTTCAGGCCACCACCGACGTTGGACTTAGCGAAGTCCATACCCTTCTCGCGAGCCTCGCCAAAGATGGCATTCTTGACGGCAACGGAGAGGTAGAAGTTGATGAAGCCGGGGCCTGCGATCTCGACCTTCTCGATCGCGGGGTCCTCGGGCATATGGGCAACGATGGCCTCGGCGATCTTGCGCGGGGCGCAGTGGGCCAGCTTGGCGGACTTCAGGGCCATGGTAGAGGTCCACTCGCCATGAGAAGTGTCAGCCGGTCGCTCGATAGCGCAATCGTCAAGTTCAAATGCGGAAAGGTCGCCGGCCTCCTGGGCCGCAGCAAGCGCAGCGCGTACCAGCTCTTCAATCTTCTCGGGCATAGATCCTCCTTGTGTTAAAGCCCCCGAGCTCTTGGTCACTCGTAGGGCAAAAGCCAGAGTTTGTAGCACTCTATCACAAGCGACGGGCACTGTCGCAGGGTAAAGCTAATAGATATTGCATATGCACAAAAATGACTACAGCTTGTATGGAGTCACTCAAAGATGCCGGTCTGCCTGCAGATTATGCAGGCGTTGAAAATGCATAAAGGTGTGAATGAGCTGCGTCTGTTATCGAATACTCTTACCTATCAGAGTTGTGTGCTTTTCCTGCATAAAGTACGGGTTTGCGCACGTCAGCGTGTTATTCTAGACATACGTAAATTCGTATAAGTTGGAGGTAGCATGTTCTCAATCGGTCAACACGTCATTCATCCGGGCCAGGGAGTCTGCACCGTCGTCGGTTTTAGGGACGACACGCCGCAGCCCATGCTGCTGCTCGAGACCAAGCAGGGACATGCGCAGACGATCCTCATGTACCCCGTGGCGCAGGCCGACCGTCTGCACGCCGCCATCTCTCAGCAAGATGCCGAGCACCTGCTGAGCCACTATGACGAGCTGGAGTGCGACACCTTTACCGAGCGCAACAGCTCGCTTGAGGAGACACACTTTAAGCAGCAGCTCAAGCTGGGCGCGCCCGAGACGGTCCGCGTGGCAAAGACCATGATGCACCGCATTCGCCAGGCCGAGGAAGCTGATAAAAAACCCAGCTCCTACTACATGCGCGTACTCAAGGAGGCCAAACGCCGCTCCATCGAGGAGTTCGCCGTGGCCCTTGGCGTCACCGAGGAGGCCGCCGAAGCCCGCCTAGCCCAAGCCGCCCTCAACTAACCCATCCGCGCCAAAAACCACCACAAAGGGAACAGGCACCTTTGTGGTGGTTTTCTTGTTCTAGTAGTATTCATTCTTATCGATACCCACGAGCACAAGGAGTCTCTTATGGCAGAGCCGCTTACCGCCGGAATCACCCGCGACCGCGCGTTCGAACTGCTCAATGAGCACAACAAGGACCCGTTCCATATCACCCATGGCGAGACGGTCGAGGGCACTATGCGCTACTTTGCGCGCGAGTTCGACCCCGAGAACGAGGAGTTTTGGGGCATCGTCGGTCTGCTGCACGACCTGGATTGGGAGGAGCATGAGGACGACCCCATTAACCACACCATCTATGCTGCCGAGATTCTTGAGGGCGAAGGTGCGTCTCCCGAGCTCATTCGCGCCATCCAGACGCACACGTCGGACTTCAACACCTCACTACCCAAGCCCGAGCTGCAGATGGAAAAGATCCTGTTTGCCTGCGATGAGCTCACCGGCCTGATCGGCGCTGCCGTCATCATGCGCCCGAGCAAGAGCGTTATGGACTTTACGACTAAGTCGCTCAAGAAGAAGTTCAAGGACAAACGCTTTGCCGCCGGCTGCTCGCGCGACGTGATTTCGCAGGGCGCCGAGATGTTGGGCTGGGAGCTCCCCGAGCTCTTTGACCGCACCATCGCGGCCATGCAGTCCTTCGCCCCCGACCGAGATACCTTCCAGGCCTAACCGTCAACGCCACCTAAAACCACCACAAAGGGGACAGGCACCTTTGTGGTGGTTTTTGTTTGCGCGGGCGTTAGGGACGGACCTGGCCGGTGCCGCGGAGCTTGTATTTGTAGGTGGTGAGGGCCTCGGCGGCAAAGGGGCCACGGGCGTGGAGTTTTTGGGTCGAGATGCCGATCTCGGCACCCAGGCCAAACTCGCCGCCGTCAGTGAAGCGAGTGCTGGCGTTGGAGTACACGGCCGAGGCATCGACAGCATCGAGGAAGCGCTCGCAAGCATCCGTATCCTCGGCAACGATGGCCTCGGAGTGCATCGTGCCGTAGCGGTTGATGTGTGCGATGGCCTCGTCCTCGTTTGCCACGACCTTCACGCTCATCTCGAGCGCCAGGTACTCGCGACCCCAGTCCTCCTCAGTCGCGGCGACGTAGTCATCGCCCTCCACAAGCCCGGCATCGGCGCATGCGGCGCAGGTTGCCTCGTCGCCGTGAATCAGCACGCCGTGGTCATGCAGCACGGTCACGACCGCGGGCAAAAACGCATCGGCCACAGCACGGTCGACCAGCAGCGACTCGGCGGCATTGCACACGCCTACGCGCTGGGTCTTGGCATTAACGATAATGTTGAGCGCCTTATCAAAGTCGGCGGATTCATGCACGTAGATGTGGCAGTTGCCCGTACCCGTCTCGATCACCGGCACAAGCGACTCGCGCACGCAGCGCTGGATCAGGCCTGCACCTCCGCGCGGAATGAGTACGTCGACAATACCGCGGAGCTTCATGAGCTCGCCGGAGGCCTCGCGGTCGGTGGACTCGATCATCGACACGGCCTCGCGCGGGAAGCCCTTGGCCTCGAGCGCATCGGCCAGCAGCTCGGCGATCATGGCACACGAGTGATAGGCCAGCGAGCCGCCGCGTAGAATGCAGGCGTTGCCGGTACGGATGCAGATGCCTGCGGCGTCGGCCGTCACGTTGGGGCGCGCCTCGTAGACCATGGCGACCAGGCCCAACGGCACGCTCACGCGGGTCAGGTCCACACCGCTCGCAAGCACGCGGTGGTCGAGCACGCGGCCGACGGGATCGGGCAGCTCGGCGAGCTTCTCCAAACCGGCGGCCATGCCCTCGACGCGCTCGGGCGTCAGCAGCAGACGGTCGAGCAGACCGGCCGAAGTGCCCGCATCGCGCGCGGCGGACATATCGAGCTCGTTGGCGGCGACGATGGAGTCGACACCGTTGCGCAGTGCTGCGGCCATGGCGCGCACGGCCTCCTGGCGCTGCTCATCGCTCGCCGTGGCAAGCGAGGCCGACGCTGCCTTGGCGGCAACGGCAAGATCGTGGACATACGTGGCTATATCGACCGACATGGGCGGCCCTTTCTCCTAGAAGTTTGCAACCATGGTAGCCGATTTGCGCATGGCCTCGCCCGCGGCGGTAGAATTGGTCAACCCGAAACACCGCAACGAACGGAAGACTCACATGGCCCTCATCACTTCGTACCACGTCCCCGGCCTTTATGTCGAGGACCACAGCATCGACGTCCCCCTTGACTGGCGCGGCCTGGAGCCGATGCTCCTGACCGTCGGCAGCACCATGCGCCGCGGCGCTATGCCGGCACCAATCGCCGGCGCGCCCGAGAGCATCAAGCTCTTCTACCGCGTGGTTTGCGCGCCCGACCGCATCAACGACGATCTGCCGCTGCTCCTGTTTTTGCAGGGCGGCCCCGGCGGCGAGAGCCCGCGTCCGCTGTCGCCCACAAGCGACGGCTGGATCGAGGAGGCCGTCAAGCACTTCCGCGTCGTCCTGCCCGACCAGCGCGGCACCGGGCGCAGCAGCTGTGTAGACGGGCGCACGATTACCGCACTGGGCGAGCGCGCGACGGCGGCCGACTCTGATGCCGCACGCTCGCAGGCTGACTTCCTCAAGCGCCACCTCGCCAGCTCCATCGTGCGCGATTTTGAGTACCTGCGTCTGGTGGGCTTTGGCGGCAAGCCGTGGGTCACGCTCGGCCAAAGCTACGGCGGTTTTTTGACGTTGAGCTATCTGTCGCTCTTCCCCGAAGGCGTGGCGGCAAGCTTTACCTGCGGCGGCATCCCCCACGTGCCGGCGAGCGCCAGCGAGGTCTACGAGCACACCTTCCCGCGCATGGCTACCAAGACGCAGCAGTATTATGACCGCTATCCCGCTGACGTCGAGCGCGTGGCAGCCCTGGCCGATGCGCTCGAGGCTCAGAAGCCCGTGCTACCCGACGGCTCGCCGATGACGGTCGAGCGCCTACAGCTCATGGGCAGCGACTTTGGCATGAAGCCGAGCTTTGAGCGTATGCATTGGATTATCGATCACGCTTTTGTTGACGGCGACGGCACGCTGACCTGCGGCGCCTCGGTATCTGACAGCTTTTTGATGCGCGCCTTCGAGCGCACCAACACGCGCACGAATCCGCTGTACTGGACGCTGCAGGAGTTCATATACGCCGACGGCGACACTATGCCCATTGGTTGGGCCGCGGCCGAAGAGAAGGCACACCGCGCCGAGTTCGACACCCTCGCGCGCCCGCTCATGTTTACCGGCGAGGCCATGTTCCCGTGGATGTTCGAGCAGATGCCCGAGCTTAAGCCGTTTAAGCCCGCCATGGACCTGCTGATGGAAGACACCAGCTGGGACAAGATCTACGACCCGCAGCGCCTGGCCTGCAACGAGGTGCCGCTCCAGGCCGCGGTGTATTTCGACGACATGTACGTGGATTCGGGCCTGCAGCTCGATACGCTCAGCCGCGTGGGCAACTCGCATGCCTGGGTGACCAACGAGTTCGAGCACGACGGCCTGCACGGCAGCGTGGTGTTCAAGCACCTCTTCGACGAAGCCCTCAACCGCGGAGACCTGCGCCAGATCTTCTAGCAAAGGAGTGTCCCAAAGTGCCGGCACAAAGGGAACGTCCCCAAGTGCCGGCACGAAAAAGACAGCGCTGCGGGAAACGATCCGCAGCGCTGTCTTTCTTTATGCAAATACGATCAAGTTATCCCTGTGTATCGCCGGCTTCTCGGCCAGGTTAGCGAGCAGGCGGTTGCTGGCAATCTGGTCTTGGCGGCGACCGGCAGCAAGTTCCAGCACGTCCGAATCGGCCTCGGCGATACCGCGGGCGACGACCATACCGCTCGGATCGCACACATCGAGCACATCGCCCTCGGCAAACTGGCCATCGACCTCGCGAATACCCACCGCAAGCAAGGAAGAGCCACGGCTAACCAGCGCCTTCGCAGCACCATCATCAACCGTCACCGACCCATGTGCCTTGTCGCCCAGCGCGATCCACAGCTTGCGGGGTGCGATGTCCAGACGCTCCGCCGGCGGATCGAACAGCGTGCCCACGCTCTCGCCGCGGGCGAGGCGCACGAGCGCATCGGGCTCCTCGCCCGAGCAAATCACGCTCTGAATGCCCGCCGTCATCAGGATGCGGCTCGCGCGGATCTTGGTAATCATGCCGCCCGTGCCCACCGATGTGGAAGAATCGCCCGCCGAGGCAATAATCTTGGCATCGATCTTATGCACGACAGGAACAAACTCGGCCGTGGGGTCCTCATGCGGATTGGCAGTATAGAGACCATCGATGTCCGAGAGCGTCACGCACAGATCGGCAGATACCAGGCAGCTCACGAGCGCCGCCAGTGTGTCGTTGTCGCCAAACTTGATCTCGTCGACGGTAACGGTGTCGTTCTCGTTGACGACCGGCACCACGCCCAGCTCCACCAGACGCAGCAGGGCGTCGCGCGCGTGCAGGTAGGACGTGCGACGCGCCGTGTCGTGACGCGTGAGCAGCACGAGCGAGGTGAGCAGGTCGCGCGCATGGAACTCCTCGTCGTAGGCCGACGAGATGATGCACTGACCAGCCGAGGCGCAGGCCTGCAGGCTCGGAAGGTCACCGACCGGCTTGCGGTCGAAGCCTAGCACGGGATAGCCACAGGCGATAGCGCCCGAGCTCACCACGACCAGACGCCAGCCGAGCTTGCGCAGCGCTGCGGCTTGATCGGCAAGTCCGCCGATAAAGGCGCGGTTGACCTTGCCATCGGCGCCCACCACCGTGGACGAACCGATCTTTACCACCATCGTTTTATAAGAAGTCGTCATACGTCAAACCAATCAACTGTTCAGCGAACGGCCGAGCTGGCGGCCAAGGGAGCGTGACTCGCCCCTACCGCCCAAGGAATCATTTTGCCCAGGGGAAAGCCGAGGCCGCGGCCATGTTCTTGCGCACGAGCTCGTCGCGCACCTGAGCCAGGCCCTGCTCCATGCCCACCACATAGGTCTGCGGGTACAGAAAGCGCTTGAAAGCTGCGTCCAGATGATCGAGCGCCCAAACACAGCGCTCACGCGCGTCCTGGATGCTCTCACGCGGAGCCACTGCACTGCCATCGCGCACGATCGGCACCAGCAGCTCGCGATACTCAAGCTCCGACACGTCGGTCACCAGGGCGGCATCATTCACGGCCACGAGGGTATTGCCGCGCGCGGCGCCCTCCCCCACCAGATGGTCCTCGTCGTAGATCATGTCGCAGACCGGGCCGCCAAAGCCGTCGTAATAACGGCGCACGCGCTGCACGCCCGGGATCGTGCGCTTGTAGGGCTGCTCGGAGAGCTTGACCACCGGCGTCCACGGGTCGGCCTCGTTCGCACGGCGGGCGGAAAGCTTGTACACGCCGCCCAGCGCCGGCTGGTCGTAGCAGGTCGCGAGCTTGGTACCCACGCCAAAGCTATCGATGGGCGCGCCCTGGTCGAGCAGCGACTGAATCGTGTACTCGTCCAGGTCGTTGGACACCGAGATACCCACATAGGACAGGCCCTCGGCATCAAAACGGCCGCGAACATACTTGGAGAGCTTGGCGAGGTCGCCCGAGTCAATGCGAATAGCCGACAGGCGCTCGCCCGCCGCCTCCATCTCCTTGGCGACCGTAATGGCATGCTCGCAGCCCTCGCGCACGTCATAGGTGTCGATGAGCAGCGTACAGTTCTTGGGGCTCGACTTGGCAAAGGCGCGGAAGGCCTCGAGCTCGGAATCGAAGCTCATCACCCAGCTGTGCGCATGCGTGCCAAAGACGGGAATACCGTAGCGGCGGCCGGCGAGCACATTGGACGTAGAGGAGCAGCCGGCGACGTAGCTCGCGCGCGCAACGGCCAGGCCGCCATCGGGACCCTGGGCTCGGCGCAGGCCAAACTCGGCCACGGGACGGCCGTCCGCCGCCAGCACCACTCGCGCCGTCTTGGTGGCGACAAGTGTCTGGAACCCGACGATGTTGAGCAGCGCCGTCTCAAGCAGCTGGCACTCGAGCGCAGGACCGGTGACGCGCACCATGGGCTCGCGTGGAAAGACGAGCTCGCCCTCGGGGACGGCGTCGATATTTACATGCGCACGAAAATCGCGCAGGTAGTCGAGGAATGCGGACTTGAACATCGCGCCGCCGGCCGGGGCCTGGAGCGAGGCGAGGTAGTCGATATCCTCGGGCGTAAAGCGCAGATTCTCGACTAGCTCGGGCAGCTCGGCGGTGCCGCACATGACGGCATAGGCGCTGCCAAAGGGATGGTCGCGGTAAAACGCGGTAAAACAACCCTGCTCATTGGCCTTGCCGCTCTCCCACAGGCCCTGGGCCATAGTGAGTTCGTACAGATCGGTGAGCATTGCGATGTCGGTGGGATGAGAGATATCGGTCAAAGCCATGGGGCGACCTTTCGGATGTGTGGTGCAGAATTTGAGGGTTGGACGAGAGCAGAGCATGCGGACATGACGCCCGATGCAAATCGGTTAGAGCAGGCCCATGCTGGTCAGGATCGTGTAGCCCATAAAGATGACAAACGCGATGAGGGCAAGGACAATGATGATTTTTTGAGCCGGCGCCATGCCAGGGATCTCGTTCTCGCCCGTAGGTTCCTTGGAGGTAACCATGCGCTGGGCAAAGGTCATCTCGTCACGGCTCGGCTTGGGCTCGACGGACTTAAGACGAGCGGCCTTTTTAGGCTGAGGTTTGGGCGCGGCAGGTGCAGGCTTCGCAGCAGCGGGCTTGGGTGCGGGCGCGGGCTTGCGCTCGGATGCGGCGTTCGAGGCGACCTCCTCGGCCTTCGCACGCTCGGCGCGCAGGGCAGCCAGCTCCTCACGCTCGCGACGGGCCTCTTCCCGAGCCTCGCGGCGGGCCTTCTCAGCGCGGAGCTCTTCCAACTCAGCGCGCTCCTCGTCGGACAATGGTTGGGACTCAAGCTCGGCCATGGTATAGCCCTTTCTTTTAAAAAAAGCCGCCGACACAATGTCAGCGGCTTATCAAATCCAAGGGTGGAGACGAAGGGAGTCGAACCCTCGGCCTCTGCCATGCGACGGCAGCGCTCTCCCAACTGAGCTACGTCCCCAGGACAAGTTGATATTTTACCTACGGCTCGCCAACTGTCAACGCCCAATAACCAGTCTTTTTGGGGCGCGGCTATTTTGGCAACTTTTCGAACAGGCGATCCTCTCGATGATTTTTTATCCCCGTCCCAGAAAAATCATCAACGAACGCACTACTTTGCGCTGGTAAGAACACCGGTGGTGTCGAAGGCCGGGGTGAAGCTCTCGTCTACCGCGCCGCCCTCTTGCCAGAACATCGTCGTAAAACCCAGGTCGTCGGCATGGTCGAGCACCTGCTCGTACTCCTCACGCGTCACGGCGCGTGCCAGGTCGCCGCCCTGCTCGCGCATGAGCGCATTGGGCGTGTACTGGTTCATAACCGAGATCGGCACGTCGCCCACCGTCTGCCACACCAGGTCCAGCACGCGACACGAATCGTCTGCATGCCCCGGAAGCACCAGGTGGCGCACGATCATACCGCGCTTCATAAGTCCGTCCTTGTCCACCAACTCTCCCCCGCGGCGCTCGATCTCGCGCGCCATCTGGGCCAGACCCGACACGGCCACACGCGGGTAATCCTTTATATGAGAGAGCGACTGCGCAAGCCCGGCATCGGCATATTTAAAGTCGGTAAGCCACACATCGACCAGGTCGCCCAGCGCCGCCACGGCACTCGCGCGCTCGTAACCGCTCGTGTTGTAGACGATTGGGATGACCAGCCCGCGCGTCCGTGCCGCGGCAATCGCGGCAGGCAACAGGTGTGCATAGTGCGTCGCCGTCACCAAATTGATGTTGTTAGCACCCTGGTCCTGCAATTCCAGCATAATCTCGACCAGGCGCCCGGGCGAAATCTCAAGCCCAAAATTGCCCGTCGAGATCTCGTGGTTCTGGCAATAGACGCATTTGAGCGAGCAGCCGCTAAAGAAGATCGTGCCCGAACCGGCCTCGCCCGAGATAGGCGGCTCCTCCCACATATGGAGCGCCGCGCGGGCCACCTTGAGCGTGTCGTTAGCACCGCATACGCCGCGCGCGCCCTCATCGCGCGCCGCACCGCAACGGCGCGGACACAAATGGCAGGCGGGCGAAAAAAGTTCGGTCAACGACGTCGGCATAAAAACATGCTCCAAAACAACGATTCAGCAGCTCAAACGTAAAGGGACCAACCGCACAGACGGCTCGAGCCCCAAGGCGCCGTAATCGTCCGACACGATTTTTGTAATGTCAAGACTGGAATCGACAAAGTGCCGCTTTATGATGTAGGTATTCCGCCCCCCGCGGAGCAACTGGGTGAACCGTCGCGTTTATTTAGGGAGCCCACACAGTCGTACCTAGTACAGGTATCCTTCGTTGTTAAGGAAGCTGGAACCGTAGATGAGGGCAACCACC
>CATYDM010000040.1 GCA_958405195.1 uncultured Collinsella sp.
ATAAAAAAACCGCCCCGTATGGAGCGGTTTTGCCCTTTATATATCGAGCGCCTCGGCCATCGCTGCCGTAGTGATTGCCGTGGTTCCACAGCAACTGCCCACCATTGCGGCACCGGCATGCCTCCATTCGATGCATGCGCGCGCGAAAGCTTCGGGGTTCTCGTGCCATACGGGGCCATCCTGAGTCTGGACCGGATCGCCCACGTTGGGACGCACCGTGACGGGAGTAGTCGCCGATGCAACCATCCTGGGCACCGCCGCGTTCGCGGCCGCAAGCGAACAGCAATTAACACCAACCGAGTTTGCGCCGTGTTTTTCGGCGTACAAAACGGCTGCCTCGATGTTGAGGCCATCGCCCAACAGGTCGCCTTTATCGTCAACGACAAAACTCACCAGAACAGGCATGCCGTCGGCGGCGTCTCGGGCGCCGGCAAGCATGGGCTGCAAATTACGGATAGACGTCACCGTCTCGATCAGCAGACCGTCAACACCAGCATTGAGCAAGGCGTGCGCCTGTTCGCGCGCAATGCCTCGGATTTCACGATACTCGGCAGAGTCCTCGGCAAACCACTCAATACCGATCGGGCCCATCGAGCCCAGCAGCAGCTGAGGGTGCGCCTGGCGGGCATCGTCGACAGCCCCGCGATTGACCTCCGCCACGGACGGCGCAATCTGGTCGTGCTTGAGGGCATAGCTCGATGCCTGAAAGGTGTTGGTAATGAGCACCTGCGCGCCGGCGGCGACATACAAGCGATGGATACGAGAAACGGTCTGCGGCTCTGCCAGATTCCAAAACGCCGGTGGAATGTCGGCGGCATCGTACTCACTCAACAGAACACTGCCCATGGGACCCTGCGCCAACAAGGTCTCGCTCGACAAGCGGCGCGTAAGTTCCTCGGCACCAAAGCGGTTGTAATAACTCGTATCCATATATATCCCGCTATTCCTCGACGCTGATTCCCTGCTTTTCGAAATAGGCGAGCCAGCGGTTCATCGTGTCCTCGGAAAGCGCATGCTCCATCATGCAGGCCTCGGAATCGGCTCGCTCAAATTCGACACCGAGCTCCTGAACCAAAAACGTGCGGATGAGGCGATGACGGTACCAGATAGCCGTACCAACCTCGCGGCCGCGATCGGTCAGGACTACCTTGCCGTAGTGCGATTGCTCGACAAGTTCGGATGCCTTGAGCGCCGAAACCGCTTTATTGACCGATGCCTTGGAGACGCCAAGGCGCTGCGCGATGTCGACCGATCGCACGCCGTTGGTTTCCCCCTCTTCGCTTTCAATGCGAACCATGCACTCCAAGTAGTCTTCGTTCGCCACCGTCAGATGTAGTTCGCGCGAGCTATTTGTCGTATCCATGATCTTCCGTCCCTTCTGCATTCAATGGCTGATTCTACCCCATCCAAGCGTCGTGGTATGCCGTGGCATACCGTGCTAGAGTTCTTGTTGCACACGACGACCAAGATTGGAGCGGTCTTTATGGAAAACACCACCACGAGCCCCGATGTCCTCGAACGCTTTTTGCGCTACGTCCAGATCAACACGCAGTCCGAGGATGCAAACTGCGACCAGGTACCCTCGAGCGCCGTTCAGTTTGACCTTGCCAACGTGCTGGCTGAAGAGCTGCGCGAGCTTGGTGCGGAAGATGCCCACGTGACCGAGCACGCCTATGTCTGCGCGCATATCCCCGCAAGTGCGGGCGCTGAGGACAAGCCCGCCCTGGGCCTGATCGCCCATCTCGACACCACCGAAGTTGCACCGGGCGCCGGCGTGAAGCCGCACATCGTACACTACGAAGGTGGCGACCTGGTCTGCGGCACGGTTGACGGTAAGCCCGTTGCCATGAGTACCGCCAAGCTTCCCGCCCTGAATGACCTCGCGGGTGAGGACCTGGTCTGCAGCGATGGCACCACGCTGCTGGGCGCGGATGACAAGGCAGGCGTCGCCGAGATCATGTCGCTTGTCGCGCGTATCGCTCAGGACCCTTCTCTGCCCCATCCCGCACTCGGCATTTGCTTCTGCCCTGACGAGGAGATCGGCCACGGAGCCGAGCTGTTGGATATCGATACCTTTGGCTGCAAGTACGCCTACACGGTCGACGGCGGCCCCATCGGCGAACTGGAGTGGGAGTGCTTTAACGCCGCCGAGGCGACCGTCCGCTTTGAGGGCCAGTCCATCCACCCGGGCGACGCTAAGGGCCGTATGGTCAACGCAGGCAATCTGTTCTGCGACTTCAACGCGTTGCTCCCCTACGTGCAGCGCCCGGAGTATACGGAAGGCTACGAGGGCTTTTATCACCTTGAGGGTGTATCTGCGACCGTCGATCACGCCACAGCGCGCTATATCGTCCGCGACCATGACGCCGCCAAGTTCCAGCAGAAACTCGACCTTATTGATGCCGCCGCCTCGATGCTCAACCAGCGTCTGGGTGAGGAGCGCGTGACAGTCGAGATTAAGCAGCAGTATCGAAATATGGCCGAGATCGTTCGTGACTATCCCGAGCTTATTGATGTTGCCAAGGAAGCCTACCTTGCCTGCGGCGTTGAGCCCCAAGTGCTGCCGATTCGCGGCGGCACCGACGGCGCGCAGCTGTCGTTCCGCGGTCTGCCCTGCCCCAACCTTTCCACCGGCGGCTATTGCTACCACGGCGTCAACGAGTTCGTCCCGGTCAGTTCGCTCGTCAAGATGACCGACGTGCTCCAGGAGCTCGTCGCCCGCTTTGCATAAGCCTGGCTGCATAAGTCCAAAAGACGAATCGCCCCGTCCTCAAGCAAGAACGGGGCGATTTTTTTGCTGCAATGAGAACAGGTTGACGCACGCCAGCCTCTTAACGCAAGGAGTGTCCCAAACTGCCGGCACAAAAGGAACGTCCCCAAGTGCCAAGTGTTCCGGCAACGCCGATGTTTTGGCGCGGACAGCGAAAACCCGCCAGAGCGAGCAAGGTGCCTTGAAACAAGGCGGCATTGACCTTCTGGTCATGCCGCCGAAGTTGAAAGGCAGATTGCCGCTCTGGCGGGTTTGCAGCGTCGAGCAGTTACGCGGTTTGGTAAAACCGCGTAACTTAGTAGTTGGCCTCGTAGCCGTTGCCGTCGCCGGTGGGCTCTTCGTAGTAGTCCGAATCGCTCGAATCGCCTGAGTCATCGGAATCGTCAGAGCTGACCGATGAGGTTGCGGTACCATTTGCGTAGTCGTCAGACGTGTTGTTGTTCAGGTCGCCGATCGTAGAGCTGGAACCGTCGGAAAGGCCCATGGTGTTGGGACCCTTGGGGTCCTTGCCGGCATCGACGCGCTCCATCATTTCCTTGAGCTCGTCCTCGTAGACAAAGACGTAGCTCACACCGTCGATCATGGTGCTGTCGTCGGCGTACGAGGGCAGGTTGGCCGAGTAGATACCGTCGACATCCATACCGCGCATGGCGTTGACCGTAGCCACGATATCCTGAACGCTCATATCGGTTACGAGCATATCGGACAGCGAATTAACCAGGCCAAAGATCTTCGTGGCATCGAAGTTATTGAGAATCTGGTTGGCAAGGGCGCCAAGCACCTGACGCTGGTGGCGCATGCGCGTGTAATCGCCGTCGGCATAGGTGTAGCGGCAGCGGGCATAGGTAAGGGCGGTGGCACCGTCCATATGCTGCTGGCCAGCGGTAATCTTAATATCCAGGTGCTCGGGGTCGTCAACATCATCGGTTGCGTTAATGTCGATACCGCCAACCGAATCAATCAGCGCCTGCATACCGTCGAAGCTGACCTCGGCATAGTGGGAAATCTGAACACCGCACAGCTCGTTGACCGCCTCGACCATGGCCTCGGCGCCGCCAACGGTATGGCAGGCGTTGATCTTCATGGTCTCGCCCTTGTACTCGACCTTGGTGTCGCGCGGAACGGAAATGAGCGTCGCCTGCTTTTGCGTGGGGTCGATGCGTGCCAGGATAATCGAGTCGGCACGATACGTATCCTCGCCCGGACGGCCGTCGGTGCCAAGAAGCAGCACGTAGAACGGATCCTTTGCCTCATCGGTGTCAACCAGAACCCGACGCAGATTGTCGGTAATGACATTGGAATCGCCGAGCTTGCCCATAATGGTGGCAAACCACAGGCCGGCAGCGGTAGTGGCACTCAGCAGCACGCCAAGCACGACAATGAGCGCGACGTGACGAATCGTGTGGCTACGACGACGTTGACGAGCGCGCTCGGAATAGCGAGCCACGTTATCGCGACTGTAGATCTTGGCCTGCGCACCAGTTGAGGGTCTTCGGGCGGTGGTATCCGCGAGGGGCTTTTTATTAAACATAGGCAACCTGTATTAGTAGATGACGGGATCGGGGACGGTAGCATGCTCGACATGCGCGCCGAGCGCCTGCAGCTTTTCGACAAACTGCTCGTAGCCGCGCTTGATGTGATGGATGGCCGAAACCTCGGTCGTCCCGTCGGCGATCAAGCCCGCTACGACGAGGGCCGCTCCGCCACGCAAATCGGGCGAGGTAACCTGTGCACCCGAGAAGCCCCTAACGCCATGAATCATGGCATGATGGCTCTCGATACGAATGTCGGCACCCATGCGCACCAGCTCAGAGGCAAACATAAAGCGATTCTCGAAGATATTTTCGGTAATAACGGAACTGCCGTCGGCAAGGGCGGAGAGCACCATAATCTGCGCCTGCATGTCGGTCGGGAAACCGGGGAACGGAAGCGTCTGGATGTCGACCGGCTTGATACGCTCGGCACGGTTCACATGGACGCCATCTTCGACGCGCTCGCAGTCGATACCCATGAGCTCCATCTTCTTGAGCACCATGCCCAAGTGAATGGGGCAAAAACCCGTGACGTCGACACCGCGATCGTCGGCCATCAACGCACCGGCAACGATAAAGGTACCGGCCTCGATGCGGTCGCCCACCACGCGATGGGTAACGGGATGGAGCTCTTCCACGCCTTCGATAGTCACGACGGGCGTACCGGCGCCAACAATCTTGGCGCCCATCTCGTTGAGCATGTTAGCGAGATCGACGATCTCGGGCTCGCGGGCGGCATTATCGATAACCGTGGTGCCCTGTGCGCGCACAGAGGCCATGATGAGGTTCTCGGTCGCACCGACGCTGGCGAACTCGAGCGTGACGGTGGTACCGCGCAGACCTTGGGGCGCATTAGCGTTGATGTAACCGTGGGCGGTATCGAACTCAACGCCCAGGGCCTCAAGACCAAGAATGTGCATATCGATCTTGCGAGCACCCAGGTTGCAGCCGCCCGGCATGGCAATTATGGCGCGATGGAAGCGGCCCAGCAGGGGTCCCATGACGGCGGTGGAAGCGCGCATCTTGGCAACGAGCTCGTAGGGGGCCTCCCATGAATCGACCTGAGAGGTATCAATCTCGAGCGTGTGTTCGTCGAGAACATCGATCGTAGCGCCCATGCCTTTGAGCACCTTGCCCATCACGTGGACATCGGAAATATCGGGCACGTTCTGCAGCGTCGTCTTGCCCGGCGCCAGAAGCGTTGCCGCCATGAGTTTGAGCGCGGAGTTCTTGGCGCCCGAAACGGGCACGGAGCCTCCGATGGCGTGGCCACCCTCAACGCGGATAATATCCAAGGTCTACCCTTTCAAAAAGCATGCCCGGGGTGGCTGGGCCATCCCGGGCATGATGTGTTCGCAAATGGTCGAACGCTAAATCGTTTGACTATTGGGCAAGCTTGAGCTTACACCATGCGATTTCATTATAGAGGTAGGCGCGGCGTGCATCATCCTCCGACAAATTACCCAGCTTCTCTTCAAAACCTTGAATATCAGCTTTAAGCTTGTCGGCATCGACGGTCGCCAAATCGCAAGCGCGCTCGGCGAGAACGGTCACGACATCGTCCGCAACCTGGGCATAGCCGCCGGCCACGGCAAACGTGTGGTCGACAGTGCCCATGGCCTTATCGGAAACGCGAACGTAACCGCGGTCGATCGTGCAGATCTCGCTGGAGTGAGCAGGCAGAACGCCAAACTCGCCATCCGTGGACGGAATCGACACAAACGCAGCGTCGCCCTCATAGGCGCAGCTCACGGGGCACACGATGCGGATACGCATAACCTACTTCTCCCCCATCTTGCGGGCGCGCTCGCGCACGTCCTCAATCGTGGAAGCATAGCGGAAAGCCTGCTCGGGCAGGTCATCGGCCTTGCCGTCGACAATCTCGGCGAAAGAGCGGACGGTATCCTCGACGCGGACGTAGACACCGGGGTTGCCGGTGAACTTCTCGGCGACGTGGAAGGACTGCGAGAGGAACTGCTGAATCTTACGGGCACGGTTGACCGTAAGGCGCTGCTCCTCGGACAGCTCGTCCATACCCAGAATGGCGATGATGTCCTGAAGGTCGGAGTACTCCTGCAGGAGCTCCTGGACCTTGACGGCGACACGGTAGTGCTCCTCGCCGACAATCGAGGGATCGAGAGCGTCGGAGGAAGATGCGAGCGGGTCGATAGCCGGGAACAGGCCGAGCGACGAAATGCTACGCGAAAGAACCGTGGTGGCATCGAGGTGCGTAAACGTCGTGGCAGGCGCCGGGTCGGTCAGGTCGTCTGCGGGGACGTAGACAGCCTGGACGGAGGTAATGGAGCCCGTCTTGGTCGAGGTAATGCGCTCCTGGAGGTCGCCCATCTCGGTTGCCAGCGTGGGCTGGTAACCAACGGCGGACGGCATACGGCCCAGCAGTGCGGAAACCTCGGAACCTGCCTGGGAGAAGCGGAAGATGTTGTCGATGAACAGCAGAACGTCCTGGCCGCGATCGCGGAAGTACTCAGCGGTGGTAAGGCCGGCCAGACCGATGCGCAGACGCGCTCCGGGCGGCTCGTTCATCTGACCATAGACCAAGCAGGTCTTGTCGATAACGCCAGACTCGCTCATCTCGAGGAACAGGTCGGTGCCCTCACGGGTACGCTCGCCGACGCCGGTGAACACCGAGGTGCCGCCGTGCTCCTGGGCGAGGTTGTTGATGAGCTCCTGGATCAGAACGGTCTTGCCGACGCCGGCGCCGCCGAACAGACCTGTCTTGCCGCCACGGATGTAGGGCTCGAGCAGGTCGACGGCCTTGATGCCGGTCTCGAAGATCTCGGTCTTGGTGGTGAGCTCGTCGAAACGGGGCGCTGCATGGTGGATGGGGTAGAACTCCTCCACCTCGGGCATGGGCTTGCCGTCGACGGGCTTGCCCATGACGTTCCAAATGCGGCCGAGCGTCTTGGGACCAACGGGCATCTTCATGGGCTCACCGGTATCGGTGGCGATGAGGCCGCGCTGCAGGCCGTCGGTCGAGGACATAGCGACCGTGCGGACGACGCCGCCCGGAAGCTGGCTCTCGACCTCGAGGATCGTGCTCAGATGACCGATCGGGGTCTCGGCCTCGACCGTGAGCGCGTTGTAGATCGGGGGCACCGCGCCGTCAAACTTGACGTCGACGACAGGGCCGATGATTCGCACGATGCGACCATCACCGGCAGTCGTCTTCTTGGTGGCTTCCTCGACCGCAAGCTTTACGGTGTTATTAGCCATTACTGTTCCTCCAATGCTGAGGCTCCGCCGACGATCTCGTTAATCTCGGTCGTGATCGAAGCCTGGCGCACGCGACTATACGTGCGGGTAAGGGTCGAGATGATCGCGGTGGCGTTTTCCGTCGCGGAGTGCATGGCCTTGCGGCGTGCACCCTGCTCGGCAGCCGCCGAATCGATCAGGGCCTGGTAGATGACCGTCAGGATATAAGACGGCACAAGCTTGCCGAGAACATGCTCGGGAGAGGGCACGAACTCGAACGTGGACGAGATGCGCTTAGGGGCGTCGGTCTCGTTCTTACGCGGACCGTGGGCCATAGCGATCATCTCGGGGTCGAGCGGCAACAGATGCTCGACGCGAAGCTCCTGATCCACGCGGTTCTTGGCGTGGTGGTAGACAAGCTCGACACGGTCAAGCTCACCGGCACGATACGCATCGCAGATATGAGAGGAGATCATGCGGGCCTGATTGAAATCGGGCTCAGAGGAGTTGCCCTCAAAGTGCATGACAACGTTTGCGCGGTCACGGAAATACGTGGCCGGCTTACGCCCGCACGCGATGATCTCGCATTCGATGCCGTCGTTCGCCCAAGAAGCGGCGAGCTTTTCGGCCGTGCGCTCCACCGTCGTATTGAAACCGCCGGCAAGGCCGCGGTCCGAGGCAATAACGACAATCAGGCCATGCTTGACGCTCTCATGCTTCTGCAGCATGGGATCGGTGCCCGAACAGGAGGCGTCGCCGGCGACCGTCAACATGACGTCGGTCAGCGCCTCCTTATAGGGCTCGGCCTGCTTGGAGCGATCGAGGGCACGACGAATCTTGGCCGTAGAGACCATCTCCATCGTGCGCGTGATCTGCTTGGTCGTGGTAACCGAGGAGATTCGCTTCTTAATGTCGCGAAGGTTGGCCATGGGGCTTAGTTCTCCTCTGATCCAGAAACATCCGAATGGTGCTTGGCCATGAACTGCTGCTTGAAGTCGCCGATGACGCGCAAGAGCTCAGCCTTGGTGTCATCATCGATCTTCTTGGCGCGAACCTTGTCGAGCAGCGAGCCAAAGCCATTGTCCATGTACTCGATGAGCTCGGCACGGAAAGGCAGCACGTCGGCGATCTCCAGGTCATCCAGGAAGCCCTCGTTGCCAGCGAACAGCGTAACGATCTGCTCGCCAACCTCAAACGGCTTGTAGCGCGGCTGCTTCAGGAGCTCGGTCATGCGGGCACCATGGGTCAGCTGCTTCTGAGTAGCCTCGTCGAGGTCGGAGCCGAACTGCGTAAAGCCGGCGAGCTCCTGGTACGAAGCGAGGTCCAGACGGAGGTTGCCGGCGACCTGCTTCATAGCCTTGGTCTGCGCGTCGCCACCGACGCGGGACACGGAAATGCCCACGTCAACTGCCGGGCGCTGGCCCTGGAAGAAGAGCTCGGACTGCAGGTAGATCTGACCATCGGTAATGGAAATGACGTTGGTCGGAATGTAGGCCGAGACGTCGCCGTCCTGGGTCTCGATGATCGGCAGAGCCGTCATGGAGCCATAACCGTTCTTCTTGGACATCTTGACGGCACGCTCGAGCAGACGAGAGTGCAGGTAGAAGATGTCGCCAGGATAGGCCTCGCGTCCGGGCGGACGATGCAGCGTCAGCGACATCTGACGGTAGGCCACAGCCTGCTTGGACAGGTCGTCGTAGATGACGAGCACGTGGCCGCCGGGGTTGGTCTCGCTGGCGGGCTTGCCGTCCTCGCCGTTGTACATGAAGAACTCGCCGATAGCGGCACCGGCCATAGGCGCGATGTACTGCATAGGGGCGGAATCGGCAGCGGTTGCCGAAACGATGATGGTGTAGTCGAGCGCACCGTGCTGAGCGAGGGTCTCGCGGATGTTGGCAACCGTGGAGGCCTTCTGGCCGATGGCGACATAGATGCAGACCATGCCCTTGCCGCGCTGGTTGAGGATAGCGTCGATGGCGATGGCGGTCTTACCGGTCTTACGGTCACCGATGATGAGCTCACGCTGACCGCGGCCAATAGGCACCATGGAGTCGATAGCGAGCAGACCGGTCTGAACCGGCTCGCACACCGGGGTACGATCGATGACGCCGGGAGCCTTGAACTCGATGGGGCGACGGTGCGTAGCGACGATGTCGCCCAGGCCGTCGATGGGCTGGCCGAGCGGATTGACGACGCGGCCGAGCATGGCACGGCTCACGGGGATATCCATAACGCGGCCAGTGGTGCGGCACTCGTCGCCTTCCTTGATGGAGTCGACGGCACCGAACAGAACGGCGCCGACCTCGTCACGGTCAAGGTTCTGGGCAAGGCCGAAGACGGTCTCACCGGTATCGGAGCTCTTGAACTCCAGAAGCTCGCCTGCCATGGCGCTCTTGAGGCCAGAGACGCGCGCGATGCCGTCGCCTACCTCGTCGACCGTTGAAACCTCATGCGTATCGACCGTCGCGGAGAGGCTCGTGAGCTGCTCCTGCAGTTTCTTGGCGATATCCTGGGCATTGAGGGTTTCGGACATTAGGCTTCACCTCCGTACGAATTAGCAGAGTTTGCGAGGGTCTCCTGCGCGATGCGCAGCTGCGTCTTGACGGAAATGTCACGACGCTCGCCGCGGGCCTCGAGCACCAGGCCGCCCACGATAGACGGGTCGACCTGCTCGATAAGGAATACCTTGCGGCCGAAGTCCTGCTCGCATTTCTTAGTGATGGTTTGACGCAGCTCGTCGTCGAGCGGGATCGCCGTGGTGACGGTCACGCCCACTACATCCTCGTCTTCCTCGGCAACATACTTAAAGGCAGCTGCCACCTTGGGAAGAAGGTCGAGCTGGTCGCGCTTGGACATGGTGTCGAGCACGGCGATGATCTCGGGGCTGGCAGAAGCCAAGCGCTCGATCATCTCGAGGTCCTCGAACACATGGTTCTCGGCCTTGGCGGCTTCCAAAAGGGAACGCGCGTAGGTCTCGAGCACCTTGTCCTGATAGCGGCTAGTCGGCATTCAGGCTACCTGCTTCCTGGATGTAGCGCTCGATGAGCTTCTTCTGCTCGGCATCGTCCTCGAGTGCCTCGCCCACGATCTTGGTGGCGACGGCAACGGACAGGTCGGCGATGGAGCTCGCGGCACCGGCGTAGATGGACTTGCGCTCGTCCTCGACGGTCGTATGGGCCTTGGCGATGATCTCCTCGGCCTCCTTGTGAGCAGCCTCGATGATACGGGCACGCTCGGACTCGGCGTCCTTACGGGCCTCGAGAACGATGTCGGCAGCCTGACGACGGGCGTCGGTGACGATCGAGTCGGACTCAGCGCGCTTGGCGATAGCCTCCTGCTTGGTCTTCTCGGCCTCGTCGAGGCTCTCCTCGATCTTCTTGCCGCGCTCCTCCATGGTTTTCATGATGCCCGGCAGGGCGACCTTGGCCAGCACGATCCAGATAATCAGGAAGGCGATAAGCGCCGGGATGAACTCCGCCATCTTAGGGATGAGGATGTCCGCACCGGCGGCGCCGTCCTCGGCGAACGCGGAAACCGGCATGAGCAGCGCGGCCGCGGACGCGGAGAGTGCGATCGCGCTCTTCTGGGATGAAAGATTCATACTTGACGCTCCGTGCTATTTAACGATCAGCGCGACAACGAAGCCGATCAGAGCCAGAGCCTCGCCGAAAGCGGAGCCCATGATGAAGACGGTGAACACGCGGCCCTGGACCTCAGGCTGACGGGCCATAGCACCCGTAGCACCCAGAGCAGACAGGCCGATAGCAAGACCAGCGCCGATAACACCGAGACCGTAACCGATAACTCCCACGATTCCTCCTTTGTCGTGCGTGTCTTATTTCACGCAGGATAACCTTTTTATAACTGCCGGGCTCCATGGGTACGGGCACCGGCGATTTAACGAATTGCCTTACCTTTAAGGCGCGAACGGAAGACTACTCCTCCTCCGCGACCTCCTCTGCCTCGGAGACATACACGGCGGTAAGGACCGTGAAGACGTAAGCCTGGATGGCACCGACCACAAGCTCGATCGCATAGATCAGGATGAGGATGGCAAGCCAGGCCAGCGAAGGCAGGGCGCCGACGGCGTGGGCCGCGGAAACCTGCTGAAGCAGCGGCTGCATGAACATGCTCGCCATGATGGCGAACGAGCCCATGACCACGTGTCCTGCGAACATATTGCAGAACAGACGGACGGCGAGCGTGATGAGGCGCAGGAAGGTCGAGAAAAGCTCGACGACCCACACGAGCACGTTCATCGGGAAGCTCACGCCCTGCGGAGCGAGGCTCTTGATGTAGCCGATCACGCCGTGAGCCTTGCATCCGTAGTAGATGAAGTACACGAAGGCGAAGATGGCGAGCGCGGCGGTGGAGCCGATTGCGCCGGTGCCGGGCTTCATTCCCGGAATCAGGCCGATCATGTTGTTGATCAGGATGAACAGGAAAAGCGAGCACAGGAACGGGAAGTGCTTCTTCCAGTTCTCACCCACAACGCCCTTGCCGATATCGTTCTCGACGTACTCGATGATGTACTCGAAACCGTTGACGAAGAAGCCCTTGGGAACCAGGGTCTGCTTCTTCTTGAACACGGCCAGGACGATCAGGAGCACGATCGTGGAGACGATCAGCCAAAACGAGTACTGCGTGATGCCGCAGCTCAGATCGCCCACGACAGGGGTGGAGCTGAACTCGCTGACCAGATGATTAATCTCATCAGGCAGCTTTTCAAAAATGTCCACGACTTACCTTTCGACCTCATGAGGATCTCGCAGCGCCTTGGCGACGCGAACCGCGCAGGCGGCCATAAAGGCCACGAAGCCGATCGCCTCGCCCAGGAGGAACATGCGAAATGCCTCTCCGAACAACACAAACACAACCAAGGTAAAGACAAGCAACGCGATTGCCGAGACCGCGAGACTCACCATACCCTTGAGCATGTCCGCATTCTGCTTATCGTCAAGAACCGGCTTGAGCGTAAAGACAAAGGGAAGGAAGGCAATCGCGCCCGCGATGGCACCTGCAACGATAGCGAGCAGATCGGCTATCTGAAACACTGGCGTCCTCACTTTCCTTTTTTATCGCCTCACAGGACAGTTCCCGCCAAACATTGGTGACTATTGTACGAGCCAATCGCTAAAGTACAACCGAAAAAGCATCGGTTAATACGCACCTGTTCGTTTTCTTAAGACCTTCTTTATGCCGCAGGTACGGTAATACGTTTTTCTCGAACCCCTCAGCGCAAAACGTCCGTTAACAGGAGTGCGCGTGGACGTCTTTTGCTCGCCCGCGCGCACCATTTCTTCGTATTTTCGACGTTAGCCGGTATGGCTCAGAGATTACAGCGTGCCGTAGATGCGGTCGCCGGCGTCGCCGAGGCCGGGAACGATGTAGGCAGCCTCGTTGAGATGGTCGTCGATGGCGCAGGTATAGATATGCACATCAGGATCCTTCTCAGTCAGCGACTTGAGGCCCTCGGGGGCCGCGACGATGCACAGCATGCGGATGTCCTTGACACCGCGCTCGCGCAGGTAGCTGATGGCCATCTCGGCCGAACCGCCCGTGGCAAGCATGGGGTCGACGACCAGGCAGATGCGCTGGTCGATATCCTTGGGCATCTTGCAGTAATACTCGTGCGGCTCGTGGGTGACCTCGTCGCGCTCCATGCCGATGTGGCCCACGCGAGCGGAGGGCACCAGGTCGAGGATGCCGTCGACCATGCCAAGGCCCGCACGCAGGATGGGCACGATGGCGAGTTTCTTGCCGGCAAGCTGTTTGAACGTGGCGGTAGTGATGGGGGTCTCGACCTCGACGTCTTCCATGGGCAGGTCGCGCATGGCCTCGTAGCCGTCAAAAAGTGCGAGCTCGCGCACAAGCTGGCGGAACTGGTTGGTGCCGGTGTTTTTGTCGCGCAGGATCGACAGCTTGTGCTGGACGAGCGGGTGGTCGACAAGCGTCACACGGGACGCGTCGTAGGTGACGGTCATGGGTTGATTGCCCCTTTCGTTGCGGCCGCAAAACGACCTTGCTGACAAGGCGCATGGCGATGTTGTTGCCGCGCGCCGTGCATAAGTTTAGCGGTTTGTTGTATCGAGCAGCCCATCGCAGCCCTACTGTGCGGTACTGAGCGAGCGCTTGACTGCATCACGCCAGCCCGCAAGGTTTTGCTCGCGACGCTCGGCGGACATATGGGGAAGGAAGGTCCTAACGATCTGGGCATTTTGCTCCAGCTCTTCAAGGTCTTCCCAATAGCCGACGGCAAGACCCGCCAAGTACGCGGCACCGATTGCCGTGGTCTCCACCGTCTCGCATTGCAGCACGGGGATATCCAGCAGGTCGGCCTGGAATTGCATGATGAACTCGTTGCGTGAGGCGCCGCCATCGACGGACAGGCGCTCAATCGAAAGTCCCACGTCCTGCTCCATGGCGCGCAGCACGTCATAACTCTGGTAGGCCATGGACTCGCAGGCCGCACGCACAATGGTCGCGCGACTCGAGGCACCGGTCAGGCCGCACACGATACCGCGGGCACGCGGGTCCCACCAGGGAGCGCCCAGGCCAGCGAAGGCGGGGACGAAGTAGCAGCCCTCGTTGTCGCTGATCGAAGCGGCGAGTTGCGCGGACTCGCTCACACTCGAGATGATGCCCATGTTGTTGCGCAGCCAGTTCATGGTTGAGCCGGCGGCAAAGATAGAACCCTCGAGCGCATAGCTGATCTTGCCGTCCGCGGCGATACCGATCGTGGAGACCAGACCGTTCTTGGATTCGACGACCTCGTCGCCGGTGTTCATGAGCATAAAGCAACCCGTGCCATAGGTGTTTTTGGTCTGGCCGGGATGGAAGCAGCAGTGGCCGAACAGCGACGCCTGCTGATCGCCCGCCACGCCCATGATGGGCGGCATGTTGGTCATGATGTCGCTCGCGACGCGGCCGTAGTCGCCCGAGCTCCAACGAACCTCGGGCATCATGGAACGTGGAACGTCAAAGAGCGCCAGCAGGTCGTCGTCCCAATCGAGCGTATGGATATTAAAGAGCGCCGTGCGGCTGGCATTGGTGTAGTCGGTGGCAAAGACCTGACTGCCGGTGAGGTTGTAGATGAGCCAGGTATCGATGGTGCCGAACATGAGGTCGCCCGCCGCCGCGCTCTCACGCGCACCGTCGACGTTGTCGAGGATCCACTGCACCTTGGAAGCCGAGAAATACGGATCGAGCGTGAGTCCCGTGCGGGAGCGCACCAGCTCTTCTGCGCCCCGCTCGACCAGCTCGTCGATCAGAGGTGCGGTGCGACGGCATTGCCACACGATGGCGTTATAGATGGGTTGGCCGCTTATGCGGTCCCACACCACCGTGGTCTCGCGCTGGTTGGAGATACCGATGGCGGCGATGCGGTCAGAATGGATGCCGCTCTTAAACTGGACCTCCATCATCACGCCGATCTGGCTGGCAAGCACCTCCATAGGGTCTTGCTCTATCCAACCGGGACGCGGGAAGCTGGTTTTGACGCTACGACGTGCCTGCGCGACGATGCAGCCGTACTCGTCGACGATGGTCGCAAGTACCGAGGTGGTGCCGCAGTCGAGCGCCATGATGTAGGAACCGCCAAAGTTAAACGAGGCATCTTCCATGCCCAGGCTGCCCAGATTCAACGACATCGCTTACACCTTTCTATTGCATCGGGTCGGACAGGACCCGTTCGATCTCTGATGCGGGAAGTGCGCCTTGGCGCAGGATCTGGAGCCCGCCGTGCTGGAACGACACGATGGTCGAGGCGTCGCGACACGGGGTCTCGCCGGCGTCGACGGCAACATCGACCCCCTCCAGGATGCGCTCCTCCACCGTGACAAAACTTGCCGGCGCGGGCGCGCCATGCGTGTTGGCGCTGGTGCAGGCAAGAGGGCTGCCGCAGGCGCGGATGAGCGCTTGCACCACGGGCGAGGCCGAAGCGCGAAGTGCCACCGTGTCGTCGGCGGCGCGCATAAAGGTCGGCACGCAGGGGGCCGCCTTGACCACGATAGTCAGGGCTCCCGGCCAGCATCGTCGCGCGAGTACGCGAGCCTCTTCGGGGATATCCACGCCATAGCGGTCGAGTGCTTCGGCATTATCAACCAGCCAGGCGACCGTTTGGGTGAGCTTGCGCTGCTTGAGGGTAAAGATGCGGCGGTAGCCGGTACCGAGCGCAGGGACCGCGGCGCCATTGACGACAGCCTGCGGATCGCGCGGCCACGATGGGAATTCGCTTGTATCTTGGGGTACGGCGTCCGAGAAGGCGTTGACTGCCACGGCGACACCGTAGACGGTCTCGGTCGGGATCAAGGCCAGGCCGCCGCGGCCGAGCACCTCGGCCGTGCGCTCGACGGCGAGCCGATGCGGCTCGCGCGTTCCCTCGTATACCCGATAGACCGTCTGCATGTGTATGCCAGCCCCTTACGCTCTGGTGAAAGTTTGTTTACTGAGGGGCATTCTCGCACGAAACATTCAGCCTATTTGCCCAGAGCGCATGTTGGTTTGGTGAGCGGCTCTAGTAGTCGGTGAAAGTGAGGGGGTTATTGGACTGCGACGAACTTCTTTGGCCTGCCGGCATGGCGTCTTTGGGCGGCGTAGCGCTCGATGCTGTCTATCGTTATCATCCGACGGCCGTCGACGAGTTCAACATCGAGTTTTCCGGCTTTGACCAGCGCGGTAATCCGCGGAGCGGAGACTTTGAGGTCCAGCGCTGCATCTTTAAATGTTCGGCACGCCGCTTCCCGAGCGTCCTCGTGGTCGATTTCGACTGAAAGGGCCACGACCTCGGCCGAGCGTTCGTACCCTGCCGGAGTCAAACCGTTGTTGAGGTCGTCGGCCAAAAACGCCATCAGCGCCTCGGTGGCATGGGCAATCGCTTCTTCGCGCGTATCGCCATCGGCAAAGGTGCCGGGAATCTGCGGGAAGCTGGCGCAGTAACCGTCGTCTTCTTTTTTGAGAACGCAGTCATAGGTAAATCGCTGCCTCATTTTGCCTCCAACTACCATCCAGCTTGGCGACGAATACTTGCCCACGTGCCCTTCTTTGGTCGATCACCACCAGAGCCGTTCACGGGGACAACACGATCGCCAGAAACATACTTAGCATGACCACCGACTTGCGCGACCTTCACGAATCCATCGTGCTTGAGTAGGGCAATGATTTCCCGAAAGGTAGGAGGTTGCATGGGCCGACCTCTTTCAGCCGTCCTAATTATAAACTACTTTATAATTTTTGTTAACCAGTTAATAAATATTACTGGCGCTGCTTGGGCTCGGTGACGATGGCTCGGACGATGCGGGGGCGATCGGTGAGGTCATGGACGATACGCACGTCCGAAAGGCCTGCCTGGCGACAGAGCTCGGCCGCGGCATCGAGGGCACCCTCGTAGAGCTCGCAGGCAAACAGGCCGCCGGCGCGCAGCATGTAAGGCGCCGCATTGAGCAGGCGGCGGAAAATATCGAGGCCGTCGGCGCCGCCCTCGAGCGCCAGGTCGGGCTCAAAGTCCTTGACCTCGTGCGGCAGCGAGCGCATGACGTCGGTCGGGATGTAAGGCGGGTTGGAGACGAGCACATCAAAGGTGCCCCACTCTTCGCGGGGAATGGAACTCACTAGGTTGGTGAGGCTAAAGGCAACCTCATCTGCCGTGAGGCCGAGGGCGTCGCGGTTTTTGGTGGCCAGATCGATGGCGCGCGGCTCGATATCGGTGGCGGTGCAGGTAACGTGGCCGCGGCGCTCCCAGGCAAGGGAGAGCGAAATGCAGCCCGTGCCGCAGCCGACCTCGAGAACGCGGGCAGTGCAGGGCTCGGTTGGGGCAGGCGCAGCGGCATCCTGAGCTGAAGCCGTCTCCTGGCCGGCACCCTCGATGGCGATGCCGTATTCGTCGAGCTCGGACTCGGCGGCTTCCGCGGCTTCGGCTTCTGCTGCCTGCGCGGCGGCTTCCTCGGCCTCGCGGTCGGCCAGTTCCTCGGCATAGGCACGGCTGCCCAGTACGTCGCCGCCTAACGCCGCCTCATCGGCAGCCGTCAGGTTAGCGGCACGGCGCTCGGCAGTCGCGCGCTCGTCGGCCAGCGCCGCCTCGGCTTTGCGGGCCTCTTCGACCTCATCGTTCCAAGGCAGCTCAACACGCTGACGGGCAGCAGCCTCGGGGCTCAGCACCTCGGCATCCAGATAATTGAGGACTTCCTCGACGAGCATCTCGGTCTCGGGGCGCGGAATGAGCACACCGGGGGCGCACGCGACGTCGACCATGCGAAACTGCGTGCTGCCGGTGATGTATTGCAGCGGCTCGCCCTTAGCGCGGCGGACAACGGCCGCATGCATGGTCTCGAGCTGGGCCGCGTTAAGCGTCTCGTCCATACGCATATATAGGTCAATGCGCGCCAGGCCCGTGGCGGCGCACAGCAGCCACTCGGCAGAAAGACGGGGGTGCTCCTCGCCGCGCTCGGCCAGGTACTCCTTGGTCCACTCGAGACAACGCTTGATGGTCCAGATCTCGTTTGCCATGGGGCCCTCCCCTCTTAAGCGCCGGACGGCGCGCGAATGTCGGAGCAGATTGTACGCGAGGCCAGCGCTTGGCAAGGGACGATTGAAGGCGATTATCGAGAATCAGCCCAGAATTTTGCTTGGAACCTGCCTGAAATGTTCATTCGTCGACGTCTAAATCTGCATTCGTCAAGCTTTTGGCAAGGTTGACCCAAAACTGACCAATATCTAACCAAGAACTTGCCAAATCACTTGACGTGCGACGCATCAAAAAATGCACTGCGACTTCTTGAACGATTTTTTGAGCATTATTTTCAATAGCAGATAAATGCCGCTAATTTCTTTGAGCAGGTAGCCGGCTTCATGGCCATCAAAGCCGATTGAATAACATCTCAAAGCAATGTGCCCAACCTAGTCATTTAAGAACGTCCCCAATGACTATCTCTAAGGCGCCGCAGGTTGAGCATACCGCATCCGGAGCAAGGCAGCGCCGCAGGTAGAGGACGGACAGCGAGCGGGCCGCATTTGAGACAAGGTGACGTGAAATCAGAACCACCCTTAAAAAGGGTGGTTTGCTCTTAGGGTA
>CATYDM010000041.1 GCA_958405195.1 uncultured Collinsella sp.
TGTTTGGGCTCGGTGGTGCGCACTGCCGTGCTCGCCCGAGGGCCTTTTTTTGGGGGTTGGGGTTGGGGGGGAACTTGCAGCGAGCAAAGCCTAGCCGCCCGACCCTAGGGTTAACTTGGATGATTCTAGCAAATACAACAAGCGAGATGCCTGCGACTTGCATGCATCTCGCTTTATCTAAAAAACGTGGTTGGAACTCAACCTTTATATGCAGCTCTTACCTTATCGATAGGAAACGCTCTGCTGGGAGTCCTTGACGACTACGTCATGGGCGCCGCCTTCGACGATGGAGGTGGAGCTGACCAGCGTCAGGCGCGCCTTTTCCTGGAGCTCGGGGATCGAGAGGGCGCCGCAGTTGCACATCGTGGACTTGACCTTGTAGAGCGTGCCGCCCACGCCGTCCTTGAGGGAACCGGCATAGGGGACGTAGGAGTCGACACCCTCGACGAAGCTGAGCTTCGCAGCACCGCCCAGGTCGTAACGCTGCCAGTTGCGGGCACGCGCAGAACCCTCGCCCCAGTACTCCTTCATGTACTGACCGTTCACATTGACGCGCTCGGTCGGGCTCTCGTCGAAGCGGGCGAAGTAACGGCCCAGCATCATAAAGTCGGCGCCCATGGCAAGGGCGAGCGTCATGTGGTAGTCGTAGACGATACCGCCGTCGGAGCACACGGGCACGTAGACGCCGGTCTCCTCGTAGTACTCGTCGCGAGCGCGGCAGACGTCGATCAGCGCGGTGGCCTGGCCACGGCCGATACCCTTGGTCTCACGGGTGATGCAGATGGAACCGCCGCCGATACCGACCTTGATAAAGTCGGCGCCGCAGTCGGCCAGGAAGCGGAAGCCCTCGGCGTCGACGACGTTACCGGCACCGACCTTAACGTCCTCGCCGTAGTTGGCGCGAATCCACTCGATGGTGCGCTTCTGCCACTCGCTGAAGCCCTCGGAGGAGTCGATGCACAGGACATCGGCACCGGCCTCGATGAGCAGCGGCACGCGCTCGGCATAGTCGCGGGTGTTGATACCGGCGCCGACCATGTAGCGCTTGTCGCCGTCGAGCAGCTCGTTGGGGTTGGTCTTGTGGCTGTCGTAGTCCTTGCGGAAGACGATGCCCATGAGGTGATCGTTGTCGTCGACGATGGGCAGGGCGTTGAGCTTGTTGTCCCAGATGACGTCGTTGGCGACCTTGAGGCTGATGTTCTTGTCGCCCACGATGAGCTGCTCACGCGGGGTCATGAACTCGGAGACCTTCGTCTGGTGGTCATCGCGACTGGGGCGATAGTCACGGCTGGTGACGATGCCCAGGAGCTTACCCTTGGGAGTGCCGTCGTCGGTGACCGGCATGGTGGAATGACCGGTCTTCTCCTTGAGCTCGATGACCTGCTCCATGGTCATGTCGGGGGTCAGCGTGGAATCGGACTGAACGAAGCCGGCCTTGTGATCCTTGACGGCCTTGACCATGGCGGCCTCGGACTCGGCGCTCTGGGAACCGTAAATGAAGGACAGGCCACCCTCGGTAGCGAGCGCGACACCCATGTCGACACCCGAGACGGACTGCATGATGGCGGAAACCATGGGGATGTTCAGGGTGATTGCCGGCTTCTCACCGCGCTTAAAGCGGGTCAGCGGCGTCTTAAGAGAGACGTTGTTGGGGATGCACTGCGAGGACGAGTAACCAGGGACCAGCAGATACTCCGAAAACGTGTGGGACTCACCGGGAAAGAACGTAGCCATGTTTCTCCTTTTTCCATGCGACCGGTCGGCTGCAGGCCTCGTAGGACCCAGCCCAACCTTGGGCGCCCAATACTGGGGAAGTATGTTAACGCACTTTGACTGCTACAATGCATGATTTAAGAAGAGCACACGAGGGTTTGACGCAGGCTTTGCGTTTGCCCAGCAAACACTTTAGCGGGGAGACGTGGAGCGTATGAAGTACAAGACGACGGCAAAGTTGGTCATTCAAGCGTGCGACAAAGATCTGCCGGGCGTGTTTAGTCACGGCTGCGTCTTGCTGCTGCAAGGTATCGCCCGCGAGCACTCGCTCAACCGTGCCGCCAAGAGCATGGGCATGGCATATTCCAAGGCCTGGCGCATTGTGAACGAAGCCGAAGGGCAGCTGGGATGCAAACTCATCGAGCGCGACGGCGCCCGCGGATCCACCCTCACGCCGGCCGGCGAGCGAGCCATCGAAGTCTACGAAACCCTGCAGGCCGACATCAACCAGGTCATAGCTGCCAAAGCCGACGCCCTCATCGCCAGAATCAAAGAGTAGCTAACTTAGGAAGGGCGTTGTCTAGGGTAGCGGCTACTGTCAGGGGGTCGTCGGTTCCGGCGAAGAGGCGGATGGTGCTCCCCTGCTTGCCGCGTGGGGCCGAAAGGCGCGTCGCTGTGCCGCCGGCAGGCGATGTGCGGAACTCCCCCGGCAAAGCGTCGAACAGCTCACCCGCGCTACGCTCGATAAGGTCAAACTCAACTGCCGGGCCAAAGCCATGCTCAAGGATTCCCGTCGCAACCGCATGGTCGGGATGCGAGCTCAGCCCGGGATAGCGCACGTTGCGCACCATCTCGTTAGCGGCCAGATACTCGGCCAGCGCACGGGCGCGGTCGAAGTGAGCCTGCATGCGGGCATCGAGCGAGTCCAGCCCGCGCTCCAGCACACCGGCCTCGTCAGCAGGCAAATCAAGCTTGGCCAAGCCGCAGCCCTCAAGCAGGGCATGCGCGCACTCGGCGGCGGCATCCACACGATGGCGCTTAAGCTGCGAGCGCGCCACCGAAGCGGCAACGAGTTTGCGCGGAGCCTTGCCGGCGCAAACGCGATCGAGCGCCTCAAGCGACAGCACGGCACCCAAGCGCAACGGATCGCACCCAAAGACACCAGCCACGGTGTTATCCACCACAAGCAGCGCATGGGCCTCACGCGCGGCGCGTCCCAACGCGCGCAGATTGGGCACGCGCAGTCCAAACCCGCCAATAGAGTTGACGAACCACCACAGGTGCGGCCCCTCAACCTCAAAAGAAGCATCAAAACCCTCGGACGCGGCGGTAAACGCCACAACCGACGGCTCCCCCACCATAGCCACGTCGCAGCCATCAAAGCCGCGCGCAAACGCATCGGCAAAGTCATCGGCAAACGCAACCAGGCGATCGCCGGGATGTACAATCCCCAACAAAGACAGTGCCGCCGGCACATGCGAGGCCGCAACCAGGCGCGCCCCACGCGCGCCAGTCCTTGCAGCCCAGACCTCTTCTAGCCGTTGCACGTCCACACGGCACCATCCCTTAATTAAAACCGAACCAAATAAACTTTCCAGGTTGAGCATAGCTAGCGAGCGAGCAGCTGCCGTGGCGAGGTGCCGCGAAAGAGGAGCGAAGCGTACTTTATGTACGCGAGCGACGGTTTGAGCGGCAGATCGCCCGGCAGATGCCCGCGCAGCGTCGAGCGGTCCGGCGTTCGTTAGAACGCCGGAACAAAATTAACCGTGGTACTCGCCGTTGTATTGGATCAACGTCAGGTCATCAACGCCATCGAGCGCGCGAATCGCGTCGGCATAGGGCATATCAACGCCGTCCGAAAACACCTCGACGGCCATCTCGACCTTGTCGCCGCGCATCGTCTTGGACTTAACGGTGAACTTGGTGCGCCCAAATGCACGAACAATGTCGTCACCCGTGGTCTGGCCCGTGTAGTGGATGACCATCATGTACACGCGCGCCTTGTCCTGGTGGCTCGCAAAGCCGGCGATCATGGCCACGATCACCACCGCCGTGAGCCCCACGAGCGCGTACATGCCGGCACCCGCCGTAATGCCCGTGGTAATGGCCCAAAACAGATAGAGCAGGTCGAGTGGGTCCTTGACCGCTGTACGGTAACGCACAATGGAAAGGGCACCGACCATACCGAGCGAGATGACAACGTTGGTCGAGATCGCAAGCGTGACCATGCAGGTAAGCACGCACATGCCCACGAGCGTCACGGCAAAGCTGCGCGAATACACCACGCCGGTAAAAAAGCGCTTGTACACGTAATAGATCAGGATGCCCATGACGAGCGCCACGAGCAGCGACAGGCCGATCTTGGCAGGGTCGACCTGGCCAAACGCCTCCAAGACGGAGTTCTTAAAAAAGTCCCTGGTGCTCATGGTCTAAATATCCCCTCGGTTCTCAAAATCCGATTCCCAGTAGTTAAAACCGCGCAGGTAGGCGGTCTTTTCGTAACACAGGCAGTACTTGGAGACCGCCGTGAGCTCGGCCGCGCCCGGCGGCACCAAATCGCGCACCAGCTGCGGGCAAAACTCCGTAAACTTGACCTCCATCACCAGCTTGCCGGGCTCCAGGACCGGCAGCGCGGGCAGCGTCGCGTCAAAGATATCGAAGCTTCCCACCGCGGCACGCACGTTCATGTCAAACGTAATGCGCACGGTGCCCTCGTCCATCACCCACGGCTCGCGCTCGTAGTCCACGATGGTCCGCGGGCGCATCATGTTGCAGATGCACTCGATGTAGAACTCGCGGCACAGCTGGTGGGGACTTCTCAACAAAAAGTCGTACTCGCCGGCCAGGATGCGCTCAAACTCGTCGCGCGTGAGCGGCGCGTCCTCCTTGTAGATCCAGCTGCCGTACTTCTTTTTGCGCTCGAGCTTAATCCCCTTATCGCTGCCGTTATAGATGCGCACGCGATACTTTTTTCGCATGAGAATGCCGGCATCTTTTTCCTCGTAGGCAGAGTTGTTGTAGTCATCGAAGTACAGGCTGCGAATGGTGTAACCGCCCGAGCGCGCATGCTTGTCCAGCTTAAACACCGGCGCCATGCGACAGGCAAGCGCAGTGTGCTCACCCTCGTTGATGAGATATTTGAGTTCGTGGCGGTAGCGCTCCTGCGTGCTGCACTCGGGCGGGGCCACCAAGCGCTCAAGCAGCGCGCTAGCCCTCCGCATACGTGTCCTCCACGACCTTACCGCCGTCTTGCACGTAGAAGCACTTCATGCCGTACTGCTTGCCGTCGTCGGTCACATAGTAATCGAACGCATCCTGCGTATAGCCGTCGGAGTTGGTAGCACGCACGCGCGCAAAGTACTGGCCGGTATCGGGCGCATCGCAGGTCACCTCGGGCAGCAACACGTCCTCGGCCTTAAAGACCACATCGGTAATGGCATAATCGCGCGCCAGTTCCACGGTATAGCGAATATCGCGCGCCTCAAAGTCGTACGCGGCATCCCAGTTAATGCGCAGCTTGCCGTTCTCGATCTGCGGCACGCCGATGTAGAACGGCATGGGCTTCTTATAGCTCTCGCGATAGCTCTTGTAGTTTTCCTCGATCTCGGAGGGAATCGCCGCGGCAATCTGCTCGTATTCGTCCTTGGTCACGGGCAGGTGGTCGATATCGGGCGATGCAAATACCAGGGACTCGGTCACCTCGCGATAATGCTTGATCATCTTGGTCAGGCGCGTCTCGGTTAGGTAGGAGCGCACGTCCTTGACGGCGTCGTCAAGCTCGCGACGGAACAACTTGCTCTTTAAGGCACGCCGAAACAATACGTTGACCCAGTAATTGCTGACGCCGCGTTCCCAGCTCGAATAATCCGTATGGTCTTGAATCTCAAGCTCACGCTTGCGCAGCATACCGTCGTTATCCCAATCCAAGAAGTACCAAATCTTGGAATTGAGCGGGCTATACAGATAGAAGTTACGATTCTGCGTATCGCAGTTGCCCATCAGTATCTGAAACGCCATCCAATAGACCAGATTCTCAGAATCAAAGTACGTTGCGAGCACGTCATCGATTTTTTGCGAATCATCATTGAGCGCATCGAGCATCTCAATAAGCTTCGAATGATCGGAATCACCCTTCGTTTCCAGCAGATAGTCAAAATCCGCCTGATTAAACGATGGGTCGTCAGCCAGCTTAATAATGTCCTTATAGCGCTCAAACTCAAAGTTGTTCACCTTGTACAGATGCCCGTCTTTATCGAGCCCATGGGCCTTAAGGGCCGTCTTATTGAGCTGCTCGACCTGCGTAAACAGACCGTAGTCGGCAAACGTATCATTCGACTTTTCGGTTTGGTCGCACACCCACAGATGCACAAACTGCGTGCGCAGGCCCATCATCTGGGGAATCCCGCGGATCAGGTCGTAGGCCATCTTATTACGAAAGCGCAGGCCCTCACTCATATGCTTATTGAGCGCGATGGAACGCTGCTGACGCCACGTACCCTTGCCACGCTTAAGCTCGACTTTATAGTTCTTCTGAACGCCTTTGCTCGAGGATTGACCGCGCACCTGCACGGTGGCATTGGGCGCCTCCTCGCCGTAACCGACCTCCCCCGCCACGGGGCCGTTATCGTCGCCGGCCTGCAGCAGCCCCAAAACCTGGTAGCGCTCGACATCCATTGCCTGATAGTCGTAGACCGAGTATGTGTTGATCTCAGCCCAGGAGTGATCGGTGTTCTCGGAGCTGTTGCCGCGCGAGACGGTCAGGTACATAGTCACGATGCCTGAGTCGTCGTAGACCTCGTACAGGTCATCTTTGTCGCGCAAATGCTTGGACTGGTCGGATGCATCGGCCTTTTTAATCTTGCCCTGCTTTTTGGCCTTTGTGGTCGAGGATTCGTCCTGAGACGAGCAGCCCGAAAGCAGCAGCGCACCGGCCGCCGTCTCGATCAGGCGGCGGCGAGACATCATCTTATCGATCATCAGAACCTCCCCAATGGTTACGGTACACGCGAACTACTGCGCGCTCAAACGCGCCATGTGGCTCCCGCTCCATGCGCTGTTCCTCATAGCGCCCCTCAACATGCTCGAGCATGCGGCCCAACTCGGTAAACCAGCCTTCTTTGTCTGTCGCCACGATGGGCTGTTGACTCAGGATACGATACGGCAAGTTGGCAGTATAGGTATCGAGTCGCAGCAGCGCCACGATAAAAAAACCCGCTGCGCCCAGCAAAAAGCCAAAGCCGTAAAACTGCGCGGGAAATGCCAGCGAGATACCCGTCGCCAGCCCCGCCACACCCGCAAACAGCCCGGACGCCAGCACGGCACCCCTATAGTCGGTAAAGTACAGCAAGATCAGCAAGATCGTATTACCCACGGCATATAGGCCGTAGCCCACGCACAGCGTGCGAAAATACCCGTGCATCAGGTTGTTAAAGCCCAACGGTAGGGCCGAGAGCACCGTGGTCTCGAGCGAGATAACCGCCGCCGTCACAAACAGCTGTTTGAGCGCACAAAACCGCAGTTCCCGGTTGAGCGTGGCGAGCATTTCCTCCTCGGCAACCATAATGTCTCCCACCACACCACCGTCGTTAAACAGGCTGTAGTAGTTGCGGTACCGCGGATAGAAGTTGACCTCGACCGACACCACAAAGTTGACGGTCGTGACCAGGATGGTCAAAAACGCGATGAGCGCCGGCACATCGTGGTAGGGCGCACCGTAAAACAGGCCTTTAACCTGCACGCCGATGGGCCCGGCCCAAATGATAACCAAGTGCGCAAAGAGGCCCAGGTTGGTAAACAAACCCGTCAACGCCAACGGCATATACTGGTCCAGCCAGCGCAAAAAGAGCCAGGGGCCGCAGTCGCTCTGCGGAAAATACCGGTACAGCAGCACCACGTCCCAGACGAGCATCACCCCATAGCCCACGGCGATCGAAGCCAGCAAACTCTCCACCGGCGGCAGGCCCAACGTCAGCGCAACAAGCGCGCATACGCAAGCCACGGCAATCGCGCAGGCAAAACTATACAGAATGCCGCGGTAGTCCTTAATGGCCGTAAGGTAGCCCATGCCGTTCCAGTTGACGATCATGATGTTGAAGAGCCACAGGCACAGCAGCCCCTGTAGCAGCGTGGCGCCCGAGAACAGCAAAAAGATGCCGTAGAGCACGGTGCCCACGACGAGCATGATGGCATTGGAACCCCAAAACGAGGGCAGGACCTCATCCTCGCGCTCGGCAAACAACATATCGGCCAAAAAGCGCGTGACCGGCATGGAGAAAAAACTCGACAGCACAAGCGACGCCAGCAGCGTATAGGTCACCATGCAAACCAGCAGGTCCTGGCTGGCACGGTCCACACCCCACATGCCGCACAGCACCAGAATGCCCACCTGCAGCAACACGCCCAGGAGCATAGGTCCCGTGCACACGATGCCGGCATAGCCATAGGCGCGCATCGTGGCAAACAGGCCTTTGCGTTTAAACAGGCGCTTGAGTTCAAAACCGATTCCAGCCATGGGCTACACCTCCTTCTTGGGCAAATCGAACGCACGCGCCGTCTCGTCGTAGAGCGCACGGTAGTTGGCGAGCATCTGCTCATGCAGGTAAAACGTGGCCACGCGGCGCTGCCCGCGCTCCCCCATCTCCAGACGACGGGCACGACTCGCGCACATGCGCTCCATGGCATCGGCCAAACCCTTGCGATACATGGGCGGGCATACAAACCCGGCAATGCCAAAGTCGTCGCCCGGTGCGCCCTCCAGCAGCTCGCGACAGCAACCGACCTCGGTCGTCACACAGGGGCGACGCGCGGCGAGCGACTCCAGCACGCTCAGCGGCTGGCCCTCGGAGATGCTCGTCAGGATCGTAAAGTCGAGCTTTTCCATGTACTCAACCACGTCCACGCGGCCGGTAAAGATCAGGTCGCGCACGCCCAAGGTGTCGACAAGCGCATGACATTCGTCCGCATATTCCTCGTCGTCCACGCCGCCCATAATGTGCAGGCGCACGTGCGGCAGGCGCTCATGCAGCTCAAAGAAGGCATAAATCATGGTCTTGACGTCCTTGATGGGCGCCAGACGCACCACCGCGCCAATGTCAACCCAGCCGTCATCGGGCTTTAAGGGAATATCCTTAAAGCGGTCGGACTGAATGCCATTGGGGATAACCAGGCATTTATCGGCATCGCAGCCCATGTCAATTTGCGTCTTGCGAGCGTTGTGGAACAGACTCGTCACGCGGAAGGCGCGGCGGTAAATTTCCTCGGACAGCAGATAGAAAAAGCGAATCCAACGGTCCTTAAACGACGGCACCACCCAGTCGGCGCGAATAATCTCCTCCTCGCGCTCACGGGTGTAGATGCCGTGCTCGGTCAACAGCGCCGGAGCTTCATTCATGCTGGAGCCAAGACTTGCCAGCAGGCCGCCGTAGCCGGTCGAGATGGCATGGTACACATCGGCCACCGGAACCTCACTGCCCAGCAAATACAGAACGGGCAGCAGCATAGAGCGCATGGTGTGGAACGCGTCGGCAAAGGGCGTGTAGGGGTACTCGGCCAGGCATACGTCACGAAAGATGTCCATAAACGTGCGGCTCTGCAAAAAGGAGAGCGGATGCACGCGGCGGCGCTGGAAGATATCGAACAGCACGTCCCAATCCGGGTTAGAGAGCGACACCAGGCGACGCAACGCCTCGCGCTCGTGGCCATTAAAGCTGACTTCGTGCTGTTCACCCGAAAGGCGCAGGGCATCGTCCAGGAACACCTCGTGCACCTCGACCACGTTGCCGGGCAGCTTGTAGACAAACTTGCCGCGGTCGGCAGCATGCGCACCAATCACCCACAGCACAAACTCGTGCTCGGGCATAGCCGTAATGTAGCCGTGCATCCAGGTAGACACGCCGCCGTGCACATAGGGGTAGCAACCCTCGAGCACCAAGCAGATTCTCATTAGTCACCACCCTCCTTGCGCGCGATAGTCACCGTCTTGTCCGTGGCCTTGACCAGGTACAGGTCGCCCGTCAGATGCGTAATCTCGCCACCCGTGACTGCACCTGGCTCGCCGCTGTTGGCGCGGAACATGAGCCACGCCTCGTCGTGAAAGTTGCCCAGGCTAAGCGTCCAGGCATCCGCGCTGGTATCCACGCTCACCGTCACGGACGAAAAGCGCTGGATGGCGCCCGAGCATTCCGAACCGGTCTGGCGACGCAGGTCGGGCGCAGACTTGGTAAGCCAGTCCAGGTAGTCGGTCAGGCCGCCCCTGTAGGCTTCCCAGCCTTGCCTGGCACCGCGATCGGGATCGAGCAGATCGTCCGGGTGCATAAAGTGCGTACTCACGTAGTGCATGTTGAGCTCGGACACGGCAGCCAGGCGCATGTAAGAATCGTCGACCATACCGCCCGAGACAATACGCGGCTGCTCCACGATACCATCGCTCGCCACACCAAACTCCTGCACATAGGGCAAGTCGGTGCCGTCGTCAAAGTACGTACTGGCAATGGTCTTAATGCGCGGAACATCGGTGCCAATAAGCTGGCGTGCGCGAGCCGAAAGGATATTCGACGGCGGCACGCAAACCGAGCCATGTGCGTTGGGCAGCACCTCGTCCTGGAAGGCGATAAGCTCGTTGAGCGATGCGACGAGCGTCTCCTTGTTCTTCCATGTCTTGTAGTCGTACTGCGTGCCATAGTCGGTATCCCAGAGCGCGAGCGGCTGATGGTTGTAGCCGTGAAAGCCCAGCTCTCCGCCCATCTGCAGCAGCATGCCGCCAAAGTAGCGGAACTGCGTGGTATCGGGCTGGCGCGCGGGCTCGGTCTGATTGACCGCGTCCTCGTAGTTTTCAATCATCACGCCGGTATAGCGAATACCGTATTTTTGCGCGAGCTTTTGCAGGTCGGGCCACCAAACCTTGGCATAAAAGTCGGCGATGGAAAGCCCGTAGTCGCGCTTGATGTAGGTGCCGTCGCCCGAGGGCACGGGGCTGGGAAAATCGTCCAGATAGAAGACGGCGCTGTTGATGACGGGATATGCCGTGGCATCGCCCAGCAGGCTGATCGCCGAGGCGTAAAAACCGCGCATAACCTTGCTGTAAATGCCAATGTTGCACACCATGGTACGTCCGCTACCGCAATCGTTCGACCAAATGAGCGGAGCGCCCGTGTCGCCGGTCTTAGCCCACACGCGCGCCGTCTCGCGCAGCGAGACCAGCAGGGACGATTTAAAGGGATCCGAAAACTCGTAGCGCTGGCCACCGCCGATCATAAAGTCCTTACTCGGGACGATGCTCTCGGCAGTCGTGTACTCATATCCCGCGGTATCGATGCCAAACTTAGGCGCAACGGCTTGCAGATAGCCGGAGTTCTCCGGCGTCATGCCCAGCATGAGCGAGCCGCCGGCACTCACCCAACTCATAATGTCGCTCAGGCGCGTACCGAGCCCATCAAGCGACGGCATGAGCACAATCACGCGGTCAAACGACGTGAGCGAAGGAATGGCATCCGTGCCATCGGTGGCAATATCCACATCGCGATGGGCAATCTTCATGTCGAGCAAAATCTGATCGAACTGGTCCTTGACGTCGTCAACGCCGTCCTGGTCCGAATCGGAAATAACCAAGCACGTGGGCTTTTGGCCAAAGATCGCCGAGCTTGCAGGTGTGGCATCGTTAGCAGCGAGCATTCCCAGCTTGTGCTGCCCGGAGCTATATTGCACGCCGGCGCGCTCAATTAACAGCACGGCGGCCATAGCGATAAAGACCGCCCATACCACGAGCAGCCCCATCCAGCGAAAGCGGCCCGCACGGTCGCGGATATGCTGCACCACGCTCATCGGGCCTCCTCTCCATCGCGCCAAAACGCCAGCTTTTCGCGGTTCTCAGCACTCAAATACACATGTTGGTTATCGATCGCGTCAATCACTTGCTGCACAGCCTCGCCATCGCGGCGCATCACAGCAAGGCGCAGGCAGAGCATCCAGGCTTCCTGTTCGTCCGGCACCTCGGCCACAAGCTGCGTGATCACGGCCTCGGCCTCGTCCAGCTCGCCGGCATCGGCCAGCGCCGTGGCGTAGCGGATGCGCAGTGCAGCCCCATCCTCGCGTTCGCAACGGCGCGCGAGCAAACGGGCGTACTGTTGGCGCTGAATCTGTTCCACGCGGCCCTCGGCCAGTCCGGATGCAAGGTACTCGCCCAGATAGTCACAGTACGCATCAAGGTTTTGAGCGCTAGGATCGGTCTTAAACGCGCGCTCCAGCTGCTGCAGCTTAAGGTCGGATTCCTTGGAAATCTGTGCCACGGCCGTCGCGGCATAATGCGCCACCTCAACGTCATCGTTGAGCTTGGCTGCTTGCAGCTGCGCCAGATAAGCATCTGGATCGTCGGTGAGCATGGAGAGCATCAGACGGCGGCGATCGCTAGGGTCATTGACGATCAGAGCTTCCTCGAGCGGCACCACGCCGGCATCGCCCTCGCGTACCTGCACCTGCATGCCGCGGCGAATTTCGTCGTTCAAGCGAAGCGATTCCAGCGTGCCGTCCTCAAGCGCGTCGCCAAACGCCTCGCCACGCGCACAGAGCACCAGGAGCAACGGACCCCACAGCGGAACCAGCACCATCGCAGGCAACATGTGTCCACGCACCGGCAGCATGCCTAGTTTTACGAGCGTCCACAGCGCCAGACACACCAGCGTGTGGATCAGTAGCAACACCGCAGCGATAACGAGCGAAATCAAGCGCTCTCCCCCTCGTCTTCGCGGGCGGACGCAATCTGTTGCAGCAGCGCCACTGCGGCCTCGCCATCGACGTGCTCGACGGTGATCTGCTTGGCGGCCAGGCGCGCCTGAATCACGGGCAGATCGCCATTGTTCGCCTGGCGCATGAGCAAATAAAGCATGTCGCCATTGACCAGACCCGCGGCATCGCTCTCGCGAATCGTCGACCCAATTGCCCCGACCAGCTCGCCAACAGGCTCCAACCCCGGCACCACGCGCAGGAGCAAATAGCTGCCCATCTTGTTGTCCGCAAGCGTCTGAGCTGCCAGCAGCTCTTGGGCAAAGGCATCTTGATTGAGCACGTGCGTGCCCGCAATGCACCGCTTGTCCTGTGCCACGGCCTCGTAATCAAAAGCGCGACCCAGCGCGCTTTCTACCAAGCCACACAGAATACGGAAGAGGTTTTGGTAATAGAGGGTCATTTGGCTCTCGGCCACGTGGCGCACAAAAATAAGGATAGCCGGGGCCCCGTCGCGCTCCATCACGTAGGCGAACATGGGCAGCCCCGGTACCAGTTTGCGGTTCACCCACAGGCCCGAGTGGTCCATGCCCTCCATCATGGCCTTAAGATCGTCGAGCGCCAACGAACGCAGCGCATCCGCCGAAATTGCCGGGCTCGCGGCGACTAGGCGCGTAAACGCCTCACCCGAAACGTGGTAGATCGTCACCGTGTCGTTTTCCAAAATCTCGCCCAGCAGCTCGCAGCACTTGCGGTAGATATCGCGCGGGTTGAGCACGTCGAGCTCCTGCGTCACGGCGAAAATCTTGCCAAAGCTGTCGTGACGCCCCACAATCTGACGCTTGTAGGCGCGCTTGTCCTCGATGGCGTCGTGGTAGAGCTGCGTGAGGAACGTATTGCGATTACGCACGAGCTCGTTCTCGTCGCGCTCCGCCTTAATGGCCTCGCTGTTGCGCAGCTGTACATAGCCGCACACGGCGCCCACCACAAAGTAGGCGATAAACGGCAGCCAGTTGGAGGGCTCATAGAACAGGCCCTGGAAGGTGTAGCCGTACTGGGTAAAGTAGCTCGCCGCTAGGCCAATCGAAGCCAGCAGTGCCGCGACCAAACCAAAGTCCAGGCCATATAGTGTGCCGATCAGCACCACGTAAAGCAGGCGATAGTCGAGCACGTTGAGCTGAGCAGACTGGGAGAACAAGCGCTCCAGCACTTCAAAAAGCACCCAAGCGGCTACCGTCTCCAGACATTTGACAGGCAGCGTGCGCATTTGAATACGGTCGATGGCCGCGCGCAGCGGATTGGTCTTTTTGGTGCGCGCGTTGGCCCAGCGAGCCTGGATGGTCGAAAGGTCGCGCAGCAGATCGTAGCGCTGGAACCAGCCGTAGCGCAGGCGAACGGTATCGTCCGCGGGCAGGTCGTAGCCAGCCGACTCGCCATAGGCAACCGTAAGTTCTGGAAAGAGCACCTGAAGCGCTTCGCCTAGGTCGCCTGCCGTATGGCCAAAAGCGTCTACTACGTCGAGCATCTCAAAGTTGGCATCCCAGCTGTCAAAGATACGGTTCACCAGCACCGCGAGCTCCTCGGAACACAGCAGGGGAAACGGCGCATCTGCCGCACCCTGAAGCGCGACCGACCCGCCCGAGCATGCCTCGAACAGCGGAACCAAAAATGGGTCGGTTAATACCGACGATGCAGTATACAGATACGGCACGCGCAGGACTTTGGCTTGGATGCCGTCACCCGTGGCATAGTGACGGCACAGGTCGTTGGCCGCGCAGGCGATAATGCCCTTGCCCGTCTGGGTGCCACCGGCAGTCGTGACATCGTCGTCATGGCTGGCACCCTCTGCACCCGCGGGCCCGGCTATATACAGCAACTGCACGCGGCGTCCCATGCAAGCACGAAACACAGAGCGCAGCAGCTCGATGTCACCAAAGGTCTCGGTATGCGGGGTGAGGTAGGTAGAAAGGTAGACCACGCGATCGAACTCATAGGCCTGGTCCAGGTGCTGCAGCAGCTCTTTCCACGAGGCATGGGGTGACGACTCGTCGCGGCGCGCGTCCTGCGCGGCTACGACCTTAACGTGGTCCCCGGGGAACGCCTTGGCGCAAAAGTCATCGTCAACATATGCGGTGTTGCCAACAACCAGCACCTCCATGGCGTTCCCCCTCCCCCAAAATCCAAATTTACTATAGTCAAGTACGCGTATTATACGCTATCAACGCGAGCTGGAACGCCTTTAAGGCTGTCTTAAGAACTTTTTTAGAGGATGTGGGGACATCAAGAGTGCTAAATGAGCGCCCAATCCGGAAGTGCGAGGAAAAACCGAGACCTGTCGACCAGACCCCAGTTTTGGGCATCCGCGACCTGCGGTTTTGTTGGCAAAAATCAGGTTGTGCTCGGCAAGTTTCGATTTTTCCCCGCACTTCCGAAATGACAGCCCCGCATTGACAACATTAGTCAGAACTAGCAGCGTCCAGAAATCTAGCCAAGTAGCTTCGACTCGATTCCCGCGAAATCAATAAGACCCGTTGAGTAATCCAAAATAAATAGCAGGCAGGTACCAAGAACCCACACCTCATCGGCCAAACGCAAAGTATCGTTTTGCGCCTTAACGATTGTCTCATGGTCAAGATCTCTATACTCAGACTCATAACCGGCCTCGCCGTTGTGGCCGCACAACCGAAGCGCCTTGATGGCAGTAAGCACTATCATTTCGTCAACGTCAGGCCTAATAAAATGCCTCTCAAAACTCTGGTATCTAGAAGCATTGCCAACGATTGACTTGTATTTCAAAACGTCTTCACGGGAAACAGTTCTGTTCAGATATTCCACGTCGGGCATTTTCAGAAAATGCTTACATGCCTCGACCATTGGATAGTTAACGTAGAGCTTGCCATTGTCTGTGCTCTCGTTAAAGTAACGTTGCATTTCCTCCAACCGTTCAGGCGAGAACCTATTATCTTGAAGCTCATAGTCAAAGACCAGCAAAACATCAGAATAATCCTGGTCAAATAACCACCTGTCCTCTTCGGAAGCACGTTCCTTAAGGACGCCGAGAAGCGATAAGTCGTCCTGAAAGCCGCCCGAAAACATCCTCTCGTAAAGCTCGTAGATATTTGTGTTATAGGAAACGATCTCATAGCCAATGTCGAGACCATAGCACTCAAAGAGAGCATGAAAGAGTTTAATCTCTTGTTTTTCACCCTCAACGATAAGCAGGACTTGCTTCCTAGACATCGAATTCGCCAGCCTTATAGAGCTTTTCGAGGTTGTGCCCTTCCCTTAGCTCCCTATCTGTTGCATTGGCTGCGGAAATTATATTGTGCTCCGAAAGAATGAATAAGCAATCTGGCCTAAGGATTTTATTGCTGAACAAATCTGTATTATGCGATGCGCAAAGTACTTGGCGTCCAGTCTGGGACTTAAAATAGTCAACGACCTTCTCGGCGAGATCGTGATGATAGAACGCATCAAACTCATCGACAAATAGCAAGGACGGCACACTTGTAGCATGGAAATAATTAAACAGTCGCAGCAGCGCAACAGTGCCGCTTGAACAGTTTTCTGCAAACGGAATAAGTCGACTTTTTTCAAAGTACAAAGCGATATCACCCGATGGCGTTTCACGCGCAGTAAGGCGTTCTCGAATTCCAAAGTCATTCAAAAAAGCCTGAAGCTCGGAAACCAAGTCATTCGCAATAACGTTTTCGGCGATGGTAGAGACAAGGCTACGGTCGTTCATATGTGCGTCGCCAATGGCATCCATTGACCGCGCAAACATATAAAGCCTAAAAAGAGGCATTGCCCTCTCAAAAGGAATGTTATTGCACACATACGCCAAAACAGAAATGCCGGGAGATTTGAACTCCCAGTTTAATCGATCGGCACCAATACAAGCCAAATCGCCATCGAGCACTTTACCTGCACGGTGGTCGTAATCAAATGCAATCTTGCCGTTAACAGCCACTGTCTCACGAAGATAGTCTGTTATCCCAGTCTTTTCGTAACGATAAGCAACTTCGTCATTCCCAAAGCGAAACGTGTAGGCAAAGCACGCCGACGTGACCCCATCAACTGCACTGAGGTAATTAGTTTTATTGGAATAGAAGGTCCGACGCCCCACATTTGCTGAAATATCGAGAAGAGCATTGGAGAAATTTGTTTTGCCGACAGCGTTTTTACCGTAGATAAGACCACAAGAAACGATGCCCTCATCGATGGCCGACGTATTGAATCTGTAGTCCCTGACATCGGTCAAATTGAAGGTAAATCTATGGGAGAAGTTTCGGAATCCCTCGACCTCAAAACGCGTTAGCATCGAAACCTCCATGTTATACTTGCCGTAAAGTTTTTACGGCAAGTATAACATGGAGGCGAGTTGGCGAGGACCTTATGGTCGAAGTCAGGTTGTCCAGTGTGTAGTAGTAGGAACGTGAACGATGACGTCGTCAACCTACTTCCCGGCGAGCAGGGCGATCCATTGGAAGCGTCTTTATCGTAAAGGATGGGCATCTACAACAACTGGCTCTTGCCGATTTACTACATGTTAACGGTGCAAGAGAGCGCCATCGCAAACAACGCCGTCGCGATTACAAGGCGAACGATCGATGGGTTCAGGTGTGCTGACGTTTAGCTTGGCATCGTGCGATATGACTGCTTTGTAAGGCCGTAAATAGGAAGACTGATTCCGGAAGCGACATTTCCCCGCACGACCCCGTCTTTTACGGTACTCCCTGATCCAAGCGTGACTGACGAGGCATTCCAAGGCATCCCGCGCAGCCTCGTTATCAAAACGCCCAAATATGTGTATCAGCGCGAGCATCGAATCATCGGATCGTAACCGGTCGAGTGGAGTCTTAAGCCTGACGAAAACAACCATGAAAGCAAAATCGAAGAGTATGGCGTTGCAAAGCTGAACCCAAGCAAGCCACTGGGACTTATTAATACTATTATCTAATCGATCAATAATCGTAATTAACCGGGTGAAACAATTGTCAGAAGATAAACCGAAATTTCAATACTGGCTTCCAAATGTCGACAACATAAAAACCTGTTGTGAAGCTGAGGTCAACTCCGTCGTTGTCATCGGACCAAATGGATCTGGCAAATCAAAACTCGGTGCATGGATAGAGCAACAAGATTTCGAAAAGGTCCATAGAATCTCAGCACAACGCGATATCAATTTTTCCGAGAGAATCCCATTAAAAAGCTATGCGGAAGCAGAAGATAATGTCATATACGGTGGCTCTCAATATAAAGAAAACAAAAATGGACGATGGAAATGGGGCAAGAGCTATACGACAAAGCTCCTTGACGATTTTGATGATGTTTTAGCAGCCCTTATCGCCCAGGTTAATCTTGAAAACCAGCGGTTTATTGATAAATGCAGGCATGCAGAGTCCATTTCGGCTGAAAGGCCAGCTATTCCAGTAACCACGCTGGACAAACTTAAAATAATATGGAATGAAGTCTTTCCTCAAAGAAAGATCGAGCAGGAAGACGCGGCCTTCTACGCGTACTCCCAAAGTAAAACGGATCGCTACAGCGCAACGCAAATGAGTGACGGCGAGCGTTCAGTACTATATCTTGCCGCACAAGTTCTTTGTGTCCCAAACGATAAAATAA
>CATYDM010000042.1 GCA_958405195.1 uncultured Collinsella sp.
GGTTTAAAGCTGGCCGCTGCGCGGCCAGCGGACTAAAGTCTTGAACAAAAGGGCGGCCGAGAACGCGTCTCGGCCGCCCTTCAGCGGTGTGCCCCGGTATTTGCAGCTGTTTTAGCTACACGGACTGCCCACCCTTCTTGGCATGCTTGGACGGAGCACTCAGAAAGCGACCCGTCAGATAGTTCGCCGGCCCGGAAATATCAATCCCCAACAGTGTGTGCCCCAGCCACAAAAACGCCGCGAGCACCAGCAATGGGATCACGCATGAGGTCACGATCATCACGATAACGCCTTCGATCAGATCGGTCACTTGCTGCACAATTTCATCGGTCATCTGCTTGACGCCGCTGGTCACCGACGTAACGAGACCCGAGGCGCCGTCGGCAAGCTGCTCAAGCACATTCTTGGACTCTGTGGACTCGGTCTTTTTCTTGCTTGCTTTGGAGCTGTCGCTATCTGCCGCACCCGCAGCGTCGGCCGCCTTTTGCTCGGCCGCCTCGATGCTCACTCGATACGTTTCGTCGACCTTTTGCGACACCCATACGCTTGCAGGCACCAAGGCCATTCCGATCATGGCGACCACCAGCACGCGCGTCGCCACACGGCGCAGGACGGCGCTCGTACTCCAGCGTCCGTGAATACCAAGCGACACTGCAAAGAGCACCAGCGCAAACGGGATCAGGATGCCCAAGCCAACCGACCACAAAATCGTGAGCAAATATTTCTCTAGGTAGAGCACGGCAAGCACGATACCAAGGTTGCCTGAAAGCTGTGCGAGCTGCTCGGCAACCGGCGTTCCCGTATCACCCGGCAGCGCAGTGATACCCGCAGATAGGGCGACGCACGAGGTCGTGAGCGCCAAAACATTGCCCTTCTTTTGATCGATGACCTCAATGGTGGAGTCCCAGGTCTTGGTATCGGCAAAATGCGGACGAGCTACAAAGCCCGACAACAGCGCTAGTACCACGAGCGCAACGATAAAGCCAATCTGCAGTTTTTTGTTTGCGCACACGACATCGGACAGACTGGGCTGCAGCTCGGTTACCGTCGTATGCTCGGTTATCTGGACAGGACGCCCATGAGCCATCTCGTGCGCGTCTCTTTTTTGTATTGACCCGTTATCCGGCATTTGGATACCTCCTCAGTCCGGCGTTTAATGCGAAAGGAAGTATACCCACCGAGCAAAAATCGAACGGGAGGACGAACGGAGCGCACCAAGACTGCCCCCCAACGACTAGTCGTTTAAGAACGTCCCCAATGACTGTCTCGGGATGAGTTGCGGTGGAATAGGGATTGTTTTGCGCCCGCCGGCCCCTATTCAGTCCCCATTTCACCGCAACTTGGAGGAGGACAGAAAAAGCCCTGTCGCGGGTAGCGGCAGAGCTTTTGGAAGGGGACTTGGTTGTGAGGGCTCGTTAGGCGAGCTTGGCCTCGAGCTCGGCGATACGCTTGTAGGCATCGATGGTAAAGCGGGTCTGCTTCTCCAGGATCATAGTGGTCATGAGAGTGTCCTGAGCGTGAGCCATGATGAAGGTCATCTCCATCTCGCCACCGCCGGCCTCCTGCGAAAGCAGTTTGGTCTGCGTGTCGTGGGCACCGATGAGCGCATCGCTGGCATCCTTGTGCAGCTGTTCGGCCTTCTCAAAGTCACCCTCGCGAGCAGCATCGAGCGCTGCAAGCAGATCGGTCTGGGCGTCACCTGCGTATGCGACGATCTCGAATCCAACCATCGAGATTTCTTCTTTGGTTGCCATATTGCGTTCCTTTCACATATGAACCAATGGAGAGCATCGCGTCCGGGCATACGCGCTGCGTTGTGTATGACAGAAACAATAATATTCAAACAAAAAAGAACAGCGCAAAACGTAATTTCGAACTATGAACGGTCACTTTTCGCCCGTGAACGGTTTTTAAACCAATCTGAACAATATCGAACACAATTAGCGGCAACCCAAACAGGGCCGCACCCTAGCGCAAATCGCGCACCGTATCGCCCTCTACGAGCACACCGGGGATCAGCATGTGCTCCACGCCAGACGCACCCCCATCAGCGCCGGCAATCTTGTCGACCGCCCACATGCCGACGCGCTTGTTGTCAAAGCGCACCGTGGTCAGGCGACGGTCGGGCACGATATCGCCCAGGCTGTCATCAACACCCACCACGCTCACGTCCTCGGGCACACGCCTTCCGCACGACTCGAGCCCGCGAATGCAGCCGTAGGCCATGGCATCGTTGGAAGCATAAATGGCCGTACAGGTCGGATCTTCCGCCAGAGCCTGACCGGCAGCATATCCGCTCTGTGCCGTCCAATCCCCACGGACGAGTCGCGGCGGTTCAATACCATGCGCGCGCAATGTCTCGCGCCAGCCTTCCTCGCGCCGCATGCCCGAAAGCGAGCGCTCGGGACACGAGATAAAGTGCACGGTTTTGTGCCCCCGCCCCAGCAAGTACTCGACCACCTGGCGCGAGCAATCGAACTGGTCGTTATCGACCGTTGAACAGAGCGGGTGCTCCAGCATCGTAACGAGCACCGTCTGCATGCCGGGCAGCGGCTCGAAGGTGCCAAAGTCCGCCGGCATGCGATTCATGATCACGACCATGCCATCCACCGGCAGCGCGCTCATGCGCGACGATGCGCTCTCGAGGGTATAGGGATGTCCATCTACTTTAGTGAGGGTGATGGCATAGCCATGTTTGTCGGCCGCGGCGGCAAAGCCCTCCATACGGTCGAGGTTGCCGGTACCGGTAATGTTGAACATGGCGACGCCGACGGTCTTAAACTTGCCACGGCGCAGCGATCGACCGGCGAAATTGGGGCGATACCCCAGCTCGCGCATGGCGGCACGCACGCGTTCCTTGGTCTCGGGGCGCACACTGGGCGAATCGTGCACGGTGCGCGAGACCGTCTGCTCCGAGACGCCCGCGAGGCGCGCCACGTCTTTGACGGATACCGATTTTTTAACAGCGGCCATAGGTCGATCTTTCTATGTCAACGATGCCATTGGTGGCACCTTGCGCAGTCATTTTTAACGCCTTCAAGTATATCCAACGCCTCCCCCACCATACGTTCACCACCCAAAACCTACCGTTCACCGACATTTTTGCTTCCCCGAACGGCTTTTGTCGCCCAAATGTTAACGTTGCCATTGTGCAAACACAGAGCCACCGGGCGGCTCAAACGTTTACGCGTAAGGAATCGACGGTTCGCAGGCACAGGAACCACCGGTTCGCTTCTTTTTTTGTGTCACAAAATGGCAACGTCAACATTTTGGCAACCGAATGTCAAAAGCTACCATCGTTGCTAACCCACCGACTCTTAGGAGCTTTGCATGGAGCAACTCATCGCCATCATCGAAAAGGGCCAGCCCTTTTTCAACGCGATCGCCCGCAACAAGTACCTCAAGGCGATCCGCGACGGCTTTATCTCCGTCATCCCCATCATCATCTTCTCGTCCATCTTCTGCCTGGTAGCCTCGGTCCCCAACATCTGGGGTTTCTACTGGCCCGATGACATCAACAACGCTCTGTGGAAGTGCTACAACTACTCCATGGGCATCCTGGCCATCGCCTGCGCCGCCACCACGGCCAAGCACTTCGCCGACGCTCAGAACCGCGACCTGCCCAAGAATAACCAGATTAACTTTATCTCATGCATGTGCGCGGCCATCATCGGCTTCTTGCTCCTTTCGAGCGACACGGTCGCCACGGACGCCGCCAGCGGCTTCAACACCACCTACCTTGGTTCCAAGGGCCTGCTGACCGCCTTCATCGCTGCGTTTGTGACCGGCATCATCTACAAGTTCTTCATTAAGCGCAACATCACCGTCAAGATGCCCGAGCAGGTTCCGCCCAACATCTCGCAGACCTTCAAGGACATCATCCCCTTCTCCGTCTGCATCACCGTCTTTTGGGTTTTTGACATCGTCTTCCGCGCTGCTTTTGGCTTCTGCTTTGCCCAGGGCGTCATCCAAGTGTTCCAGCCCCTGTTCACCGCTGCCGATGGCTACATCGGCCTCGCTGTGATCTACGGCGCCATGAGCCTGTTCTGGTTCGTGGGCGTCCACGGCCCCTCGATCGTCGAGCCGGCCATCGCCGCCGCTCTCGTTGCCAACATGACCGACAACCTAGCTGCGTTCCAGGCTGGCCAGCACGCTTCCGCTGTCCTGACCCAGGGTGCCCAGTACTTCGTCGTCTGCATGGGCGGCACCGGTGCCACACTCGTCCTGGTCTTTATGTTCTGCTTCCTAGCCAAGTCCCAGGAGATGCGCGCCGTCGGTAAGGCCGCCATCGTCCCCGTCTGCTTTGCCGTCAACGAGCCGCTGCTGTTCGCCGCGCCCATCGTGCTCAACCCCGTCTTCTTTGTCCCGTTTGTCTTTGCCCCGATCGCCAACATCTGGATCCTCAAGATCTTTATCGACTTCTTGGGCATGAACGGCTTTATGTACACGCTGCCTTGGACCGTCCCCGGCCCCATCGGCACCATCATGGGCCTGGGCTTCCAGCCGCTCGCCTTTGTGATGCTCGCCCTTATCCTGGTCGTCGACTTCGTTCTGTACTACCCGTTCTTCCGTGCCTACGACGCCCAGAAGTGCGCCGAGGAGGCCGAGATTTCCCAGGAGGAGCTCGCCGCCAAGAACGCCGAGAAGGCCGCCAAGCTCAACGATGCCTTCCAGGGCAAGGCTGACGCCAAGAGCGTTGCCGCCGGCGCTGCTGCCGAGGCCGTGAAGGCCGACGCCCCCGCCGCTCCCGCCGCTGTCGCCACTGAGGCAACGACCGCCAGCGACCTCAACGGCAAGCGCGTACTCGTACTCTGCCAGGGTGGCGGAACCTCGGGCCTGCTCGCCAACGCGCTGGCCAAGGCCGCCAAGGAGCGCGGCATCAATCTTGAGACCGCTGCCGAGGCATATGGTAACCACGTCGACATGCTCCCCGACTTTGACCTGGTCGTCCTGGCCCCGCAGGCTGCCAGCTACTTGGCCGACCTGCAGAAGGACTGCGAGCGCGTGGGCAACAAGTGCGTCGCCTGTCGCGGTAAGCAGTACATCGAGCTCTCCCAGAACGGCGATAAGTCTCTCGCCTTCGTCTCCGAGCAGCTTTCGAAGTAAGTAACGCTCAGGGCCAGCCGACCATCCACAGCCGGCTGGCCCTTCGATTTAGACGATTGGATCATCATGTCCGTTAACCCTGCTAGCGTCACCAACCCGCCCGCGCAGTTTCCCGAGGACTTTGTCTTTGGCGGCGCCACCGCTGCCTACCAGGTAGAGGGCGAGACCCGCACCCACGGTAAGGGCAAGGTTGCCTGGGACGACTTCCTGGAGGCCCAGGGGCGCTTCTCCCCCGATCCCGCTTCGGACTTCTACAACCAGTACCCCGTCGACTTGGAGCTGTGCGAGGAGTTCGGTATCAACGGCATCCGCCTCTCCATCGCCTGGAGCCGCATCTTCCCCAACGGTACCGGCGAAATCAACCCCGAGGGTGTCCAGTTCTACCACGACCTCTTCGCCGAGTGCCACAAGCACCACGTTGAGCCGTTTGTCACGCTGCATCACTTCGATACGCCGCTTCCCCTCTTTGAGAAGGGCGACTTCCTCAACCGCGAGACCATCGACGCCTTTGTGGACTTTGCCACCTTCTGCTTTAAGGAGTACGCCGACCAGGTAACCTACTGGTTCACCTTTAACGAGATCTGGGCCGACGCCTCCAACACCTACATTGAGGGCACCTTCCCCGGTGGCGTCAAGGCGCATCTGGCCGAGGCCTTCCAGTGCGAGCACAACATGATGCTCGCCCACGCCAAGGCCGTGCTGGCCTTCCACAACGGCGGCTTTAAGGGCAAGATCGGCGTCATTCAGTCGCTGGAGTTTAAGTATCCGCTCAACGAGAACGACCCCGCCGACATCAAAGCCGCCAACAACGAGCACGTGCTGCAGAACCAGTTTCTGCTCGACGCCACCTTCCGCGGCGACTATGCCCCCGACACCCTCGAGTGCGCCAACCGCCTGGCTGCCGTCTCAGGCGGCACCATCGAGATCCTGGACGAGGACCTCGAGATTATGCGCGAGGCCGCGCTCTACAACGACTACCTGGGCGTTAACAACTACCAGTGCCGCTTCTTGAAGGCTTACGATGGCGAGAACGACCTGCACCACAACGGTACGGGCGAGAAGGGCACCGGCCGCTGGCGCGTTAAGGGTATTGGCGAGCATGTGAACAAGCCTGGTATCCCCACCACCGACTGGGACTGGATCATCTATCCCGAGGGCCTGTTCGATCTGCTCGTCTACATTAAGCAGCGCTACCCCAACTACAAGCAGATCTTCATCACCGAGAACGGCATGGGCTACAAGGACCCCTACAAGGACGGTTTTGTGGACGACCAGCCGCGCATCGACTACATCGAGCAGCACCTGCGCTGGTTGCTCAAGGCCATGGAGGTTGGCGTCAACGTAGGCGGCTACTTCCTGTGGAGCCTGCAGGATCAGTTCTCCTGGACCAATGGCTACAACAAGCGTTACGGCTTCTTCTACGTTGACTTTGAAACCCAAAAGCGCACGCCCAAGGCAAGCGCATACTGGTATAAGCACGTGGCGCAGACCCGTCGTCTGGACTAGCGGCTGGCGGGGTCGCCTGCCCACATAACCTGTCCCCATTTCTCAGCCGGGGGCGGCACGTCACACGGCGCGCCGCCCCCGACCTTTTTGTTCAGGTCGGAAGCCGTTCGTCTCAATCTGTAACATCTAGCTGAGTTTTTTGGTCCTAGCTGTTACAGATTGAGACGAACAGGATTGCTCTTTCCGAAGAATCTAAATCTGTAACACGTAGCCCGCTTTTGACCGTCTACCTGTTACAAATCGAGACAAACGGAGTAGGACCTAACCCCGTATGTCCCTAACAGTCGAGCGTTCGACCAGCGTGCTCGGCACATGAATCGCCTCGATAGACGAGCTCTCTCCAATCGCCGCCTCAAACGCAAGCTTACCGACACCGCGCAAATCAAATCGCAGCGTCGTCAGCCGATTGTGAGGAACAAGTCCCTCGAGTGCGTCGTCGATACCAACCACGCTCACGTCGTCGGGCACGGACAGGCCCGCGTTCTCGAGCGCGGCGATAACGCCCAGCGCCATCTGGTCATTTGCCGCAAGCACGGCAGTCGGCGCCTGCGACCCGCCGGCAAGCACCTCGGCCGCAATCCGCTCGCCCATGGCGTACCCACTGTCCGCACTCCAATCGCCACGCAGCATCGGAGCGGCATCGACATGAGCACGACCCAGCGTATCGCGCCAACCGGCCTCACGAAAACGCGAGGAAATCGAGTTTTCCGGACCCGCCACAAACCGCATATTCGAGTGACCATGTTCCAGCAGATAATTGGTCAACAGCTCGCACGAACCATACTGGTCGGAGTCGATCGTCGTGCAGCGCGGATGCGCATACATGGACAGGATGACCGTTCGCACTCCCGGCTGGGGAACAAACTCCTCAAAATCGGGAGCCATGCGGTTCATGTTGAGAATCATACCGTCGACGGGTCGCTCGACCATGCGGCGCGAGGCATCGGCAAGTGCATAGGGCTTGTCGCCGCCCATCTCGATCATAGTGACGGCAAAATCGTGCTCGCGCGCCGCTTGCATGATACCCTCGAGCGTCGCCAGGTTACCGACACGTGTGATGTTGTACATGCACAGGCCAATAGAACGATACGACCCGCCGCGCAACGCCGCTCCAGCAAAATTGGGACGAAAGCCCAGCTCTTCCATGGCGGCCAGCACACGCTTGCGCGTCTTTTCCGTCACGTTGGGCATACCGTTGACCACGCGAGACACAGTCTGGCGGCTCACGCCAGCGAGCGCCGCAACCTCTGCCGCGCTCGCCGAACGACCATTCCTTGTCTGCTGATCCATGCCTTCCACGCTAACCTGCTTCCCAACTATTCCCCGCGCCCATGGCGCATCGTACATACATTGATAACGTGCTCATGATACCCGAGCCATATACCACAACATGAAAACTTCTGTCAATCAAAACCGCTTACCGAACAAATACAACCGTTCGCGGCTGTTTGAAGTTGTTTTGTTTCTATACATCCCAGCCGGATGTTAACGTGCTCATTGTCAAATGTTCACGTGCTCATTTTGGTTCTAATCATTTTAAGATAGTGTTTATCGGGCTTTTTCACCGCTGAACGCTAACCAGGGAGCCTCCTGAGCGCAAACGCACAATATCGAACAGCGAGACGAGAGGGTGTATGCATATGTCTTTGCTAAACCGCGTACAGCAGCTGCCGAAGGGCTTTGTTTGGGGCGCCGCAACCGCCGCGTACCAAACGGAAGGTTCCACGAAGGTGGCAGGCAAGGGTAAGACCATGTGGGACGATTACCTTGTCGCCCAGGGTCGCTTTTTGCCCGACCCGGCCAGTGATTTCTACAACCGCTACGAGGAGGATATCCGCCTTTCTGCCGAGCATGGACTCAACGCCATTCGTGTGTCCATCGCCTGGACCCGCATCTTCCCCAACGGCGACGATGCCGAACCCCTCTCCGAGGGCGTTAAGCACTACCACGAGCTGTTCGCCTGCTGCAAAAAGTATGGCGTCGAGCCCTATGTGTCCCTGCATCACTTTGACTCCCCCGCCGCCCTGTTCAACCAGGGCGACTGGCTCAACCGCAAGACCGTCGACGCCTATGTGCGCTATGCCGAGTTCTGCTTCCGCGAGTTCCGCGAGGTCAAAAATTGGTTCACCATCAACGAGCTCATCAGCCTCTCGCACTCCCAATACATCCAAGGCAACTTCCCGCCCAACCATCACTTTGATGTGACGAGCGGCATCCAGAGCCAGCACAACGAGCTCGTTGCCCACGCCCGCGCCGTCAACCTGTATAAGGATCTTGACGAGACCGAGCACCTGGGCGGACGCATTGGCATGGTCAACGTCCTGACGCCGGCATATCCTGCCACCGACTCGCCCGCCGACCAGCACGCCGCCGACCTGTACAACGCCTTCTACACCGACTTCATCATGGACGGCGCCTTCCTGGGTCACTACTCCGCGCGCACCCTCTCACTCATCAACGAGATTCTGCGTGCCAACAACGCCACACTTACGGTTGAGGACAGCGACATGGAGGAGCTCGCCAAGGCGGCGCCCCGCAACGATATGTTCGGCCTCAACTACTATCAGTCGGCGTTTATCGCCGCCTACGATGGCGAGTCAACCAACAGCTTTAACGGCACCGGAGACAAGGGCACCTCGTGCTTTAAGTTTAAGGGCGTCGGGCAGCAGGTCGATATGCCGGGTATCCCCACCACCGACTGGGATTGGCTCATCTACCCGCAAGGCCTCTACGACACGCTCAAGCACATCAGCGCCACCTATCCCAACCTCCCCGTCATCTATATCACCGAAAATGGCCTGGGCCACAAGGACCCCGAGCCCGACGCAAACGGCATCGTCGCCGATCCCGAGCGCATCGACTTTGTCGACCAGCACATGGAGAAGGTGCTCCAGGCGCGCGCCGAGGGCGTCGACGTCCAGGGCTACTTTATCTGGAGCCTGCAGGACCAGTTCTCGTGGGCCAATGGCTATAACAAGCGCTACGGCCTGTTCTACATCGACTTCGACACGCAAAAACGCTACATCAAGCAGTCGGCACTCTGGTACAAGGAGCTCGCCGACACTATGGCGGACGCGCAGTAGCGCATCGCCTCGCTTTCCCCCGAGAAGGGAGCGGCCCTATGCGATACAAACCCAGCCGCTCCCCTCTCTCCCCCTGGGACCGACCCCGCCTGCACCCGGGCTTTTAGCAAGCGGGAGACCATATAGGTTTTCAACGTCCATGCCATTAAGATTTCATGCAAAGAGGAGCGTGAACTATGGAATCGATCGTTAAGTTCTTGGAGAAAGGTCAGCCGTACTTCGACAAGGTCTCTAAGAACATCTACCTTCAGGCCATTAAAGACGGCTTTTTGGCAGCAATGCCCATCATCCTGTCTTCTTCTGTCTTCCTGCTTATTTCGACCCTGCCGGGCGTTGTCGCCACGGTCGGCGGCTTTACGCTGCCCGACTGGTGGAACGTCGACGTCGTGAACTTCTGCAACAAGGTTTACAACTTCACGATGGGCGTCGTGGGCATCATGGTCGCCGGCACCACCGCAAGCGCGCTGACCGGCTCCAAGAACCGCCGCATGCCTGCTGGCAAGGCCATCAACGCCACGAGCACCATGGTCGCCGCCATGTGCGCTATGCTCATCTTGGCCGTTACCCAGACGAGTGCCAAGATCGACGGCGCCGATGTCTCGGTGTTCTTTACCGACAACATGGGCACCAAGGGCCTGCTGAGCTCCTTTGTCGCCGCATTTGCCACGGTCAACATCTATGCCTTCTGCATTAAGCGAGACATCACCATCAAGCTGCCCAAAGAAGTCCCCGGCGCCATCGCCCAGAACTTCCGCGACATCTTCGCCTTCAGCTTCTCCATCCTGTTTGTCGCCGTCATCGACGTTATCTGCCGCACCTGCTTGGCCGTCCCGTTTGCCAACGTCATCTCCACGCTGGTGAGCCCGCTGTTCGCCGCTGCCGATTCCTACGCCGGCCTCGCCCTCATCTGGTTCATGATCCCGCTGTTCTGGTTCATGGGCATCCACGGCCCCTCGGTCGTTAAGCCTGCCCTCAACGCCGCGCTGTTTGGCAACATCACCACCAACCTCGCCACGCTGCAGGCCGGCGGTCACCCCGCCCTCGCCCTGACCGAAAACTTCGGTAACTACATCGGCGAACTCGGCGGCACCGGCGCCACGTTCATTGTCCCGATCATCTTCCTGCTCTTTATGCGCTCCAAGCAGCTCAAGGCCGTCGGCAAAGCCTCTGTCGTGCCCGTGATGTTCGCCGTCAACGAGCCGCTGCTGTTCGCCGCGCCCATCATCCTCAACCCGTACTTCCTGATCCCGTTCCTGTTTGCCCCCGTGGCCAACGTCCTCATTGGTAAGTTCTTCATCGACTTTTTGGGCATGAACGGCTTTATCTATGCCATGCCGTGGGCACTCCCCGGACCGATCGGCACCTTCATCGACACCAACTTCCAGCCGATCTCTCTGGTCCTGGTTGTCGTCCTGCTGGTCGTTGACTTCTTGATCTACTACCCGTTCTGCAAGGCCTACGACAACGTCCTGTGCAAGCAGGAGGCCGAGACCCTGGCCGAAGAAGAGGCCGAGGAGACCAAGGCCGTCAAGACCGCTGCCGCCCCCGCCGTTGAGGCTCCTGTTGTCGAGACCGCTTCTGCCACTGAGGCCTCCGCAGCTCCGTCCGCCCTTAAGGGCAAGGATCTGAGGGTTCTGGTTCTGTGCGCTGGCGCCGGCACCTCTGCACTGCTCGCCAACGCGCTTAAGGAAGGCGCCGACGAGCTGGGCATCGACATTACCGCCAACGCCGGTGCCTACGGCAGCCACTACGCCATCATGGACCAGTACAACGTCATCGTCCTGGCTCCGCAGGTTCGCACCTATTACAACGAGATGAAGGCCGACACCGACCGCCTGGGCATCACGCTGCTGTCGCCCAAGGGCAAACAGTACATCGACCTCACTAAGGATCCCAAGGGTGCCGTCGCCTGGATCGAGGAAAACCTCGAGGCATAAGACGCTGACACCACCTGCCGCTTGCAGACAATAAATGGCCCGTGCATCGATGTGTGATGCGCGGGCCATTTTGTTTAGACCGCACCCGTCCTCCTGTTCATCTCAATCTGTAACATCTAGCCGAGTTTTTCGGTCCTAGCTGTTACAGATCGAGATGAACGCACAGGCCAAGCCGAAAATCTCAATCTGTAACATGTAGACCACTTTTGACCGTCTAGTTGTTACAAATCGAGACAAACGGAATAAGCCGGGCCAAATATCTCAATCTGTAACATCTAGTCGAGTTTTTGGGTCCTACCTGTTACAGATTTAGACGAACAGGCCGAGCACGTCTACGCCCGCAAGTCCTTTACGCTGGAACGCTCGACCAGCACGCCCGAGACGAGTGTACGGCTTCTGGAGCTCGGGGCTTCCAGACCTGAGACGACCTCGTTGAGCGCACGGACGCCCAGTTCGCGGTGACGGAACTTCACTGACGTCAGAATCGAGTTGGGAATCGTCTTGTAGAGCTCATCGTCGAAGCCGATCACGGACACATCATCGGGCACACTCAGACCCTTGTCACGTAGAGCCATCATCACGCCGTTTGCCATGCAGTCGTTAGCAGCGAGGACCGCCGTGCAATCGGGTTTATCGGCAAGCACAAGGCCCGCGGCATAGCCACTATCCGCATTCCAATCACCTTGCAGAGGCTCGGGCGGCTCAATGCCACGTGCCTCGAGTGCCGCACGCCAACCTTTCATACGGCACTGGCTCGACAGCGACTCTTTTTTACCAGAAACGAAATACACGTTCTTGTGCCCGCGATTTAAGAAGTACTCGCACGCCATACGCGCACCGTCCTCTTGATCGTCACTAACGGTAGAGCAGGTAGGATGTTCCATCGGCGTGATAATCACCGTCTTGAGGTCTTTCGGCGCCTCAAAGGTATCAAAGTCATCGACCATCTGACGCAGGTTGAAGATCATGCCGTCGACGGGAAGCTGCGACATCCTGCGCGCCGCTTCGGCAAGGGTCATCTTCTCCCCCGCGCGCTTCTTAATCATCGTGAGCGCAAAGCCGCGTTCTTCGGCGGCATCGGCGATACCGTCAATCATGTCCACGGCGCCGCCCGACAAGTGGAACATCACCACGCCGATGCACCCGTAACGGCCCAACTTGAGTGAACGCGCGGCAAAGTTCGCCCGGAACCCAAGCGTCTCCATGGCAGCATGGACCCTATCGCGTGTCGACTCTCGCACGCTATCGGGCTCGTTGATCACACGCGAAACCGTCTTGAGAGAAACACCCGCGGCAATCGCCACATCGTTCATCGAGACGTTTTTCTTGTCCATCGTTGCCACTGCTTCTCCACTCGGTTCTCTATCGCTTGTTTTTTGCGTTCTAGCATACACTACCTGCCTGACTGATAAATCAACCGTTTACCGGACAATATCGACCACTCACCCGTATATCCTTGTTGCTCTTCCAAAAATATCTTACGTTGTCATTAACGAAATGTCCTACGTTGTCATTTCGCAATGCCTTCCTTAAGCAGGAAGGTTTCCGGGCAGTCCTGACCATCCATCGACGACCAGTTCCATCCACATGCATCGCGCATTAAGCAGCAAAGGAGCTCTATGGACGCCATCGTAAAGATGCTCGAAAAGCATCAACCGTTCTTTGAGAAGATCTCGAGGAACATCTACCTCCAGGCCATTAAGGACGGATTCCTTGGGTGCATGCCCATCGTCCTCACCTCTTCGATCTTTCTGCTCATTGCCACCCTTCCCGGCGTAGTCGGCATCACGCTGCCCCAGCCGCTCATCGACTGGTGCAACAAGCTGTACAACTTCACCATGGGCGTCATGGGCATCATGGTTGCCGGCACCACTGCCAAGAACTTTACGGCTTCCATGAACCGTCGCATGCCCGCCGGCAAGGTGCTCAACGACGGCTCCACCATGGTGGCCGCCCAGTGCAGTATGCTTTTGCTCGCCGTTACGCAGTTCACCACCAAGTTCAACGGCTCCGAGCTTTCGGTCTTCGACTGCACCAGCATGGGCACGCGCGGTCTGTTCTCGGCCTATATCGCCGCGTTCATCACCGTGTGGGTCTACAAATTCTGCGTCTCGCGCGATCTGACCATTAAGCTGCCCAAGGAGGTCCCGGGCGCCATCGCTCAGAACTTCCGCGACATTATCCCCTTTGGCGGTGCCGTCATCATCTGCGGCATCATCGATGTCGTCGTGCGCAACCTCATGGGTGTTCCGTTCTCCGAGCTGCTTATCAAACTGCTCTCCCCGCTCTTTACCGCTGCAGAAACCTATCCTGGCCTTATCCTTATCCAGGCAGCCACCGCGTTCTTCTGGTTCATCGGCGTCCACGGTCCCTCGATCGTCCAGCCGGGCATCGACCCCATCCGTCTTGCCAACTAGGCCGAGAACCTGCAGGTTCTGCTGGCAGGCGGCCACCCCGCCCATTCCCTCACCTTTAACATGTCGCTCGTTGGTGAGTTCGGCGGCACCGGCGCCACGTTCATCGTGCCGCTTCTGCTGATTCTCTTTATGAAGTCCAAGCAGCTCAAAGCCGTCGGTAAGGCCTCGATTGTTCCTGTTGCCTTCGCCGTCAACGAGCCGCTGCTCTTTGGCGCGCCGATGATCCTTAACCCCTACATGCTCATCCCCTTTGTTGCCGCCGGTTGCGTCAACGTGAGTGTTGCCAAGTTCTTTATCGATAACGTGGGCATGAACGGCTTCTCCTTCGTGGTGCCTTGGGCTACCCCCGCCCCCATCGGCATCTTCATCACCACGAACTTCCAGCTTATCGCCCTGGTATTTGTCGCGATTATCATCTTGCTGGACGCCATCATCTACCTGCCGTTCTTGAAGGCATACGATAAGCTGCTCTGCGACCAGGAGGCCGAGCGCGCCGCCGAGCTGGGTCTCGAGTCCAATGGTGCCGCTGCCATCGCCGCCAAGCCCTCTGCGCCCGCTGTCGAGCAGGCTACCGCTTCCGTCGAGACGACTGTTGCCGCCGCCGACAGCAAGCCTGTCGCCGATCAGCCCGAGCCCGAGCCCGCTGCCGATGCATCCGCCAAGAAGGATGTCGATGGCCTGAAGGTCCTCGTCCTGTGCGCCGGCGCCGGCACCTCTGCCATGCTTGCCAACGCCATCAAGGAAGGTGCCGCGCAGACCGGAGAGAACATCGCTTCCTCTGCCGGAGCTTATGGCCAGCACACTGCCATCATGGATCAGTACGACGTTATCGTGCTTGCCCCGCAGGTTCGTAGCTACTACAACGACATGAAGGCCGACACCGATCGTCTGGGCATCAAGCTGCTCGCCCCGCGCGGTAAGGAATATATCGACCTTACTCGCGACCCCGCCGGCGCCATCAAGTGGCTCCGCGAGAACCTCGACTAGTTCCTCCCTCTGTTGGTGCCCGGACCCCCAGTTTGGGCACCTCTCCCTATTCATATCCCACAGAAAGGATGACTCATGACCAACCCCATGCAGTTCCCCGACGGCTTTGTGTTTGGCGGCGCCACCGCCGCTTACCAGGTTGAGGGCGAGACGCGCACGCACGGCAAGGGCAAAGTGCCCTGGGACGATTTCCTGGCTGCTCAGGGTCGCTTCTCCCCCGATCCTGCAAGCGACTTCTACAACAAATATCCGGTCGATATCGACCTGTGCCAGCGCTTCGGCATCAACGGTATTCGCGTCTCCATCGCTTGGAGCCGTATCTTCCCCAGCGGCACCGGCGAGATTAACCCCGAGGGCGTCGCCTTCTATCACGAGCTCTTTGCCACCTGCAACAAAGCTGGCGTTATCCCCTATGTCACGCTCGATCACTTCGATACGCCCGAGGCCTTCTACCAGGACGGCGGCGAGGGCTTCTTGACGCGCACGACAATCGACGCCTTCGTCGAGTACGCCAAGTTCTGCTTTGCCGAGTTCACCGAGGTCAAGCACTGGTTTACCTTTAACGAGATTCCCGCAACCGCCGAGGGCAGCTTTATCGTTGGCAACTGGCCGCACGGCGAGAAATACCGCCTGGACAAGGCCTTCCAGCTCATGCACAACATGATGGTGGCCCACGCCAAGGCTGTCGTCGCCTTCCATGAGGGCGGCTTTGAGGGCGAGATCGGCATTGTCCAGAACCTGGAGCCCAAGTATCCCCTCGACCCCAACAACGCCGCCGACTGCGAGGCAGCCCGCATGGCCGACGTCATCAACAACCGCTGGGTACTCGACGCCACCTTCCGCGGCCACTATGCAGCCGACACCATGGAGGCTGCGACCAAGCTGGCCCATATCGCCGGCGGCGAGCTCGACGTCCGCGACGAGGACATCGCCGCGCTGACCGCCGCGCTCCCCTACAACGATTGCCTGGGTGTCAACACCTACAAGTGCCAGTTCCTGCGTGCCGCCGAGGGCGAAAACGACATCAACCACAATGGCACCGGCGACAAGGGCTCCTCGCGCTGGTTCCTCAAGGGCGTGGGCGAGTCATGCGTGCGCGAAGGCGTACCCACCACCGATTGGGACTGGATTATCTATCCCGAGGGCCTCTACGACCTGCTGCTCCGCATTAAGAACGATTACCCCAACTACAAGAAGATCTACATCACCGAGAACGGCATGGGCTATAAGGACGACTTTGAGGACGGCTTTATCGACGATGCCCCTCGCATCGACTATATGCGTCAGCACCTCGCGTGGATCCTCAAGGCAATCGACGGCGGCGTAAACGTCGACGGCTACTTTGTGTGGTCGCTGCAGGACCAGTTCTCCTGGACCAACGGCTATAACAAGCGTTACGGCCTGTTCTACATCGACTTTGAGACCCAGAAGCGCTATCCCAAGGCGAGCGCGTACTGGTACAAGAACGTCGCGAAGACCGGCCTGCTCATGGCCTAATTCAAGCCGCGTACCCCCTGTCGGCCGCATGTGAGTCCCTCCACGGGATCGCATGCGGCCTTTTTTGTTTTGACTCGGCCCGAGCAGGCCGTTTGTCTCGATCTGTAACATCTAGCAGGGGTTTTCGGTCCCAGCTGTTACAGATCGAGACAAACAGGACGTCCGGTCAGAAAATCTCAATCTGTAACACCTAAGCTAGCAGATGACCTGCGTGTGCTCCTCGATAGCGGCGCGATCCGCATCGGTAATACCCGGCTCGCACACCACGGCATCCAAATTGTCCAGGCGGCAGAAGGTATAGAAGTCGCGCTTGCCGATCTTGCTGGAGTCGGCGATCAGATAGCGCGAGTCTGCCTTGCTAAAGGCGAGCTGCTGGATACGGCCCTCGTCCATGTTGGACGTAGACACGTCGCCATCCAGAATGCCGTTGGCGCCGATAAACGCCGCATCGATGCCCAGCGCGCGCAGGGTATCCTCGGCCGTTGGTCCCACAAAAGCGGCGGTGCGGCGACGGTACATACCGCCCACGAGGCACAGGTCGCAGTCCTCGCGCGCCTCGAGCAGGTTAAACACCGAAAGCGAATTGGTCACAATGCGCAGGCGAAACGTCGGCAGCATCGAGGCCATCTGTTCAACCGTGGTGCCCGTACCCAAAAAGATGGTCGAGCCTTCCTCGATAAGCTCCACAGCACGGCGTGCGATCTGCAGTTTTTCCTCGGCATGCTTGGTGCGCTTTTCGCTGTGCGAATACTCATGGCGCAACATAGCGTGGGGACGACCCTGCGCACTGCGGGCGCCGCCGTGCACGCGCTCGATCTCACCCAGACTCGCAAGTTCTTCGAGGTCGCGGCGAATCGTCATGTCCGAAACGCCCAGCGCATCCGAAATCTCCTTAACCGAGACCGTGCCCTGCTCTTCGAGCAGCTGACGAACCTTATCCTGTCGCTCTGCCTTAATCACGATGAATCCTCGCCGTTCTTTGCGCGCATATCATTCAAACAGTAACGAACAAATTGTATCAGAATCGCGCGCGCCAAAAATGAGCGCCCACACAGCCCAAAGGGGGTGCGGACAGAAAGTTGGACCGTGAAGCGGTCCGGACTGGAGGTTCG
>CATYDM010000043.1 GCA_958405195.1 uncultured Collinsella sp.
CCGTCGTGGACGGCGATGGTGTGACCAACCATCTCGGGGAAGATGGTGGACGCGCGGGACCAGGTCTTCACGACGTCCTTCTTGCCAGCCTCGTTCATCGCGGTGATACGCGAGAGAAGGCGAGTCTCCACGAACGGGCCCTTTTTGAGACTTCTGCTCATAAGTGCTTTCTCCTAAAACTCGGTATCCGAAATTACTTCTTACGGCGACGAATGATGTGCTGGTTCGAGACCTTCTTCTTCTTGCGCGTACGAAGGCCCTTCGTCGGCTTACCCCAGGGGGTAACGGAGGGACGACCAGAGGTGTGGTTCTTGCCCTCGCCACCGCCGTGCGGGTGGTCGACAGGGTTCATGACAGTACCGCGGACGGTCGGGCGCACGTTCATGTGACGCTTACGGCCGGCCTTGCCGATGACGATGTTGGAGTGATCGGCGTTGCCGACCTCACCGACGGTGGCGCGGCAGGTAACGAGGATGCGGCGCATCTCGGAGGAAGGCATACGGACGATAGCGTACTTGCCCTCCTTACCCATCAGCTGGCAGGAGTTACCGGCGGAACGGGCGATAGCAGCGCCCTTGCCCGGCTGGAACTCGACGGCGTGGATGAGCGTACCGACGGGAATGTCGGCGAGGGGCAGAGCGTTGCCCGGCTTGATGTCGGCGTCAGAACCGGACATGATGGTCTGACCGACCTCGAGGCCCTTGGGGGCCAGGATGTAGCGCTTCTCACCGTCAGCGTAGTGCAGCAGAGCGATGCGAGCGGAACGGTTCGGATCGTACTCGATCGTGGCAACCTTGGCGGGCACGCCGTCCTTGTTGCGCTTGAAGTCGATCACGCGGTAACGACGCTTCACGCCGCCGCCCTGGTGGCGGGTGGTGATGCGGCCGTTGTTGTTACGACCGGCCTTCTTGGGCAGGGGCTCGAGAAGAGACTTCTCGGGCTTGGTGCAGGTGATCTCGGAGAAATCGGAGATCGTCTGCCAACGCCTACCAGCGGAGGTCGGCTTAAGGTGCTTTACAGCCATTACAATCCCTTTCAATAGGAATCCGTTAGCCATCGCAGACAGGGATTCGAGGTTCTGCCTCGGGTGCGATGACACCGGACGTATACACGGTTCCGGGCGTGTCCATTTTATACGCCCAAAACCTTGAGCTCTCGCCTCCCCTATTTGGGAGGCATGAGCTCACTCAACAGCAGCGAGTCTTAGGCCTGGTTGCCAAAGACCTCGATGGTGTCGCCCTCGGCCAGCGTGACGATGGCCTTCTTCCAAGAACGGGTCTTGCCGGCGACATAGCGCACGCGCTTGGTCTTGGGCTTGACCGTCAGGGTGTTCACGCGAACGACCTTGACGCCGAAGATCTCCTCGACAGCGTCCTTGATCTGATACTTGTTAGCATCCTTGGCGACCTCGAACGTGTACTTGTTCAGCTCCATGCCGGAGAAGGAACGCTCGGACACGATCGGACGGATGATGATCTCGTGGGCGGTCATTTATGCAAGCACCTCCCCGAAGTGAGCGGCGATGTCGGCGGGCATCAGCACAGCGTTGTTGTTGACGAGATCGTAGGTGTTGGCCTCGTCGGCAGTGATGATGAACGTCTTGGGAATGTTGCGGAACGACAGGTAGGCGTTGACGTCCTCATCGCGAACGATGATGGTCAGACGCTTGCCCTCAAGGCCGAGAGCCTTGAGCATGGCGACGGCAGCCTTGGTGGAAGGCTTCTCGAAGCCATAGTCGTCGACGAGCACGAGCTCGCCATCGGCCAGCTTGGCGGACAGCGCGGAGCGCATAGCCAGCTTGACCTCCTTGTTGTTCATACGCTTAGCGTAGGAACGGGGCTTAGGGGCGAAGACGACGCCACCGTGACGCCACTGGGCAGCACGGATGGAACCCTGGCGGGCACGGCCGGTGCCCTTCTGACGCCAAGGCTTCTTGCCGCCACCGGAAACCTCAGAGCGGCCCTTAGCGGACTGGGTGCCCTGACGCCAAGAGGCCATCTGGCACTTGACGATGTGGTGCATAACGTGGATGTTCGGCTCGATGCCGTACACCTCAGCGGCGAGCTCGGCCTCGGCGACCTTCTTGCCCTCGCTGTTCTTTACTTCAAACTTTGCCATTTAAGTGTTCTCCTTGGTATGACGCTGGGCTAAATGGGCTGGGCCCTTAGGCCATACGGATGGCGACGAGACCATTCTTGGCACCCGGGACAGCGCCCTTGACCAAGATGAGGTTCTGCTCGGCATCGATGCGGACAACGGAAAGGTTCTTGACGGTAACGCGCTCGTTACCCATGTGACCGGCCATCTTGACGCCCTTGAGGACGCGCGCAGGATAGGCGCACTGACCGATAGAACCGGGGTGACGCTGGAAGTGAGAACCATGCGTCATAGGACCGCGGCGCTGACCCCAGCGCTTGATGCGACCCTGGAAGCCCTTACCCTTGGAGGTACCGATGACGTCGACCTTCTCGACATCAGCGAAATCAGCGACGGTGACGACCTCGCCGACCTTGTGCTCCTCGCCGTTCTCGACGCGGACCTCACGAAGGAAGCGGACAGGCTCGACGCCAGCCTTGGCGAAGTGACCAGCCATGGGCTTGTTCACGTTCTTGGCCTTGATGTCGCCGAAACCGATCTGGACGGCGTCATAGCCGTCGGTTGCCTGAGTTTTAACCTGCGAGACAGCGCAGGGGCCAGCCTGGATGACCGTGACGGGAACGACGTTGTCGTCCTCGTCCCAAACCTGGGTCATGCCAATCTTGCGGCCGAGAATCATGCTGATCAAGATATGATCCCAACTCTCGCGTGGTCTTGGGACAATGCGTACACCACCGAGCGTACGCCCCTAGAGGACCACTACTTACACGACGTGCTCCCCAGCCTTGTATTGCGTCCGAACTACCTGACAACCCTATTAAGCAGGCATTTTGTCCAGCCAGAATACTCCCCTGGTTTCACACAGCTGTTTAGTATACACGGCTGCGGGCGTATCCATCGAGATTCATATTTCACTCACATTGTTTACGCAGGTAAAGTGCGTGGCACGTTCCCAGTGTGCGGCGGAGGGGGCGGGCCTGAGACATATTAAGGTTGCTGCTCTACAGTCCTGCTCACGACGGAGAGCACATTAAGTGCTCTCCTGTTCGTGCGGAACTCGCGACAACCTTAATATGTCTCAGGCCCGCCCCCTCCGCCGCACACCGGGAACGCCACGTTGATGTCTGCTAAACCTTGCTCGCTCAGGCTAATGACTTTGTTGGGGGTCCACTATTTGCTGGAGGGTGAACTTGCATTGGGACGGTTCGCCTTCTGCTTGTGGCTTTGCCTCATCGAAATCGAAGATCATGATGGCGCAGTTGGGGAGTTTTGTTGGGAGCTCGAAGCCCTCTGGGGCTGCGGCCTTGATAAATTGGCGGCTGGCGCTGCCGTGGCTTACTGCTAGAAGGGTTTCGATGCCCTCGGAGCCCATGATATTGGTAAGCGCATCCACCATACGTTCTTGCAGCGCCTGGCTTCCTTCTCCTCCGAAGGGGACCAGGTCCTCGCCCGGATCCCAGACGTCGGTGGGAAGGGCATCGTGGCGACCTTCTTCGAAGGTGCCGTAGCAGCGCTCGATGATGCCTTCGCAGGGCTCGACTGCTGCGTCCGGGCCGAGGAGCTCGCATGCAACGAGACTAGCGGTGTCCATGGCTCGGCCTAAGGGTGATGAGGCCACTTTGTCGGGAACGACGTTGTGGGCTTTGAGCCATGCGGCTGCCATCCCGGCTTGCTGACGGCCCAAATCGGTGAGCGGTGAATCGCAGCGACCCTGGACGAGCTTTTTAACGTTGAATTCTGTCTGGCCGTGGCGGAGTAGATATAGACGCTTCATGCTCTCCCCTTCTGTATAACTTGCTTTGCCGGCGCAGCCCTACTCGTGGGTATGGCCTACGTAGTCTTCATCGATCGTGATCTTGGCAATCGACTTGGGGTATTCCGACTCGACCCGTTGTGCCAGCGCGTGTTTTACGTCTTCGGCACTCATCTGCAGATCCGAGGGACGCACGCAGTCAAAAATCACGTTGGTGTGCGTGGGGCCCGGCACGCAGCGCAAATCATGAATCGAAAGGCTGCTATCGATCTCCTGGGCCATTGCGTTGATGCGCAAGCGCATGCTCGCCACCTTGGGATCGTCGGTCACGATGGGGTCGTAATGGAGCGTGACAATCATGCCGTCTTCGTTCCTAAACGCCTGCTCGATGTTATCGAGCGTGTCGTGACTTTCCAGCGGGCTGGCCTCGGCTGCCATCTCGGCGTGAGCGCTTGCAAACTTCCTGCCCGGGCCGTAGTCGTGAACCATCAGATCGTGAACGCCCAAAACGCCGGGGTAGCTCATGATCTTGTCTCGAATGTGCTTGACCAGCTTAGGATCGGGCGTCTGGCCCAAAAGCGGGCTCACCGTATCTTGAATAAGTTCAAAGCCGCTCCAGCCAATATAGGCGCCAACGGCAAGGCCGACCCATGCGTCAAGATTAATGTGTGTCACCTGCGAAACAATTGCGCACGCCAGCACGGCGCCTGTGGCAAGGACATCGTTCTTGGAATCTTGCGCAGTCGCATGCAGCGTCTCGGACTCAATGCGATCGCCGAGCTTTTGGTTGAGGGCCGCCATCCACAGCTTAACAACCATCGAAAGCACGAGAACTGCCACCAGGGCAAGCGAGAACTCGACAGGTTCGGGGTGAATGACGCGCTCAACCGAGGACTTCACCAGCTCAACGCCAATCAGCAGCACGAGCGCCGCCACGACCAATCCCGAGAGATACTCGTAGCGACCGTGGCCGTAAGGATGCTCGGGGTCGGCCGGCTTGCTCGCCAGCTTAAAGCCCAGCACGCTCACGATATTCGAGCTGGCATCGGACAGGTTGTTCATGGCATCCGCCACAATCGAAACCGATCCCGAAACCACACCGATTGCGCCCTTCGCAGCACAAAGCGCCACATTGGCGACAATACACACCATGCCCGCTAACGTGCCCACACGCGCACGATCGCCCTGTGCGCGCTTAACTATCCACTCGACCATCTGCATCCGCCCCCACGGTACTACCTATATATCTATTGCTCAAACGGATTGTAGTGTAGCCACTTTGTCCCCCAGATACAAAAAGGCCGCGCCCACACGGGCCACGGCCTTGGAATGTGACATGCGGGACTGTCCCCTTGTCGATCGATTTATGCACTTGCTTCGGCCACGCTCTTCGAGGTTTCGAGCGAATCGTCTTTGTCTTCTGTCGCCTGTCCCTTCGCCGGCACCACGCCAAAGCAGTAGCTCAGCGCCGCAGACACCGCAAATGCCATACCGCCGGCAGCGCAGCACCACAGCAGGTTCGAGATGCCGCCCGTGGCAAAGCCAATGACCATGAGGACATTCGTCATGCCGATGGTATAGGCCGTAACGCGGCCCACGGCTGCAACAAGGCCTCCGACGGCGCCGCCAATGGCCATGCACGTCAGGCACCTGCCATACTTAAAGCCGCAACCGTACAGCGCCGGCTCGCTTACGCCGCCAAGTACGCCCGAGATCGAGTAGCCCAGCATGAGCGCCTTCTCGTCCTTATCCGCAACGCGGAGCGACGCGCCAAAGGGCATGCCCCAAACGGCGAACGTTGCCATCGTCGCGGCGATCAGAATGCACGAATCCGTTCCCACACTCATAAACTGCGCATAGGCGAGCGATAGGACGACGTTGCTGACGCCCGCGATCTTAAGGAACTCCCAGCCCGCGGCAAGCCCCATGAGCGTGAGCAGCGACACGATGCCACCGGAATTGCCAAGCATAAACATAAGCTGGCCCAACAGCATGCCCAGATAGCTGCCCGCCGGCGCCGTAATACACAGCGAAACCGGAACCATGACAAGCATGGTCGCAAACGGAACGAACGAAAACGCCATGGCCTTAGGGATAACGCGCTGAAAGAAACACTCCACTCGCCATAGCACGGGCACCGAGATGAGAACCGGAATAACAGTCGTCGTGTAATCGTTGACCGGCGCGGGAAGCAGACCATACACGGAAGTCATCGATGCCCCCGTCGTCGATGCGGCATCGACGAGCTTAAGCAGATCGGGCGCAATCAATACGCCGCCCAGCATCATGCCTAGCTGCTCCGAGCAACCGAGCTGACGGGCGGCCGCCCAACCAAGATAAATGGGCAAAAAGTAGTAGCCGGCGTTATAGAGCCAACTGTAGAACAGGCGATAGATTTCGGAATCGGCAGACCACAGGCCCAGCATACCTTCGCCCATAATGACGGCGACGGTGCGGAACAACGCCGCGCAGACAATAAACGGCAGCGCCGACATCATGCTTTTGGACAGATAGTCCACCACGGCCATGGCGTTTGATGAAACCGTCGTTGTAAACGAGGTGTTAGAAACTTGTGACATGGAACGCCTTTCCCAATGTGACATGCGAGCTTTCCCTTTGTCACATCGTGCGGTACTGACCGATTGCGCGGTACTTTTCGTAGCGGAGGTTTGTGAGGGTCGCGTCGTCGAGCTGCCCAAGCGTATCGAAGGCATCAAATGCCGAGGACATGACGGCACCGGCGATCTCCTCATGCGACAGGCCCCTATCGTCAACAATGCCGTCGATGATGCCGAGCGCCAACAGATCGGGGGCCGTGAGCTTAAGCGCCTCGGCGGCCTCATTCGCGCGCTCGGTATCCTTCCACAGGATCGACGCACAGGCCTCGGGGCTCACGACCGAATAGGCCGAGCTCGAGAGCATCAGGATGCGGTCGGCCACGGACAGCGCCAGCGCGCCACCAGAGCCGCCCTCGCCTGTCACCACCGAGACAATCGGCGTCTTGAGGCCGCTCATCTCCATGAGATTCTGGGCAATCGCCTCGCCCTGGCCGCGCTCCTCGGCACCGATGCCGCAAAACGCGCCCGAAGTATCAACCAGGCACAGAACCGGTCGACCAAACTTTTCGGCCTGGCGCATAAGGCGACGCGCTTTGCGGTAGCCCTCGGGATGTGCCATACCAAAGTTGCGACGCATGCGCTCTTTGGTCGTGGTACCGCGCTCGACGGCGATAACCGTCACGGGTCGCCCGTCTTTCCAGCCAATGCCAGCCACCACGGCGGCGTCGTCGCCAAAGTAACGGTCGCCATGCAGCTCCACAAATCCATCCAGGCCCAGCGAGATCATCTCGCCCGCCGTGGCGCGATCTGCCGAGCGGGTCTGTTTGACAATCTCGAGCGCGGTTTTTGGTGCGGTCGAGCGCTTGAACAAGTGTCCCAGCTTTTTGCCGCGACGACCCGTATGCACGATCTCATGCGGTGCCCCCAGGCCGGGCGCGTGCCCTTCGTGCAGTGCCAGCAGCTCGCCTACCGTGAGCGCAATCTCGCCACGCGGAACAACGGCATCGCAAAAGCCGTGCTCCAGCAAAAACTCGGAGCGCTGGAATCCCTTGGGCAGGCGCTTGTGCATGTTCTGCTCGATCACGCGCGGGCCGGCAAATGCCGTCAGGGCATCGGGCTCGGCCAGGATAATATCGCCCTCCATGGCAAAGCTCGCGGTTACGCCTCCGGTCGTGGGATCAGTGAGCACCGTGATATACAGGCCGCCCACCTCGCTATGGCGCCTAACCGCTGCAGAAATCTTGGCCATCTGCATAAGCGATGTCACGCCCTCTTGCATGCGTGCACCGCCCGAAACGGTAAAGCCGACAACTGGCAATCCAAGCTCGGTCGCTCGCTCAAATGTGCGACAGATCTTCTCGCCCACCACGGAACCCATCGAGCCCATCATAAAGTTGGCATCCATAAAGAAGAGCGCGGCATCGCAACCGCAGATTTTGCCCCTGCCGCACACAACGGCGTCGCGCTCGCCCGAACGCTCGCACACGCTCTTGAGCTTGTCGGCATAGCCGGGAAACGAGAGGAAGTCCTCCGACGCCAGATTGGCATCCCATTCCTCAAACGTGCCCTCGTCGACCGTCATGCGCATGCGCGCGCGACCGCTCACGCGAAAGTGTTTGCCGCAACGAGGACAGACCTCGAGGTTGTCGTGCAGGCGTGCCTCATCGATCACACGGCGGCACTCCGGGCACTTGATAAACACGTGGCGTGCGGGAAACTCGGCGCACGACTCGGTTATCGGCCCCTCAAGGACATTGACCGTCTTCGCTTTTCTATTCATCAGCATAGAGATGCCCCATCAGATCGGTGTGGTACATGCCCGACAAGAACTCGTCGTTTGCCAGCACGTCGAGCTGAAGCTCGCTGTTTTCGCTCACGCCCTCAATCACGAGCTCGCCCAGGGCCGAGCGCATCTTACGAATAGCGCCGTCACGCGTGGGCGCACACACGATGAGCTTGCCGAGCATAGAGTCGTAGTACGGCGGAACGTTCGCACCGGTAAACATGGCGGAATCCCAGCGTACGCGCGGACCGCCCGGCACACGCAACGCGGTGACCGTTCCGCAGGACGGCAGAAAGTCCGGCGTTTCGGCATTGATGCGGCACTCCATGGCGTGGTTGCGGACCGGCATGTCCTCCTGCTCAAAGGGCAGAGGCTGGCCGGCTGCCACGCGCAGCTGCCACTTGACCAAGTCGGTATCGGTCACAAACTCTGTAACCGGATGCTCCACCTGCAAGCGCGTGTTCATTTCCATAAAATAGAAATTGCCGTCGTCCGAATACAGAAACTCGATGGTACCGGCTCCTTCGTAGCCGACGGCACGAGCCAGGTCACGCGCTGCCTTGTGCATGCGAGCACGAATGTCGTTGTGTCCGTCGAGGCACGGCGCGGGACTCTCTTCGATCAGCTTTTGGTTGCGACGCTGCACCGAGCACTCGCGCTCGCCGAGCGAAAATACATGGCCCTGCTTATCGGCCATAATCTGCACCTCAACGTGGTGCGCCGGCGCGACGAACTTCTCCATGTAGCACTCGCCGTCGCCAAAAACGGCCTCGCCCTCGGCACGCGCTTCAATAAAGGCCTTTGCCGCATCTTCCACGCGCTCGACCTTGCGAATGCCGCGACCGCCACCGCCCGCGCGCGCCTTAATGAGCACGGGACAGCCAATGCGCTCGGCCTCGGCCGTCGCCTCCTCGGGACTTTTGAGCAAATCGCAGCCCGGCACGATGGGCACGCCCGCCGCGGCAGCCGTTCGGCGTGCGGCGTCCTTGTCGCCCATGCTGTCGATCACCTCGGCCGAAGGACCGACAAAAGCCAGGCCATACTTGTCGCAGTCGCGTACAAAGCTCGCCTTCTCGGAAAAGAAGCCGTACCCAGGATGGATCGCCTTTGCGCCCGACTTTACGGCACAGGTGAGCACGGCATCGTCGTTGAGGTAGCTCTCGGCAAGACGCGGGCCGCCGATGCAATACGCCTCGTCGGCAAGTTGCACGTGCTGCGCGTCCGCATCGGCCGTGGAATAGACGGCGACGGTTTTGATGCCCATATCGCGGCACGCGCGAATAACACGGACCGCGACTTCGCCGCGGTTGGCGATGAGCACTTTGTCAAACATGAAGCCTTCCTTAACTTTCGTGCATGAGTGCAAAAGACATATCGGCGCGGCAGCAAACCTCACCGTTGACGCTCGCAGTACCCGTCGCAAAGCGGAACGGCCCGCGCGCACGCGTGATGGTGCACACCAGATCCACCGTGTCGCCCGGGCGCACCGGACGCTTAAAGCGCACCTTGTCCAGACTCGTGTAGAACGGCGTCGCGCCGCGTGCCTCCTCATCGCCCATCAGCAGCACGCAGCAGTTTTGGGCGAGCATCTCGCACTGGATCACGCCGGGGACCACCGGGTTTCCCGGAAAATGCCCCTGCAAAAAGTATTCGTCGCCCGTAATCGTGATCTTGCCGTGGGCCTCGTCGCCCACCAGCTCGGCTTCGTCGAGCAAAAGCATCGGCTCGCGATGCGGTAACAGCTTCTTGAGCTCTTCTTTGTTCATGGATATCACCTATCCGATCCTCATGAGGCAGCTGCCGAACTCCACGAGGTCGCCGTCGGCCACGCAGATCTCGAGCACCTCGCCATCCGCCTCTGCCGTCACCTCGTTGAGAACCTTCATGGCCTCGATGATGCAAAGGGTCTCGCCAGCCTTGACCTTGGAGCCCACGTGCACAAACGGTTCGTCGCCCGGCGCCGGGGCAGCATAGAAAACGCCGACCATGGGAGCGGTCACCTCGGTGCCCTTGGGCTCCGGTGCGGCGGAAGGTGTCTGCGCGGCGGGCTCCGGTGCGGCAGGCGCGACTGTGGGAGCTGCAACTGGAGCGGCCATAGCGCTCGGCATGGGCATGGGCACGGCAACCGGCTGCGCGGCGCTCGCGCGCTCGAGTTCGACCGCGGTGCCATCGGGCTCCTCAACGCGCACGCGCGTGAGGCCGCGGTCCTCCATAACATCGGCTATCTCGGCAAGTCTTTTGGAATCCATGCTCTAGCTCCTCGTATATCTACGCAGCGCGATGGCGGCGTTGTGTCCGCCAAAGCCCAGGTTGGTCGAAAGCGCCCAGGTAAGGTCGGCGCGAACCGCGCGATTGGGCGTGTAGTCAAGATCGCAGGCGGGATCGGGCGTGTGGTAGTTAATGGTCGGCGGCACCACGCCCTGCTCGAGCGCCATGGCGCAGGCCATGACCTCGATGGCGCCCGTGGCACCGATCATGTGGCCGGTCATCGACTTAGTCGACGAGACGTGCGCGGCGCGCGCCGCGTCCTCGCCGAGCGCACGCTTAATGCCCGCCGTCTCGGACGAATCGTTGAGCTTGGTAGATGTGCCGTGGGCATTGATGTAGAGACCCTCGGAAGGCTTGACGTCGCCCTCGGTCACCGCCAGCGATATCGCGCGGGCAATGCCGGCAGCCTCGGGATCAGGGCTCGTGATGTGATAGGCATCATCGGTGTTGCCGTAGCCCACGACCTCGGCATAAATGTGCGCACCGCGCGCCTGCGCATGTTCCATGCTCTCGAGCACGAGCACGCAGGCGCCCTCGCCCATCACAAAGCCGTCGCGGTCTGCATCGAACGGACGGCAGGCCGTCGCGGGATCGGGGTTGGTGGTCAATGCGCGGCAGGACGTAAAGCCCGCAACGGCATCGGGGATAATGGCCGCCTCGGCGCCGCCCGCGAGGATCGCGTCGGCATAGCCGTGCTTGATGGCGCGGAACGCCTCGCCCACCGCATGGGCCGAGGTTGCGCACGCGGTCACCACGGGCAGGGTCGGGCCCTTTGCCTTGTGGCGGATTGCGATATTGCCCGATGCCATGTTGGGGATCATCATCGCGATCATATAGGGCGATGCGCGGCGGGGCCCACGTTCGGCAATCGTATGGACGTTGTCGACGAGCGTCGTCATGCCGCCCACGCCCGAGCCCACGTAGACGCCCAGGCGCTCGCGATCGATGGCGCCTTCGACATCAAAGCCCGCATCGTGCATGGCTTCGTCCGAAGCCGCCATCGCAAACTGAACGCAGGGGTCGAGATGCTTGGCGTCACGCTTGCCAAAGTACTCGTTGCCGTCAAAGCCCTTGACCTCGGCTGCCACCTTGACGGCAAACGCATCGGTATCGAAGTGCGTGATCGGGCCGATGCCGCACGTGCCGGCGCACATGGCCGCCCAGGTGGCAAGCGCGGTGTTGCCGAGCGGCGACACGGCACCGATACCGGTGATTGCAACTCTCTGTTCCATCATGGTCTCCTCATCCAAGCCGTTCTTCGGCCCTGGTTTCTACATCGCCATTCCGCCGTCGACGCGTACGACCTCGCCCGTAATGTAGGCAGCCGCATCGCTCGCCAAAAAGCGCACCACGCCGGCCACTTCCTCGGGGCGCGCCATGCGCTTTAGGGGAATCTGCTCCTCGGTTGCCGCGCGAACCTTCTCCGAGAGCTTTGCCGTCATATCCGTCTCGACAAACCCGGGTGCGACCGCGTTCACTCGTACGCCGCGGGGCGCAAGCTCGCGCGCTACCGCCTTGGTCAGGCCGATGACGCCCGCCTTGGAGGCAGCGTAGTTGGCCTGCCCGGCATTGCCCATCAGGCCCACAACCGAGCTCATGTTGATGACGCAACCGCCGCGCTGGCGCATAAAGGTCTTGGTGAGTGCGCGCGTCGTATTGAACGTGCCCTTGAGATTGACATCGAGCACGCGGTCGAAGGCATCGTCACCCATACGCATGAGCAGGCCGTCGCGCGTGATGCCGGCGTTGTTGACGAGCGCCCAAATGGAGCCAAAGTCGTTGAGGACCGCTTCCACGCACGCATTGACGGCAGCGGGGTCTGCCACGTCGCATTGATATGCGCGCGCCGTGGCGCCAACCATCTCGCAGGCTCCGCATGTCTCGCGCGCGGCATCGACGCTACCGGCATAGACGACGGCAATATCAAAGCCGTCCTCCGCCAAGCCAACCGCACAAGCGCGGCCGATTCCCCGCGAGCCGCCCGTGACCAGTGCCACACGGCGCGAGTCGTTGCGCTCGAGCGCGCCGTTGTTCAAGTTGCCCATGTCATTCCTTTCGGGTTACAGCCCTGTGGGCTATGCGAGCTCATCGGCAATAGCTGCGACCTGCTCGGCCGTTTCACATGAATAAACGCGAACGTCGCTCAGCGTACGCTTGACCAGGCCCGACAGTGTTTTGCCAGGACCGACCTCAATAAACGTGTCGATGCCCTGATCCTGCAGAGTATGCAGCGTGTCGACCCAGCGCACGGGATGGCTCACCTGGTTGGCCAAGACATCCGATGCTGCTCGCGGGTCCGCCGGATAGGGCGCCGCCGTCATGTTTGTCATGACCGGAATCAGCAGCGGAGACGGCGCGTGGCCGGCTTGGATATACGTCGCCAGTCCCTCAGTCGCCTCGGCCATATAGGGGCTATGGAATGCACCCGACACCGCAACCTTCATGGCCCGGCCGCCAGCCTCTTTTACTAGGACGTCGAGGGTCTGCAGCGCATCGGGCGCTCCGGCCACAACCGTCTGCTGCGGACTGTTGTAGTTGACCGGCCAGCAATCCTCGCCGGCCTGTTTTGCCAAGCCCTCGACTTGCGCCGCATCGAGCTTGATGACGGCACGCATGCCGCCCGGATGGCGCTCGGCAGCCGCGGCCATCAGCGCCGCGCGCTCGCACACGAGCTCAAAGCCCGCTCGCGTATCGAACGCCCCCGCAAAGGTGAGCGCGGCGACCTCGCCTAGCGAGAATCCCGCACAGGCGGCAGGTACCACGCCGCGCTCACGCAGGGCGGCAGCCGCTGCTAGGTCGTGAACGAACACGCACGGCTGCGTGTCCTCGGTCTGCGAGAGCTCCTCCTTGGAGGCACTCCGGCATTGCTCGCTGGTCCCCGGGCGCACCTCGTCGGCAATGGCGAACACCTCGGCGGCCGCCGGCGATGTCTCGATCAAGTCGACGCCCATCGCGGGGTGCTGGGCACCCTGGCCGGCAAACAAAAACGCTACGCCACCCATGCGCACGCACCCTTCAGGACGTGCTCGGCGCCATCGACCAGGTCGTCAACGATTTCGCGTGCGCTCTGGCGCTCGTTGACCATGCCGGCAATCTGTCCACACAAAAACGAACCCTCTTCGTAGTTGCCGTCCTTGGCGGCCTTACGCAGCGCACCGGTTCCCATAGCACCGAGCTCCTCGGCACTCGCGCCGGAACCCTCGCTCTTGGCATAGGCGTTGGTGAAGGGGCTCTTGAGGGCGCGCACTGGATGTCCCGTCGAGCGACCGGTCGCACGCGTTGAAGTGTCGTTGGCCTTCAGGACCATCTCTTTGTACTGCTCCGAGACGGTGCACTCGTCTGCGACCAGAAAGCGCGTACCCACTTGCACGCCTTCGGCGCCCAGCATAAAGGCGGCCGCCACGCCGCGGCCGTCGGCAATACCGCCGGCGGCCACGACGGGAATGTCAACCGCATCGACGACCTGCGGCACCAGTGCCATCGTCGAGGTCTCGCCAATATGGCCGCCCGATTCGGTACCCTCGGCAACAACCGCCGTGGCTCCACGACGTGCCACGAGGCGCGCCAGCGCCACCGAGGCAACGACCGGGATGACCTTGATGCCCGCCTCGTTCCACGCCTTCATGTACTTGGCGGGATTGCCGGCGCCCGTCACGACGACCGGCACTCGCTCGTCAATCACGACCTGTGCAACCTCGTCGGCAAACGGGCTCATGAGCATGACGTTCACGCCAAAGGGCTTATCCGTCTTGGCGCGCAGCTCATGAATCTGGTCGCGAAGCCAGTTGGCGTCGGCGTTCATGGCCGCGATGATGCCTAAGCCACCCGCCTCGGACACTGCGGACGCCAGCGAGGCATCGGCAATCCAGGCCATACCGCCCTGGAACACGGGCTTTTCGATGCCGAGCAGATCGCAGAGAGGAGTCTTGAGCATCTCTACTTCTCCAATGCCGCCTCGACCGTATCGGCGAACTCGCCGACCGTCTTGGGGTTCTCCTCGGTATCGAGCTGGATGCCAAACTCGTCCTCGACGGCAACGAGGATCTCGACGGTGCCCAGGCTGTCGAGACCAATCTCCTCGAGCGTGGACTCGGGCTTCATCTCGACATCGTCAAGACCGGCGGTCTCGCGGATAACGTCGCAAACGCGCTCGAAGGTCTTCTGATCTGCCATGGTAGTTCTCCTTTGGTTGTGCCCTAGGGCGTTTTTATTTCCTATGTGCGACTACTTCCAACGAAGCAGATAGCCACCTATATCCAGACCGGCGCCAAATCCAACCAAGGCGATGGTGTCGCCTGTGTGAAGTGCACCGGCGTTTGCCAGCCGGTCGAGGGCAAGCGGAATGCATGCGCTCGAAATGTTGCCGGTCTCGCGCAACGTGCGAACCACGCGCTCGTCCGGCACGCCCAGGCGCTTGACCGCCTGGCTCAGGATTCGTTCGTTAGCCTGATGGAATACAAAATGATCGATGTCTTCGACCAAAATGCCCGCATCGATCGCAAGCTTATGGACCGTGTCGCAGATGGCGTTGACGCCGAACCTGAACACGCGGCGGCCATTCATGGACAGCACGCTCGCGCTATCTGCGGAAGCCTTAAACGGCGAGGTACCGACCAGACCGGGAACGCGCAACGTCTCGACGTCGGGCGCCGTCGAAAGCTCAACGGCAAGGGGACTGTCTCCCCCAGCCTCAATCACTGCGGCGCCTGCCCCATCGCCAAAGAGCACGCAGGTGGCACGGTCGGTCCAGTCGAGCGCGCGCGTCATCTGCTCGGCAGCAACGACAAGCACGCGCTCGGCGCGACCGCGGGCGATATAGCCCTCGGCGACATCGAGCGCAAATACGAAGCCGGCACAAGCCGCCGAGACATCGAAGGCAGGGCACGTCGCGCCTAGTCGCTCAGCAACGGCACACGCCTCAGCGGGAACAAGGTGGTCACCCGTCGTCGTCGAGCAGACGATCAGATCCAGCTGGCTCGCGTCGATTCCGGACACCTGGAGTGCCCGCTCACTCGCCGCTACGGCAAGGTCGTCAAGTGACTCGGTGGTGCAGACGTGGCGGCTCTTGATACCCGTGCGGGTAAAAATCCACTCATCCGAGGTATCGAGGAACTCAGACAGCTCGTCATTGGAAACACTGCGTTCAGGAAGCGCCGAGCCTGTTCCAAGAATCGTGAAACCCATCACTAACCTCCTTTGAGTTGTTGACGTGTTTACATCGACCAAGAGAGGATAACGCATTTCAGTCTTTGTTGACGTGTTAACATTAAATTGTCCAAATGCGACAAAGGCTTCACATTGTGTCTATCTCTCGACACCATTGCGTCATTCACTTATTCAATAAGGAGGTAGCAGCCGCTATGGATGCCCAATTAACGATTGTCGACGTAACCGGATCGACCAACGATGACCTGCTCGAGGCAGGAAAACAGGGTGCGCCGCACGGCACAGGACTTGCCGCCCGCGCGCAAACGGCAGGACGCGGCCGGCGCGGCCACAAGTGGGATTCAACCGCCGGCAACCTATTGCTTTCGATTGTCCTGCGTCCATGCGTTAATCCCGCAAAGTACTCTGGTCTTGCCGCCGTCAGCGGCCTAGCGGTGCTCGAAGCACTCGAAAAGCAGGGTCTTGCAAACGAGATTGGCCTCAAATGGCCCAACGACCTGGTCGCGCGAGGACGCAAGCTCGGCGGCATTCTGGTCGAGGCCGCACGCGATAACGAAGGCAAACCTTTCGCCGTCTGCGGCATTGGTGTCAACGTAAACTACACGCCCCAAGAGGTGCCCGATGGCGGCCTGGCGGCAATTGGCCTCTCGGACCTCAACGAGAGCGTTCCCGCCGTCGACATGCTCCTCGATGAGGTCTATCACGCAGTTATAGACGCTGTAGATACCTGGGCAGAGCGCCTCAACGCCAAGGAAGAAGACGCCGGTCCGCTCGCGCCCGTCCACGACGAATATATCGCTCACCTCAATTGGATCGGGAAGCACGTTATCGCCCGCTCCCCCGCTGGAGACGAGCTGGCACGAGGCATATTTAGAACGGTCGACGATTGCGGCCGCGCATGCATTGAGACCGAGAGCGGCTTGTGCGTCTTCCACTTCGAAGAAGCATCCTTGCGCCCCCTGAGCGAATAGGGCGCCGCAGTCACCTGCTCAGCAGCACTACCAGGCAGTCCAAACCTTCATTCAAAACAAAAGGGCCCCGCTGCCGTAACGGCAGCGGGGCCCTTTAAGCTATGAGCGATATCGCTTAGAGCTTGATGTCGATGTCGACGCCAGCGGGGAGGTCGAGACGCATGAGCGAATCAACGGTGCCCGAGGTGGGGTCGAGGATGTCGATGAGGCGCTTGTGGGTGCGCATCTCGAACTGCTCACGGGAGTCCTTGTTCACGTGCGGCGAGCGGATAACCGTGTACAGGTTACGCTCGGTGGGCAGGGGGACAGGACCGGAAACGCGAGCGCCGGTCTTCTGAGCGGTCTCGACGATGAGCTTCGCGGACTGATCGACGACCTCGTGATCATAGCCCTTGAGGCGAATGCGGATCTTCTGGGTAGCCAACTTAAACCTCCAAAGAGTGCGAGAGATGTTCTCGCGGATTACGTAACAGGGAGCTCGAACTTAGGCGTTCTTGCTCATGACCTCGTCCACGATGGACTTGGGCGCGGGCTCATAAGAGTCGAACTGCATCGTGTAGGATGCACGGCCCTGGGTCTGGGAGCGAAGGTCGGTAGCGTAACCGAACATCTCGCCCAGCGGCACCTTGGCACGGATGAGCTTACTGTTCTTGCGATCCTCCATGCCCTCGATCTTGCCGCGGCGACCGGAGAGGTTGCCCATAACGTCGCCCA
>CATYDM010000044.1 GCA_958405195.1 uncultured Collinsella sp.
CCTTCTTGGCGACCTCGCCGCCGGCGGAGCCCATGGTGGAGTAGGAGAGCATGGCTACGTGCGGCTCAACGTTGCCCATGAAGGTGGACCAGGAGTGAGCGGAGGCGATGGCGATCTCGGAGAGCTCGTCGGAGGACGGGTTGATGTTGAGGCCGCAGTCGGCGAAGATCAGCGTGCCGTCGGTGCCGAACTGCGGGGTGTCGGTGCACATCACGAAGAAGGCCGAGACCAGCTTGGTGCCCGGGGCGGTCTTGAGGATCTGAAGCGCAGGGCGCAGGGTGTCGGCGGTGGAGTGGCAGGCGCCGGAGACCAGGCCGTCGGCATCGCCCATCTTGACCATCATGGTGCCAAAGTAGGTAGCGTCCATCACCTGGGCGCGAGCCTGCTCGATGGTAACGCCCTTCTTGGCGCGGAGCTCGGCAAACTTCTGCGCGTACTCCTCGTGCTTCTCGGCAGTGCGCGGGTCGATGACGGTAGCGCCGGGAACGTTGATCTCGTCGGGGTTGCCCAGGATGACGATCTTTGCCAGGCCCTCCTCGATGATTTTGGTGGCCGCGACGATGGTGCGCGGATCCTCGCCCTCGGGCAGGACGATCGTCTTAAGGTCGGCCTTGGCGGCAGACTTCATACGGTTTAGGAAATCGCTCATGTTACTCCTTACAAGCGTTTCACTAAGCTCCAGGCGCCCGGCTGTTCACGAATAAACCCGCTGCTAGCGGGTTTACCTTTCAATTATGTTCGCCGCGGTGCTTGAGCTTTCCTTGTGTGGCAAGCTCATTATAGGACGCATTAGCGCTATAATCGCTCTGATAAATATGTCTCGAAGAATGTTCGAGAAAAGCCCAGCTAACGAGCCCGTGGCTTTTGACAAGGAGTATCGATGCAGATTACCTCAGGCCTGCCTGAAGGCTTTAACGCCGGCGCGTACGACATGATTGTCGTCGGTGCTGGATATGCCGGTGCCGTTTGCGCCCGCCGTCTTGCCGAGACCATCGGCTATCGTGTTGCCGTTTTGGAGCGCCGTAGCCACATTGCGGGCAATGCCTATGACTGCACTGACGAGGCCGGAATCCTGATCCACGAGTACGGTCCGCATATCTATCACACCTTTAACGAGCGCGTGCACAATTTCCTGTCGCGCTTTACCAAGTGGACGGATTATCAGCACAAGGTGCTCGCCAACATCAACGGTACCCTTATGCCCGTGCCCTTCAACCATGCGAGTCTCAAGCTCGCCTTTGGTGACGAGCGCGGCGAGGAGCTGTATCAGAAGCTCGTGGAGACCTTTGGCAAGGATGTCAAGGTGCCCATTATGGAGCTGCGTAAGAAGAACGACCCGGATCTTGCCGAGGTCGCCGATTATGTCTATGAGAACGTCTTTTTGCATTACACCATGAAGCAGTGGGGCCAGACGCCCGATCAGATCGACCCCTCGATCACCGGCCGCGTTCCCGTCTTTGTGGGTGATGATGACCGCTACTTCCCGCAAGCTCCCTTCCAGGGCATGCCGCAGGAGGGCTACACGGCGCTCTTTGAGCACATGCTCGACCACGACCTAATCGACGTGTTCTGCGACGTGGACGCCCGCGATCTCTTTAAGATCGACGAGACCACCGTCAAGATCGATGGCAAGGTCTACGGCGGCGAGATTGTCTATACCGGTCCTCTCGATGAGCTGTTCAGCCTCGACTTGGGTGCGTTGCCGTACCGCACGCTCGATATGAAGTTCGAGACGCTCGATATGGACCAGTTCCAGCCCGTGGGCACCGTCAACTACACCACGAGCGAGGACTACACGCGTATCACCGAGTTCAAGAACATGACCGGTCAGGTCCTGCCCGGCAAGACCACCATCATGAAGGAGTACTCCAAGGTCTATACGCCCGGCTCGGGCGAGACGCCGTACTACGCCATTCTTGAGCCCGAGAACCGTGAGCTCTATGAGCGCTATCTTGAGCGCGTCCAGAACCTGACGAACTTCCACCCGGTGGGTCGTCTGGCCGAGTATCGTTACTACGATATGGACGCCGTGACCAATTCCGCCCTCGATCTTTCGGATGAGATTATCGCCTGCCATGCATAAAGTCATAACATTCGGTATTCCCTCGTATAACGCCGCCAAGGACATGGACCATTGCATCACCTCCATCTTGGAGGGGAGCAATTACGCCACCGATATCGAGATTATCGTAGTGGACGACGGCTCCAAGGACGAGACGGCCGGTAAGGCCGACGAGTGGGAGGCGCGTTATCCCGGTATCATTCGCGCGGTACACCAGGAGAACGGCGGCCACGGTATTGCCGTCCTTTCGGGTCTGCGCGAGGCACAGGGCACCTACTACAAGGTTGTTGATTCGGACGACTGGCTTGACGGCGCTGCCCTTTCGACCATGCTGTCGATTCTGCGTGGCTTTGAGGAGCGCGACCAGCGCGTTGACCTGTTTATCTCGAACTACGTGTACGAGAAGGTGTACGAGGGCACGCATACCGCTATTGGCTACAAATTTGCCCTGCCGCGCAAGAAGATCTTTTCCTGGGATCAGATCGGTCATTTCCGCCTGGACCAGAACCTACTCATGCACAGCCTGTGCTATCGCACGGATGTGCTGCGCGAGTCCAACCTTCCCATGCCGCCGCACACGTTCTATGTGGACAACATCTACGCCTACGTGCCGCTGCCGCGTTGCAAGACCATGTACTACGCCGACATCGACCTCTACCGCTACTTTATCGGTCGCGAAGGTCAGAGCGTCAACGAGGCAACGATGGTCAAGCGTCTGGACCAGCAGTTCCGTGTTACGCGTATCATGATGGAGTCGTACCACTTGTACAGCGATGTTGAGTCGTCGCGTCTGCGTTCGTACATGATGGGCTACTTCACCATGATGATGGCGATCTGCTCGGTTCTCACCAAGCTTTCCGAGGAAGATTGCGCCGACGAGCGTCTAAAGATGCTGTGGAATGATTTGAAGGCCTACGACGAGCGCATGTATCGTCGTGCCCGCTACGGCGTGGTCGGGTTCTTCACCAATCTGCGCGGACGGGCCGGAGACAAAACCACGCTCGGCCTATACCGTCTTGCTTCAAAGATCTTCAAATTCAACTAGCTGCTGAGTAATCGCTGCTGATAGGTTGACTGGGCCCCTTGGCCTTTAGTTTGCTACTGCGAACAGTCCTGCTCGCAGTAGCAAACTAAAGGCCAAGGGGCCTCTGCTATAAGAATCGATTGTCAGGGTGCCTGAATTTGAAGATCTTAGACGCGCGGTACACAGGGGCCTGGGCTGAAAAGACTTGGTTGGTTGGTGGCCCGGGGGGGGTGGGTTTTTTTTGTCGCTGGTCCCGCCCGAGCCGAAGAGAAATTATTGGGCCCTTCGTGCGAGCCCGTACTGTAGAGCAGCAAACATAACCAAGCCCCACCGGGCAACCGGACGAGCTAGTTTACTTTGCGGCGCCGGGGATGCCGTGGGAGGTTTTGGCGGTTTTGGCTCCGTTTACGATGGCAGTTTCCAGGGCCCTTACGGCGAGCATGCCCAGCAGGTCTAGGGGAACGGCGGCGCTTGCCTGGGCGCCCAGTTTGCCGCTGGCGAGGGTGTAGATGGTGTCGCCGTCGTTGGTGGTGTGTGTGGGACGGATGGCGTGTGCGTAGGCGTCTGCGGCCATCTGGGAGACCTTGGTGGCTTGTGCCTTAGTGAGTTCCACGTTGGTGACGATGCAGCTGATGGTGGTGTTGGTGCGGTCGAGCGGCATCTGCATGGATCCGGCGGCGGCAAAGGCTGCGAGTTCCATGTCGACAATCTGGTCGCTATCGGCTGCGGCGCGCATACCGGCGACCCACTCGCCGGTGAAGGGGTCGACAACGTTGCCGCAGGCGTTGACCGAGACCACGGCGCCCACCTTGACGGGGCCGAGTGCCACGGCAGCAGCGCCTAAGCCGGCCTTCATGCAGGTGGCGGGGCCCATGAGCTTACCCACGGTAGCGCCCGTGCCGGCGCCTACGTTGCCCTGTTCGAGCTTGGTGGGGGTGTTGTCGAGTGCTTCGCGCACGGCGGCGATACCGGCCTCAATGTCGGGGCGCACGGTGGGGTCGCCAAAGGCAAGATCGAAGATACAGCTGGAGCACACGATAGGCACCTGCGTGGGACCGACGGGAAGGCCGATGCCGCGGCTCTCAAGCTCGCGGGCCACGCCGCTTGCGGCTTCGAGGCCAAAGGCCGATCCGCCCGAAAGGCAGACGGCGTGGACCTTGTCGACGGTGTTCTCGGGTCGCAGCAGGTCGGTTTCGCGCGATGCTGGAGCACCGCCGCGAACGTCAACGCCGCCGGTGGCACCCTCGGGCGCCACGATTACGGTGCAACCGGTGCCGGCCTCCTCGTCCGTATAGTTGCCATAGCAAAAGCCATCGACATCGCAGACGTCAATGGCCTCGAGCAGTGTATCCATGTTTAACTCCTATCGGTTTTCCGCCGCGCCTTGTGCCCGGTCGGGATCCGTACGGTACGCCAAAATTGTAGGCGCTGGGGAATACCCAGCGCCAGATGCAATTACGAGAGTTTTTGAATCGCGCGCGCGACGCGGGCGATGGGTAGGCCCACCACGTTATAGAAGTCGCCCGAAATATCGTGCGCGAGCATGCGTCCGCCTGTGCCATGAATGCCGTAGGCGCCGGCCTTGTCCATGGGCTCACCCGAGGCGACGTAGCGCTCGATCTGCTCGTCGGTGAGCTCGTAGAACGTCACGTCGGTCACATCGACAAAGGATAGGCTCTCGGCGGCATGCGGGGCTGTAGCGTCGCCGGCTTTAACGATGCAGACGCCGGTTGCGACCTGGTGCGTGCGGCCCGAAAGCTCACGGAGCATGGTGCGCGCCTCGTCCTCGGTTGCCGGCTTGCCCAGAATCTTGCCGTCAAAGGTGACGATGGTGTCGGCCGCGACCGTCAGCTCATTGGGCTCGGCATACTCGGCAGCAACGGCAGCCGCCTTGGCGCGTGCCAAGCGCTCGACAAGCGTGAGCGGGGCCTCGCCATCAAAGGGCGTTTCGTCGATATCTGCGGGAATCACGCGAATGTCATACCCTGCCTCGCGCATCAGCTCTATGCGGCGCGGCGATTGCGAAGCCAAAATCATAGTTGGATGCCCTCGGCGACCTTCTCGACGGCCTTGTCGCCGGCGAGCGTGCGCAGCAGCTCAAGCGCAAAGGGGAGCGACTGGGCCATGCCGCTGGCGGTGATGATGTTGCCGTCTTGCGTGACCTTCTCGCCGGTATAGGCGCCTTCGGGGAAGCTTTTCTCAAAGCCAGGGAAGCACGTGGCGTGGCGCCCCTCGAGCAGGTCGAGCTCGCCCAGGATAAACGGGGCGGCGCAGATGGCGGCGACGTGCTTGGTCGCGGCGAACTCGCAGACCACGTCGCAGACGCGCTGATCGGCGCGCAGGTTGGTGGCACCGGGTAGGCCGCCGGGCAGCACGACGCAGTCGTACTCGTCAAAGTTGATCTCATCAAAGAGCGCATCGCAGGTCACGGGGATCTGCAGCGAGCTTACGACCTCACGCGTGGGCATGATCGAGACGAGCGTGGCACGCACGCCGCCGCGACGCATGACATCGACCATGGTCAAGCATTCAATAGTTTCAAAGCCATCGGCGGCGAGAACGGCAACGCTGGGCATGAGGGTTCCTTTCATAGGCGGCATACAATTAGCCGTCTTATACCCCGAAGACCTCCGCTTGCCACGCTCGATTTCCCAATGTTTAAAAAGGAACGTGTCTCTTTAGCTACCCCACTTGCAGGGTAGCTAAAATAGCCCCGTCCGAATTAGCTACCCTCACCCATCCTCAACAATCTCAATCTGTAACATCTAGACCCACTTTTGACCCCTAACTGTTACAGATCAAGACAAACGGAAACCGCCCCGACAAAACGTCTAAATCTGTAACATCTACGGACCAAAACCGGGTCTTACTGTTACAGATCGAGACAACCCCCAACATCACCGCCCCGTTCGGGGAACGACCGCCACAGGTACGGCGGGCAGAGGCTCACTTTTTTCCTCGGTTTTTTCTTGACGGAATCTCACCTGTTGTAGTACTTTGTCCCAGTCTAAAAACGCGTGGACTTTTCTGGGCGCTAGCCACCTTTTTGCCACGCAACCGAGCAGTCGGTTGCGTGGCTTTTTTCGTCTTGGCAGCAGGTACCACATGCACCGCCAGAAGACCGCACGAGCCCACCTTCCGACTGCAGGGAACAGACGCACGAGACGTGCATCTGCAAGACAGCAGACGGAAGGGAGCCTAATGGCAGGAACAAACACAATCAAGCAACAGGCCGCCGGGGCAGGAGCCACGGGCGCGGGACAGGCCAAGGCGGCGCTCCAGGTCTTTGCGGGCGGCGCCTGCTACGGCGCTATGGCCACGACCTACAAGCTCGCCTACGCCGCGAGCTTCACCTCGGCACAGGTGGTGGCGAGCCAGGCGTGGTTCGGCTGCCTCTTCTTCGCCCTCGCCACGCTCGCAGGGCACGCACTCGGGCACCGCTGGCAGCGCGTGGGCTGGAAGCTCGCCCTCAAGCTCATGGGCCTGGGAGCCCTCACCTGCCTCACCTCAATCCTCTACTGCTACGCCATGAGCGTGCTGCCCGCCCCGGTGGCGCTCACGCTCCTCTTCCAGTTCACGTGGCTGGGGCTCCTGTGGCAGACCGTCATGACGCGCCGACCGCCGAGGGTCCTCCAAGTGGTCTCCGCCCTGGTCATCGTCTTCGGAACGGTGTTCGCCAGCGGCGTTTACAGGACCGGCATCACCGGGTACGACCCCGTGGCCCTGCTCTGCGCGCTGGGGGCGGCCGTGTCCTGCTCCCTCTTTGTCACCCTCTCCGGCAAGGTCGAGGCCCCGTGCTCGTCCGAGCAGCGTGGCGTCATCGTATGCGCGGGCTCCGTGGTCATGTCGCTCACGGTATGCCCGGACTACGTCGTCTCGGGCGTCCTCGCCCAGGGCATCCTGCCCTTTGCCGTCATCGCCGGCTTCTTTGGCATGCTCTGCCCGGTCCTGCTCTTCGGCATGGGCTCTCCGCACCTGCCTGCGGGCCTCTCCACTGTCATGGCCGCCGCGGAACTCCCCGCCGGCCTGCTCATCGCCATGATCGTCCTCGGCGAGCCGCTCGGCGTCGTCGAGTGGCTGGGCGTCGCCATCATCCTCGCCGGCGTGTGCCTGGCACAGGTCCCCTCCCTGCTTGGAGGCCGGGAGGCACGTCGCGCCGCCGCAGGACAAGCCGTCAGCTAGTCATCCCTTCACAGGCGGCCCGCGCGCATCAGGGAAAGGGCCACGGGCCCGGCGCGCGAGGCCGCAAGGACGTTATAAAGCGTCCCCCGCAGAGATGGGGGCGCCAGAGAGAAGGAGGCACCATGCCATTTCCAAAAGGGTTCCTTTGGGGAGGAGCCACCGCCGCCAACCAATGCGAGGGAGGTTATGACGAGGGCGGCCGCGGCCTTGCCAACGTCGACGTCATCCCACACGGGCCGGAGCGCAACGACGTAAGCCGCGGCCTGAGGCGCATGCTCGACTTTGAGCCCGGGTACTACTACCCGGCCCAGACGGGCATCGACTTCTACCACCACTACCGCGAGGACATAGCCCTCTTCGCGGAGATGGGCTTTAAGGTCTTTCGCCTCTCCATCGCCTGGAGCCGCATCTTCCCCAATGGCGACGAGGAGGAGCCCAACGAGGCCGGGCTCGCCTTCTACGAGGACGTGTTCCGCTGCTGCCGCGAGCACGGGATCGAGCCCCTCGTGACCATCACGCACTTCGACTGCCCCATCCACCTCGTCAAGAAGTACGGCGCCTGGCGAAACCGCGCCCTCATCGAGCTCTACAAGCGACTCGTGACGGTGCTCTTCAACCGCTACCGCGGCCTCGTTCGCTGGTGGATCACGTTCAACGAGATGAACATGATCTTGCACCGTCCCTTCATGGGTGCCGGCATCGTCCTCGAGCCCGGGGAGAATGCCCGCGAGGCCGAGTACCGCGCCGCGCACAACGAGCTCGTGGCGAGCGCCTGGGCCACCAAGATCGCCCACGAGGTCGACCCGGAGAACAAGGTGGGCTGCATGCTCGCCGCGGGAAGCTACTACCCCTACTCCTGCCGCCCCGAGGACGTTCGCGCGGCGCAAGTCAAGAACCAGGAGGACCTCTTCTTCGTGGACGTGCAGGCGCGCGGGCACTACCCCGGCTACGCGCTTAAGATGCTCGAGCGCGAGGGCATCGACGTGGGCATGACCGCCGAGGACGAGCGCATCCTTGCGGAGAACACCGTCGACTTCATCTCGTTTAGCTACTACTCCTCGCGCTGCACCGCGGGCGACCCCGATTCCGTGGGCGGCGTCGCCGAGGGCAACGCCTTCGCCGGCGTGGAAAACCCCTACGTGCGCACGAGCGACTGGGGCTGGGTCATCGACCCGCTGGGATTCCGCATCACGATCAACGACCTCTGGGACCGCTACCAGAAGCCGCTCTTTGTGGTGGAGAACGGCCTAGGCGCCTATGACGAGGTGCTTCCCGACGGCACGATCGAGGACGACTACCGCATCGCCTACCTGCGCGAGCACATCGAGGCCATGCGCGATGCCATCGAACAGGACGGCGTCGAGATGCTCGGCTACACCACCTGGGGGCCGATCGACCTCGTGAGCGCGGGCTCCGGCGAGATGGAGAAGCGCTACGGCTTCATCTACGTGGACCGCGACAACCTGGGCAGCGGCACGCTCGAGCGCAGGCGCAAGAAGAGCTTCTACTGGTATCAACAGGCCATCGCCACCAACGGAGGCGACCTGGGCTAGCCGCCCGGGCAATATCACTAAGGAGAAAATAATGGCTGAAAAATACGACGACCTGGCCAGATCCATACTCGAGAACGTAGGCGGCGCCGAGAACGTCGCCAGCGTCGCGCACTGCATCACGCGCGTGCGCTTCAAACTCAAGGACGAGTCCCGCGCCAACACTGCCAAGATCGAGGCCCTCAAGGGCGTCATCCAGGTCATCCAGGCCAACGGCCAGTACCAGGTGGTCGTGGGTAACATCGTCGAGGACGTCTACGATGCGGTCCTGGAGGCCGGCAACTTCTCGGGCGGCGCAAGCGCCGACGACGAGCCCCAGGGCGAAAAGACCGTGGCCTCCGTCATCATCGACCTCATCTCTGGCATCTTCCAGCCCATCCTGGGACCGCTTGCCGCCGCAGGCATCATGAAGGGACTGCTTGCCCTCATCACCTCCTTCGTCCTGGCCTTTGCAAACGACGGCCTCTACATGCTGCTCTACACCGTGGCTGACGGCTTCTTCTACTTCCTTCCCGTCGCCTTGGCGTTCAGTGCCGCGCGCAAGTTCCGCATGAACGAGTTCACCGGTGTGGCAATCGGCGTGGCGCTCCTCTACCCGACGATGGTCGCCCTGACCTCGGGCGAGGCGCTCGGCAGCATCGACCTCGGCGTGGCCGGCACGTTCTCGTGGTACGCCACCGCCCTCGGGCTCCCCATCATCATGCCTGTGTCCGGCTACGTGAGCTCGGTGATCCCCGTCCTTCTCATGGTGTGGTTCGGCTCTATCATTGAGCGCTGGCTCAAGAGCTGGATGCCGGCTGCGCTCAAGATGTTCCTCGTCCCGCTCGCCACGATGACGGTCTCCATCGTCTTGGGCTACCTCGTCATCGGCCCGGTGGCCACCCTCATCACCAACCTGCTGAGCGCGGCGTTCTCGTTCATCTTCCAGCTTCCCGTGGTTGGTTCCGTCCTGGGCAGCGCCCTGGTCGGCGGACTGTGGATGTGCCTCGTCATCTTTGGCTTCCACTGGAGCCTCATCCCCATCTCCATCATGAACCTGAACACCCTCGGCCACGACAGTGTGCTCGCCGCCACCATCGGCCACGGGTTCGCGCTCGGAGCGGTCATCTTTGCCATGTACCTCAGAAACAAGGACGAGCGCTTCCGCGGCATCGCCCTTCCCGCGATGATCTCCACCTTCTTCTTCGGCGTCACCGAGCCGGGCATCTACGGCATTGCCCTCCCCAACAAGCGCGCGTTCGTCGTGGCATGCCTGAGCTCCGCCGTGGGCGGCGCCATCGTGGGAATGACGGGCGCCCTCATGTACATCTCGGGCGGCCTCGGTGTCTTCAACCTGCTCAACTTCATCGACGGGACCCCTGGTGGCGCCGGGATCTCCCACATGATCTACGCGATCATCGCCGCACTCGTCTCTGCCGTTCTGGCCTTTGTTATCGAGTTTATCACCTACCGACCCAACGACGATGAGGAAGGCGCCCGCTAGCCTGCGCTCTTTTTGACCAGCTCTATGTAATTGAGGAGCAGTTGAGGTGGGTGAGGGCCGAGGGCGATCAAGGTGGCCACCCTCGGCCCGGGACAACCTGCCAGAAGGCGTTTAGCTTTCTCGGGCGGCGCTGAAATGAACTGAGCCCCGAAACTTGGACGAGTCAATTAGCGGCCTATGCCGCACATGGGGACTGATTCCGGAACTCCTCCGGGGTCAGTCCCTTTTGCTTAACCCGCCTCCTCTTGTTCCAGTGAACGGTATAGGCTTCGAGGTCCCGCTTGAACTCCTCGAAGCTCCGCCACGTCCGGTTTCTGTAGAACTCGTCCTTCAGGCGCCCGGGCAGCAGCTCCGTCGCATGAGCTTGCCCCCGCACGCCGCCGGCCCCGGCCGGGTGCGGACACCCTTCGGCCTCCCGCCGGCCTTCGGCGCGCCCGTACCCCCCTGTCGCAAAGCTCTGCTGCAAGAGTCCTCAGCGTGGCGTCGAGCCTGACTCTCCTGTCCATAAAGAAGCCCCCATTTCTAATGTTCAAGAAATGGGGGGCGGTTCAATTTCGGGACGGGGATTAAATAATCATTCGGAGCAAATTTATTTTTATCCCCGTCTCAGAAAATCATCGGGCGTGGTCTTGGGCAAACAGTCTAGTTGCGCTTGAGGTGGACGACCGTTTCGCAGTGGAAGGTTTGCGGGAACAGGTCGACTGGCGTGATCTTGACGGGGGAGAAGGTGCCCTCCTCGACAAAGCGCTTGAGGTCGCGGGCCAGAGTTGCCGGGTCGCAGCTCACGTAGGCGACATCGCGTGCGCTCGTGCTGGCGATGAGGTCGATGGCCTCGGGTGCCAGACCTGCGCGCGGCGGATCGACCACCAGGACATCGGCATCCTGGTCGGGGAACTCGCGCACAGCATCGCCGCCGATGACGTCGACGTTATCGAGCTTGTTGATCTCCAGGTTGCGACGCAGGTCGCGCACGGCCGGGCCGTAGGCCTCGACGGCGGCGACGTAATCGCAGCGGCGGGCGAGCGGCAGGGTAAAGGTGCCGGCACCGCAGTACAGGTCCACAGCCAGCTCGTCTTCCTGTGGGTCGAGGGCGTCCATAACGAGCTCGATCAAAAGCTCGGCGCCCTTGGTATTGACTTGGAAGAACGACGGGGCAGATAAGCGCATCTGGCCTTCGGCGATGTTCTCGGTCCACGAGCCCTCGCCGGCGAGCATCTCCACCTTAGAGACGCGGCGGGCCTTCTTCTCGCCCTTGCTCATGACGCGCACCACGCTCGTGGGGTGTGCGGCGTCTGCCAGCACGCGCGAGACCTGCGAACGCGGGAAGGAACCCGTGGGCGTCCAGAGTGCGACCTCGAGCGCCTTGGTGCGGCGCGAAGCGCGAATGCCCACGCGCTCCAGACCCAGGTCGTGGCTGCCACTCAGATAGTTGAGTGCGCCGACGACCGATTTTAGCGCCTTCGGGAAGCGCTTATCGAACAGTGGGCACGCATCGACGGTCACGATTTTGCTGGGGTCGACACCGTGCATGCCAAGGCGCACGCGACCGTTGACGACGGTCGGGTCGAGCTCGATTTTATTGCGGTAGCCCCAGTCGTCCTTGGTGTGGCGGATGGGCTGTACCAACTCATCGACCTGCTCAGGAGCGAACTTGCCGATGCGCTCGAGCGTGGAGCGCAGGTTTTGCTCCTTGGCGGCGAGCTGAGCGGAGCGCGATAGATTGCCCCACGAACAACCGCCGCAGATGCCCACGAAGGGGCAGGGGGGCTGAATGCGATCGGGACTCGGCTCCAGAATCTCGGTCGTGCGGGTGCGCATAAACGACTTGCCGTCCTGCACGATCTCGGCTTCGACGGTGTCGCCTGCCACAGCGCCCTGCACAAAGACGGCCTTGCCATTGTCGGCGTGCGCCAGCCCGTCGGCGCCGTAGGTCATCGATTCTATAGTGAGCTTCATATCCCTGCCTGTCATTCGCGTTGTTGTCCGCACCATGGTAGCAGGGAAAAGCGCCCCGCATCCGAGGCTTTGCTCAAATGCGGGGCGCTTCTACAAACTGCTTCTACAAACGACTATTTCGTCCTGCCGGTAATGAGCGTCTTAAGACCCAGGCCGATCAGGCCCAAGCCCATGCGCACGCGGCCGGGGTGATGGCGCTCGATGGCCTTGGCCTTGCCAGCGGGCTTATCGCGACGGGCACTCGTCTCGGGTGCGGGCTTGGTGACCTGCGGCTCGGGTCGAGGTGCAGGTGCAGGCTCGGGCTCAATGACGGTCGCCTGGACCTCTTGGACCTTGGGTGTGGTCGGCTGCGGCTCGGGCTTGGGGGCAGGTTTCGCCTCAATGACGGGCTCGGGCGCGGCCTCGGCGTTGCGATAGGCACGCTCCAGCAGGGCTTCCTGCGAGTTGAAGGGTTTCTCACCCTCTGCACGCTCCACGGGGATCCAGGTGCCGTCGCTCGTGAGGCTGCGGGCCTTCACGTTGTCCCGCAGCTGCATGCCCATGTACTCGTGTACCAGGGCGCGGCAGGTGGGGTCGAGCACGGGGAAGGCGATCTCCACGCGGTGCTCGGTGTTGCGTGTCATCATGTCTGCCGAGCTCAGGTAAATCATGTCCGAGTCCACGCCAAAAGCGTAAACACGGGCGTGCTCCAAAAAGCGTCCGACGATGGAGCGGACATGCACGTTCTCGGTCTTGCCCGGAACACCGGGCTTGAGGCACGAGATGCCGCGGATGATCATGTCTACGCGCACGCCGGCACACGATGCCTCGGCGATCTTGTCGATAACCTCGCGGTCGGTCAGCGAGTTGAGCTTAAAGAACACGCGGGCGGGCTCGCCGGCAAGGGCGCGCTGGATCTCGCGGTCAAGCCCGCGCATGATGAGCGGTTTCAGTCCGACGGGCGCCACACCTAGGAAGCGGTAGTCGCCGCGCAGGTTGCCCAGCGACAGATTGCGGAAGAACAGGTTGGCGTCTTCACCGATGCCGGGATGGGCTGTCATGAGCATAAAGTCGCTGTAGAGTTTGGCCGTCTTCTCGTTAAAGTTGCCGGTGCCCAAAAGCGTGAGGCGGGTGAGCGCCATGCCCTCGCGATAGGTGAGCTGGCAGATCTTTGAGTGGCATTTAAAGCCCTCGGAGCCGTAGATGACGGTGCAGCCGGCCTCTTCCAGGCGCTCGGCCCACTCGATGTTGTTCTGCTCGTCAAAGCGGGCACGGAGCTCCATAAGCACCGTGACCTCTTTGCCGTTCTCGGCAGCATCGATCAGCGACTCGCACAGGCGGCTCTGCTTGGCCACGCGGTAGAGCGTGATGCGCAGCGAGATGCACTCGGGGTCGTAGGCGGCCTCGTGCACCAGATCCAGGAAGGGGTTCATGGCCTCGTAGGGATAAAAGAGCAGCTTGTCGCCCTGCAGCACCTGTTCGCGGATGGAGCGGGTCATATCGATGGTGGGGTTGGGCTGCGGCTTAAACGGCGTAAAGAGCAGCTCGTTGCGCAGGTGCTCGGGAATCTTGCCCTCAATGCCAAAGACGTAGCCCAGGTCGAGCGGGATATCGCAGGTAAAGACAGAGCGGCGCGAAAGCTCGAGCGCCTTGCGGATGGTCTTGAGCGTCGCCTTCTCGAGCGACCCCGAGACCGCGAGCACTACCGGCTGCAGACGCAGGCGCTTCTTGAGGATGCGCTTCATGTGCTGGCGGTAGTCCTCTTCCTCTTCGACGCCCTCGCCGTCCGGATCGATGTCGGCGTTGCGGGTGACGCGGATCAGCGCACGATCCAGCGGCTTATAGGAGCCAAAGCAGCTGTCCAGGCAGGCGAGGATGACGTCCTCGAGCAAGATGTAGGAGTAGGTGCCGGTGGGCGAGGGGATCTCGACCACGCGGTTCATCGAGGCGGGAATCTCGATAAGGCCCAGTAGGCTCTCCTCGTCGGTGGCGCCGTCCAGACCACAGGCCAGATAGAGCGCGCCGTTGCGCAGGTTGGGGAAGGGGTGGCGAGGATCGATGACCAGCGGCGAGATGACCGGCGACACGTAGGCCTGGAAGTAGCGGGTTACAAAGGTGCGCTCCTCGGGCGTAAGCGAATCGATGTGGGCGCGGTGAACGCCCAAGGTGTCGAGCTTGCCCTCGATGCTCTTAAAGATGGACTCCCAACGGGTAAGGAGCCCGGGCATTTCGGCCATGACAGCATCGACCTGTTCGGAGGCGGTCATATTGCTCTTGTTGTCGACAGGTTGTTTTTTGAGCTCCGCCAGATCGGACAGGCCGCCCACGCGCACCATAAGGAACTCGTCGAGGTTGGACTCGAAGATCGAGACGAACTTTAGTCGCTCGAATAACGGAACGGTTTCGTCGAAGGCTTCGTCGAGCACGCGGTTGTCAAAGCGTAGCCAGCTGAGCTCTCGGTTTTGCGTGTACGAGAAGTCGCGCGGCGGTTTGCGCAGCTTTGCGGCGGCTTGCTTCTTTTCGATTTTGCTCGGCATATGCATCTGTCCGTTCAGTCCCCACAAGGGACGGTAGCCTAACACTAATCACTATTGTCTCAATTTAGTCGACCTGTGGCACGGACGCATCGCGCGAACGGTATCTTTACCTACTTCTTACGCCGCCAAGGCATGCAACTAACTGCCCAACTCGTTTAGAAACAATCTATATCCATACTCAATTGGTGAGGATGTATGAATAAGAATGATTGCGAGCTGAATATAATCGAATCCAAATTGATTCATGGACAAACGACATATATATGCAGAAAACCGTTTTAGCTATGCAATTCCTAAACATGAAAATATTTGTGCAATCTAGCTTAATTCCTTAGAAATAAGAACATTTACCTTTGAAAACCTGCTTTAGAGAACCGAAGTGCATCATGGGGGAATCATATGCGATATACCGTTCATCGCACTTTGCTGACCGTTCGGGGGCGAGGTGGAAGTATGGGCTGATTTTGGATATAAATATATCGTCAGCAATAACGCCTCACACGGAGGGGCGCTAACGAATCGGCCCTGACAAGGGCCCGAAAGAAAGGTAGGAGGCCATGACGAAAGGTCTGCACGTGCCTTCCGAGATCGGCAAGCTCAGGAAGGTCTGCCTGCACCGTCCCGGCGACGAGCTCCTCAACCTGCCGCCCGACGAGCTCGAGCGACTCCTGTTCGACGACGTCCCGTTCCTGGAGGTCGCGCAGCAGGAGCACGACACCTTCGCCCAGATCCTGAGGGACCAGGGCGTGGAGGTCCTCTATCTCGAGAACCTCGTCGCCGAGGTGTTCGACCAGGTCCCCGGCGCCCGCGCCGAGTTCACCGACCAGTACATCGCCGAGGCCGGCATCCGCGGCCAGCACATGCCGCAGATCGTCCGCGAGAAGCTGGACTCCATCGAGGACAACCTCGAGTTCGTCAAGAAGACCATGGCCGGCATGACCAAGTCCGAGATCGACATGCCCCTCACGGCGTCCACGACCCTCGACTCCCTGGTCAACTCCGAGTCCGAGTCCGACCTGATCATCGACCCGATGCCCAACCTCTACTTCACCCGCGACCCGTTCGCGGTCGTCGGCGAGGGCGTCAACCTCAACCGCATGTACTCGGTCACCCGCAACCGCGAGACCCTGTACGGCAAGTACGTCTTCAAGTACCACCCCGACTACAAGGACGTCTCGCTGTACTTCCGCCGCGACTGCCAGTTCCACACCGAGGGCGGCGACGTGCTGAACATCAACGAGAAGACCCTCGCCGTCGGCATCTCCCAGCGCACCCAGGCCGCCGCGATCGACGTCATGGCCCAGAACATCTTCTGGAACTCCGACTCCAAGGTCGAGCGCATCCTGGCCTTCGACATCCCGGTCTCGCGCGCCTTCATGCACCTCGACACGGTCTTCACCCAGATCGACGTCGATAAGTTCACGATCCACCCCGCCATCATGGGCACCCTGCGCGTCTACGAGCTGACCGCCGGCAAGAACCCGGGCGACGTGAACATCCGCCTGATCGAGGACACCCTCGAGCACGTCCTGGAGGACGCCACCGGCGTCGACCAGGTCAAGCTGATCCCCTGCGGCGGCGGCGACCCGATCGCGGCCTCCCGCGAGCAGTGGAACGACGGCTCCAACACCCTGTGCGTCGAGCCCGGCAAGATCTGCGTCTACGCCCGCAACACCGTCACCAACGACGTGCTGTACAAGGAGGGCCTGGACCTTCTCGTCGTGCCCTCCGCCGAGCTCTCCCGCGGCCGCGGCGGCCCGCGCTGCATGAGCATGCCCTTCTGGCGCGAGGACCTCTAAGTTTTTCCGTTTCCGGTGCGGTCCCCCTACAACCGCACCGGCTTCGCCCGTTAAACGGGCAACACTGATACTTACGTAATTCATTTCTTCGAAAGGAATCGAACCATGGGTGTTAACCTCTCCGGCCGTAGCTTCCTCAAGCTTCTCGACCTCACCACCGAGGAGATCGAGTACCTGCTCAAGCTCTCCAAGAACTTCAAGGATATGAAGCGCGCTGGCGTTCCGCACCGCTATCTCGAGGGCAAGAATATCGTTCTGCTCTTCCAGAAGACCTCTACTCGTACCCGCTGCGCCTTCGAGGTCGGCGGCATGGATCTGGGTATGGGCGTGACCTACCTCGATCCGGGTTCGTCGCAGATGGGCAAGAAGGAGTCCATCGAGGACACCGCCCGCGTTCTCGGCCGCATGT
>CATYDM010000045.1 GCA_958405195.1 uncultured Collinsella sp.
GAGCGCCGGCCTGTCACGTCGGAGGTCGCGGGTTCGAGCCCCGTACTTCCCGCCAACGCAATTAAAGCCACGTCTTCGGACGTGGCTTTTTGCGTTTGATGCACTTTGTTTTGATAGAACGATCGCCCTGGTGCATCTTCGCCCAGAACCCCCGCGCCTTCGGGAACGCAAGTAAAATCTAATGAGTATATCTGTCTGAACAACAGCTTTGTTGCGCAACACCTGTTCTACGAGACAGGGGTTAGGTTATACTAAATTACACTGTGCGCCGCATCTGATGCATTTCGCTCCAAGCGCGGCACTCAGTGGATATCCGATTTACCATTTGGATGTCCTGGCGGTCATTTAGCGTCTCGACACAAGCTCGGCCCCCGGAGCTCGTTCGAGCTGTTCGTATTCCTTGAAAGGGGAAAAATGGACATATCGAGGAAGACTGATTACGCCCTTCGCATGCTGGCGATGCTTGCCGAGGATCCGGAGCGTTTGCTTTCTGTTCGCACCGCTGCCGAAGAGGTCAATGTCCCGTATTCGTTTGCCCGCTCGATTCAGCACGGTTTGGTCCAGGCCGGTATTGTGGAGAGCCTGCGTGGCGTCCACGGTGGCATGCGTCTCAAGGTCAGTCCGGACGACGTCACTATCCGCCAGGTCGTCGAGGCCGTTCAGGGTCCTATGGTTATGAACGATTGCACCGCGCCCGATGGTGACTGTGCGCGCATGGGCGCGTGCTGCTATCATCCCCTGTGGGCCGGAGCCCAGGCGTTGATGCGCGACTACCTCGATTCCGTTTCGCTCGGCGACATCGTCGCTCACCGCCAGTTCCCGGCCGTCGATCCCAAGTTCGCCGACCGCGAAGCGTTTCCCGAGTACGCCACCTGCGCGTGCGCTTACCGGGAGGAATAGCGCCGCATAAGGAGCATAGCCATGATTCAGGACCCCTTTCGTTCGATGATTCGTTCGGAAGGGGTCCTGCGCTATCGCGACCTTCCGTGGCGCCGCACGCGCGATCCGTACATCATTTGGCTTTCTGAGGTCATGTTACAGCAAACGCAGGTGCCGCGTGTGGAGGCGCGCATGCCGGTGTGGCTCGATCGTTTTCCGACCGTGCAGGCGCTTGCCCAGGCCGCGCCTTCCGATGTTTTGGACGCGTGGCAGGGGATGGGCTACAACCGACGCGCTCTGGCGCTTCACGGGGCCGCTCAGCGCGTTGTAGAGGACTGGGATGGGGAGTTTCCGCGCGAGACGCACGATCTGGTCGCGCTGCCCGGCATTGGCCCGGCAACGGCGCAGGGCATCCGTTCGTTTGCATTCGATCTTCCGGGCGTGTATCTGGAGACCAACGTGCGCACGGTCTTTTTGCATCATTTCTTTCCCGATGTGCCGGCCGTTCCCGATCGCGAGCTGGTGCCGCTGATTCAAGCCGCCTGTCCGGCGGCCCCCGGTGCGGCGGCGGACGAGATCGCGTCCTTTGCCGTGCCTCAAGATGATGCCGATACGCCGCGCGCGTGGTATTACGCGTTGCTGGATTACGGCGCGTATCTTAAAAAGACGCTGCCCAATCCGTCCAGGCGGTCGGCGGGCTATAGTCGTCAGTCCAAGTTTGAGGGCTCGCGTCGCCAAAAGCGCGCCCACATCGTGCGCATGTTGTTGGCGGCGCGTGATGGGCAGCCTGCGGGCATTACGGTTGACGAAGCTGTTGCAGGCGTTAACGAGATGGAGACGGCAGCCGGCCGGGAGCCGGTTGAGCGCGAGCTAGTCGCAAGTATTCTTGCCGATCTGGAGCGCGAGGGCTTTTGCCGCTCCGAGGGCGATCGTTGGCTGAGTGTATAGCTCGCTCGAATCTGAAGAACAGGATTATAAGGTTTAAATTCTCGGCTTGAGGGCATCCTAAAGACAAGGCCGCTCAAAGCCTATGGGCGGCATGTGTTGAAGGGAAGTACACCTATGGATTTTGAGAACTCTCAGACCAAGAAGAACCTCGAGACTGCTTTTGCCGGTGAGTCCCAGGCACACACCAAGTATCGCTACTATGCATCCAAGGCCAAAAAGGACGGCTACGTTCAGATCTCGAATATCTTTGCCGAGACGGCGGGCAACGAGTCCGAGCATGCCAAGCTGTGGTTTAAGTACCTGCACGACGGTGCCGTTCCGGGCACTCTGGACAACCTGCGCGACGCCGCCGCGGGCGAGAACTACGAGTGGACCACGATGTATGACGAGTTTGCCAAGACCGCCGAGGAGGAGGGCTTTGCCGAGATCGCCGAGAAGTTCCGCGGCGTCGGTGCTGTGGAGAAGGCTCACGAGGAGCGCTACAACAAGCTCGTCGAGCGCATCGAGTCGGGCGAGGTGTTTGAGCGCGAGGGCGTGAAGGTGTGGAAGTGCCTGAACTGCGGGCACCTGCACGTTGGTGCCGAGGCACCTGAGGTGTGCCCGGTGTGTAACCACCCGAAGGCGTACTTTGAGGAGCAGGTGGTGAACTACTAGCGCGTGGCGCTGGCGTGAGCTGGGCCGGGAGGGCCGGACTACCTTCCCTCCTCGCTCACGGCTTGGCTGGGTCGCGTTGTGGGATGGTTGCCCGGCCCTCCCGGCCCGCTTTGGTTCGTTGCGTGCTCGCTACAGAAAAGCTGATAACTAAGTTTGTGTGCCGCCCCTATCGGGGCGGCACGTTTTTGTATGGGGACTGGTTGGGACGGCAGCGTTCATGGGTGGGGTACACTGGGTGGCGACTTTTAGTTTATCTACTACCTGATGGGGTGTTTTTTATGGGCAAGAAGTCTCGGGCTCGGGTTGCTGCGGCGGGAACTCGCAAGGATCCTGGTCGTCGGGTTGCCGAGGGCAAAAAGGCCGATCGTGCCGAGAAGGACAAGAAGGTCGGCGCGCATGCTCATCCTGAGTGGGCGCCTCATTTGAATTCGGCTAGTGAGGATTTGACTGCCAAGTTGTTTACTCTGGTCGAGGTAATTTTGGGCGTGGTGCCCCTTGTGGTTATCGGTTTATTCTTGGCTTCGAAGGACGCTACGAGTGTCGATAAACTCACCGAGGTCTTTTCGCAGGAGCCCTCGATGGTGGTCACGTTTATTTCGGCGTGCTTGCAGCCGTTTGTGGCGTACATGCTGTATATGGTCTACCGCAAATACTGCGAGGGTGATGCGGGCTTTGCCGCCGGTAACTTGATTGGACTCTTGTGCTCCGAGATTTTGCTGCTCAATATTCCCGGCGTCATCGGTATGGGCATCTTGCTGTGGCGTGTTTGGCGCAACGTCGCCCCGCACTTTGAGAGCTGGTTGTTTGAGCGTCGCTTTGCGGGCGTGGTGGCCGATATTGCGGGCTCGCTCGTGATTCTAGCCTTGGCGTTTCTGTGCGCCACCGCCGCCCGCGGTCTCGCAGGCATGTAGTCTGTTCTCACCGACCACGGGGCGCAGGGCGGGGAAACCTTTCCCTCTCGCTCACGGCTCCGCAGGGTCGCGCGAGGCAAAGGTTTCCCCGCCCTGCGCTCCGGCGTTGAGTCGTCGCATGCTCGTTACAGAAAAGCTGATAATAAGTTTGTGTGCCGCCCCTTTGGGGCGGCACTTTTTGTGGGGTCCCGGTCTCCACAATTTTCGTCAAGCTTTTGGTTAGATTTTGGTCAGTTGGCGTAAGGGTGGAAGGCCAAAAGATTGCTGGCGAAAAAAGCTCAGAGAAAGTGCTGGTAGGGGAGTTGTTGAGCTTTTCGACAGCTTTTGAGCAAAAGAAACTTTGTGGCTATTGCCGGCGATTGCGTTGTCGCGGTCATGGCGGTGCGGGATGCTGGTCGTAAGCGTCGAATGCTCCGACTTTGGAGGCCAACATGGACCTGTTTCTTGAGACTCCGCAGCAACAAGCTGAGCGCATGCTGCGTCAGCAGCAACGACTCATGGAGATGCAAATGCAAGGGGCGGCAGCCCAGCCCCCTGCGCAAAACGTTACGCCCGCGGTTTCGCCTGCGGGCGGATCGGCGCCAGAGAACTATTCCGTACAACAAGATTCATATGCGCAGGAGCTTGCGTTCGACAAACGCCGCACGCGTCACCGCCGCGTGGGCCAGCGCCTGCGCACATTGGCGATGATCGTGCTCATTCCGCTAGGACTCGCGGCGATTTTCTTGGTCTCGTATGCGCTCACCTGCATCCTCAACGGTGCTTCGCCCGGCGAAGTGCTCCAACATCTGTCAGCCCTGGGCCAGCGCCTAGGCGACGTCATAACAACCATTCGCACCGGCTGGGAGAGCTAGCGTTTTAGCGTCCGCGGCTCTAAGAGAAATTTGCCTGCAAGGCAGTGGGTGATCCGTGCGTGTGGCGGGGTAAGATTGATCGCGGTTTTGATTGATGACCGATTGAGTTTGTTGGGCGGAGTCTATGTCTGCTATTGATATCGTGCTTGTTGTGATCGCCTTGGTGGCGGTGGGGGTTGCTGTGGCTTGCGCCCTCCAGCTCAAGAGCCTGCGTGCCGAGTTGCGGGAGCGTGGCGACAGTAGCGCGGAAACGCTGGCAGCACTCGAGCAGGCCAACAACGCGCTCGATGCCCTGAACGTCGCGCTGGCCGAAACTCGCCGCACGGCCAACGCCATCGCGCAGCAGCAGACGACAGATGCGGCCGTGGAGCAGCAACGTTACCTGACCATCGCACGTGAGTTTTCGCAAGCTGGTGACCGGATGGATGACCTTCGCCGCGAGACGGCCCAACAGCTCGGTGCCAACCGCGAGGGCATCGAGCACCGCCTGGACAAGGTGCGCGAGACGGTCGATGCCCAGCTGGGTGCTATCCGCAAAGACAACAACGTGCAACTCGATCAGATGCGCGCGACGGTGGACGAGAAGCTCTCCCGCACGCTCAACGATCGCCTGTCGGCATCGTTTAAGCAGGTGAGCGACCAGCTCGAGGCCGTGTACAAGGGCCTGGGCGACATGCAGTCCATCGCCACTGGCGTGGGTGATCTTAAGCGCGTGCTGGGCAACGTGAAGGCGCGTGGCATTTTGGGCGAGGTGCAGCTGGGTGCAATTCTGGCGGACATCCTTACGCCCGATCAGTATCTGGAAAACGTCGCCACCAAGCCCGGCGCCTCGGAGCGCGTTGAGTTTGCCGTCAAGCTGCCGGTGGACGAGGGCGATCCCGTGCTGCTGCCGATCGACTCCAAATTCCCGGGCGACGCGTACGAGCACTTGCTCGACGCGCAGGAGTCGGGCGATGCGGAGACCGTTGCCGCGGCGCGCAAGACGCTCGACACCATGGTCAAGCGCGAGGCCAAGGACATCTGCGAAAAGTACCTGAGTGTGCCGGCAACGACCAACTTTGGCATCATGTTCGTGCCGTTTGAAGGGCTGTACGCCGAGGTCGTCAGCCGCCCCGGGCTTATCGAGACCCTGGGCCGCGACTATCACGTCAACGTTGCCGGTCCCAGCACCATGGCGGCCATCCTCAACAGTCTGCAGATGAGCTATCAGACGTTTAAGTTGCAAAAACGTACCGACGACGTGCTGCGCGTGCTCTCCGCCGTCAAGGCCGAGCTGCCGCGCTATCAAAAGGCGCTGCGCCGCGCCCAGCAGCAGATCGAGACCGCGGGCAAAACGGTCGAGGGCATCATCACCACGCGCACTAACGTCATGGAGCGCAAGCTCAAGGACATCGACGCGCTGGAAGACGCCGACCAAGCCGATGAGATCTTGGGACTCACGTCCGCGAGCCTTCTCGCGGACCAAGAAGACGAGGACTAATTGCAACAAGACGGTGGGGCACCGGCACAAACGCGGGCGCCCCACCGCTTTTCGCATCGCGCTTGCCCGAAGTGCGCTTCAATGTGCAACAATGGCGATTCGCCCTATCAGATGCGAAAGGAAGCCCATGTCTCAGAGAAGCACCAGCCCGCTCAGCCGCTCCACCGTGCGCCGCACGCTGCAGCGGTTTTGGGGTGTCACGCGCACGCAGCCGCTGATTGTCTTTCTCTCGGTATTCTCGTCGGCGGGCTACATCTTTTTGCTGACGTTTGCCAATACCTATGTGATGGCCCTCATTGTCGACCGCGTTCAAGCCGGTCCCGTGGCGGGTGACCAGGTGTTTGAGGTCTTCGGCCCCTATATCCTGGCGCTCGTACTCGTTAACCTGGTGGGTCAGATCCTCTCCAAGCTACAGGACTACACCGTTTACAAGCTCGAGATCGCAGGCAACTATCACCTGGCGCGTCTATGCTTCGACACGCTCTCCAACCAATCCATGACATTCCATACCAGCCGCTTTGGCGGATCGCTTGTGAGCCAGACAAGCCGTTTTATGAGCGGCTACACGGGTCTGGTCGACGTGACGGTGTATTCGCTCATCCCCACCATCACCTCGGTCATCTGCACCGTGGCCGCACTCGCCCCGGTGGTGCCGACGTTTACCGTGATCCTGGTGTGCATCATGGTCGTCTACATCGCGTTTGTCTGGCTTATGTACAAGCGCATCATGCCGCTTTCAGCCGCGACGTCCGCCGCGCAGAACAAGCTCTCGGGCGTGCTCTCCGACGCGGTCACGAATATCCTGGCCGTCAAGACCTGCGGGCGCGAGGACTTTGAACGCGATCTGTTCGACACCGCCGATCGTGCCGCGCGCGACGCCGAGACGGTCTCGATGCACGCCATGATGCAGCGCAACTTTACGACCTCGGGCCTCATCGTCATCACCATGGCCGTGGTGAGTGTGTTCGTGGCGGGCGGCAACGCGTGGTTTGGCATCTCGGCCGGCTCGCTCGTCATGATCTTTACCTACACCTATAACCTCACCATGCGCCTGAACTACGTAAGCTCCATGATGCAGCGCATCAACCGCGCTTTGGGCGATGCGGCCGAGATGACGCGCGTGCTGGACGAACCGCGTCTGGTGGCAGACGACGAGAACGCTCCCGAGCTTAAAGTGACCGAGGGCGCGATTGATTTTGAACAGCTGAGCTTTGCGTACCGTGACGCTGCGGCGGGCGAGAGCGTGTTCGATGACCTGACACTTCATGTGGCGGCGGGCCAGCTCGTGGGCCTGGTGGGCAAATCGGGCTCGGGTAAGACGACGCTCACCAAGCTGCTGCTGCGCCTAGACGATGTTCAGGGCGGCCGCGTGCTCGTGGATGGTCAGGACGTCTCGCGCTGCACGCAGCAGAGCCTGCGCCGCCAGGTTGCCTACGTGCCGCAGGAGGCGCTGCTGTTCCACCGCTCCATTCGCGAAAACATTGCCTACGGTCGTCCCGACGCCACTGATGAGCAGATTCGCGAGGCCGCGCGCCTGGCCAATGCCCTGGAGTTTATCGACCGCTTGCCCCGTGGCTTTGACACTATGGTGGGCGAGCGCGGCGTCAAGCTCTCGGGCGGCCAGCGTCAGCGCGTGGCCATCGCCCGCGCCATCCTAACCGACGCGCCGATTCTGGTGCTCGACGAGGCGACCTCTGCTCTCGACAGCGAGTCCGAGGCGCTGGTGCAGGAGGCGCTCGAAAACCTGATGCGTGGACGTACCTCCATTGTGGTGGCGCACCGCCTGTCCACCGTGGCGGCGCTCGACCGCATTGTGGTGCTGGCCGATGGCGAGATCGTCGAGGACGGCACGCATGCGCAGCTCGTCGAGGCGGGTGGCGAGTACGCGAGCCTGTGGAGCCGTCAGACCGGCGCATTCTTGGAGGCGTAAGCGTCTCGGACGTGGGACAATTGTGCCCATAAGTTTATTGTGCCGTTGAGCCGAGGAGTCGTTATGCCACGCGAGACCAATGCCGCCAAGCGCGAGCGCGCCATCGAGGTGTGCGAGCGTCTCAACCGTCGCTATGGCCCGGTCGAGTGTTTTCTGGATCACGAGAATCCCTTCCGCCTGCTGATCGCGGTGCTGCTCTCGGCGCAAACGACCGATGCGCAGGTCAACAAGGTGACGCCGAGGCTGTTTGCCCAGTGGCCCACGCCCGAGGCCATGGCCGGGGCGAGCGTGGCTGACGTGACAGACACCATCAAGTCACTCGGCTTCTACAAGAGCAAGGCCAAGCATGCCGTGGAGGCCGCGCAGATGATCGTCGCCGACTATGGCGGCGAGGTGCCGGCCGACATGAAGGAACTCGTGAAGCTGCCGGGCGTGGGACGCAAGACGGCGAACATCGTGCTCAACGTGGGGTATGGCATCGTGGAGGGCATTGCGGTGGACACGCACGTCAACCGCATTGCGCACCGCCTGATGCTGAGTCCCAAGACGCATGCCAAGGAGCCGCTCAAGACCGAGCAGGATCTGCTCAAGATTTTGCCGCACGAGTATTGGGAGTCGGTCAACCATCAGTGGATCACCTTCGGTCGCGAGATCTGCGACGCCCGCAAACCCAAGTGTGACGAGTGTCCGCTGGCAGATTTGTGCCCCAGCGTGCGCGTAGCGGGGTAGGGCGGAACACATCTTCGTCTGGCGTTTTTTGCGGGGCTGGGTCTGCCCTTGAGCCGGAGTCCTCTCCATGCGCTACCATGACAGACAATGTATTTGACGTACGACCCGCCGAGCTTGCCCCGGCGGGCTTTTGGCGTTGCAATGCCGGAGGAACAGCATGCTCATTCACCGTATAGCCGCACAGCTCTACACTGCCGAGGCGCTGCAGACCGTCGAGGCCGGACTCGATGCCGGCGAGGACGTGACGCTGGCTGTGTCGCAGTCGGGCCGCACGCTTATGGCGGCCGCCCAGTTTGCGCGCCGCCCGCGTCCCACGGTCTACATTGTGAGTGGCGAGGATGCGGCCGATCGTGCCGCGCGCAGCCTTGCCGCCTACGTGGGCCTAGCGCACGTGTGCCGTTTTCCCGAGCGCAAGGACTATCCGTGGCGCGAGCAGGCGCCCGACGATGCCGTGGTGGCGCAGCGCTGCGAGGCACTGGGACGCATCGTGCGCGGAGACAATTGCATCATGGTCGCCTCGGCTCGCGCGCTGCTGCGTTGCGTGCCGCCGGTCGAGAGCCACTATTGGGAGTCCACGACCTTTGCGGTGGGCGAGGAGATTCCCTTTGACGAGGTGCCGCAGCGCCTGGTGGGCATGGGCTACACCAATGCCAGTGCCGCCGATGCGCCCGGTCTGTTCCGCGTGCACGGTGACACCGTCGAGGTGTTTCCCGCGCAGGAAAAGGCGCCCGTGCGCATTGAGTTTTTCGGCGATGAGATTGACCGCATCCGCCGTATGGTGAGCTCCACGGGCCAAACCATCGGCAACGAGGACAGTATCGAGATCTTCCCCTGCCGCGAGCTGGCGCTTACCGACGATGCCGTCCACAACATGCACGTGGCGCTCTACCGTGCCAGCCAGGACGACAGCAAGCTGGCGGCGCTGCTCGAGATGGTGGATGCGCGCATCGTCACGCCCGAGCTCGACCGCTTTTTGCCGGTGATGTACGGCCAGACCGTAAGCCCGTTGGCGCACGTGAGCGGCAAGGCACTCGTGGTTCTGTCCGAGCCGCGCTCGCTGTTCGACGACTGCCTGCGCGCCTACGAGGATATTGAGGCCCGTGCCGGCGAGGCAGGGATTGACCGCCTGGATGGTCTGTACGTGCGCGCCCAACAGCTCGATTTTGGTGCCCAGCAGCGCCTGAACTACGTGAGCCTCATCCGTGCCGGCGGTGCGGTGACGGCCGAGCTCAAGATTGAGCAGCCGGCCATCGCAGGCTCGGACAACCGTTTTATGACGCGCATCCAGGAGGTCGTGGGCAAGCGCTATGCCTGCGTGTTTGCCATCCCCGACCGCGGTGCGCGCGAGTCGATGGAGCTCACCTTTGGCGACGAGGGCATTACCTTTGAGGAATCGCTGACCGCGGCGCCCGAAAATGTCGGCGCTATCGGCGACCGCGTTCGCGTGGCAGCGGCGGATTCCGCCGACCGTGCCGCACGCCAGGAGGCCCATGCTTCCATTCGCGAGCGTAAGGCCGACGCGCTCAACGCCCGCTCGCTCGAGGCGGGCGCCGCGCAGGCTGCCGCCGGCGCCGCCGTGCCCACTATTTCGCGCGGACGTGTGACCTTTGTCGATGCCGCCTTGCCGCAGGGCGTGGTGGTGCCCGATGCCAACCTGGCCGTGTTCTCGATCGCCGACCTCAACGCCCGCATGGACGCCAACCGCGCGCGCAGCCGCCGCAAGGTGGACATTACGCAGATCACGTTCCCGTTTAAGCCGGGCGATTACGTGGTGCACGCCACCCACGGCATCGCGCTCTTTAGCGAGATCGCGCGCCAGGAAGTGGGCGGCAAGGAGCGCGACTACTTTTTGCTGGAATATGCCGACGGCGACAAGCTCTACGTGCCGCTCGAGCAGGTCGACCGCATCACACGCTATGTTGGCCCCGACGGCGACAAGCCGCGCCTGACCAGGCTCAATACCGCCGACTGGACGCGTGCCACCAACAAGGCACGCAAGAACGCCAAAAAGCTGGCGTTTGACCTGGTCGATCTGTATACGCGCCGCTCGTCGATTACCGGTATCGCCTGTCCGCCCGATACGCCCGAGCAGATCGAGATGGAGGAGAGCTTCCCCTACGACGAGACGCGTGACCAGCTGGAGGCTATCGCCGACATCAAGGCCGACATGGAGGCGCCCAAGCCTATGGACCGCCTGCTGTGCGGCGACGTGGGTTTCGGCAAGACCGAGGTTGCCCTGCGCGCGGCGTTTAAGTGCGTGGACTCCGGCCGTCAGGTCATGGTGCTCTGCCCCACAACCATTCTGGCCCAGCAGCACTACGAGACCTTCTTTGAGCGCTTTGCCCCGTTTGGCCTCGAGGTCGAGGTGCTCAGCCGCTTCCGCACGCCGGCGCAGCAGAAGCGCGCGCTCAAGGCGTTTGCCGAGGGCACGATCGACGTGCTCATCGGCACGCATCGTCTGCTTTCGGCCGATGTGAACCCCAAGAACCTAGGCTTGGTGATCATTGACGAGGAGCAGCGCTTTGGTGTGCAGCACAAGGAGCAGCTCAAGAACCTGCGCGAGCAGATTGACGTGCTCACGCTTTCGGCAACGCCGATTCCGCGAACCATGCAGATGGCCACGAGCGGCGTGCGCGACATGAGCCTGATCACGACGCCGCCGACCGGGCGTCGTCCCGTGATCGTGCACGTGGGGGAGTACGACCCCGACGTGGTGAGTGCGGCGATTCGCCTGGAGGTGGGCCGCGGCGGTCAGGTGTATTACGTGTCCAACCGCGTCAAGACCATCGATGATGCCGTGGCGCGCGTGCACGAGGCCGCGCCCGAGGCGCGCGTGGGCGTGGCGCACGGCAAGATGAGCCCGCGCGAGGTCGAGGACGTGATGATCGAGTTCGCGACCAAGAAGATCGACGTGCTCATCGCCACGACCATCGTGGAGAGCGGCATCGACAACGCAACGGCCAACACGCTGATCATCGAGGACTCGCAGCGCTTGGGCCTGGCACAGCTCTACCAGCTCAAGGGCCGTGTTGGCCGCTCGGCCACGCAGGCATACGCGTACTTTATGTTCCCGGGTGAGCTGCCGCTCACCGAGGAGGCTACGGCGCGTCTGACCGCGCTTTCCGAGTTCCAGGACCTGGGCAGCGGCATGCGCATCGCCATGCGCGATCTGGAGATCCGCGGTGCCGGTTCGCTCATGGGTGCCGAGCAGCACGGCAACCTGTCGAGCGTGGGCTTTGACCTGTTTACGCAGATGCTGGGCCAGGCCGTGGCCGAGGCGCGCGGCGATGACGACGCCGGCGTGGAGACGGCGAGCGTGGGCATCAACCTGCCGGCCGACTACTTCTTGTCCGAGGAGTACCTGCCGGCGGTGGATCAGCGCGTGCTCGTGTACCGTAAGCTCGCAGCGGCCGAGGACCTGGAGAGCATCGATGAGGTGCAGGAAGAGACCGAGGCCGCGCATGGCGAGCTGCCGCTGGCGGGACTCAACCTGTTCAATCGCGCACGAATCCGCATTCGCGGCGAGCGCCTGGGGCTCGAGAGCGTCACGCTCAGTGGCGGCCGCATCACGTTTTTGGGCGTCGACGTGCCCAAAAAGGTGGCCTTTGAACTTAAGACCCGCTATGGCGCGGTGAACTTCCCCAAGAGCCGCAAGCTGTCGGTGCCCTACAAGGCGGGCGCCGGCGTGGGCAGCGGCCTGGGTCGCGGCCTCGACGCCAACGACGGCACCGGCCCGGTGGCCGCGGCACTCATGCTGCTGCAGCAATTAGGCGCGAGTGACGATGACTAACAAGTAAGGGGCGTGGCGTGGCGGAGTCATCTTTGCCCCGCCACGTTGCAGGTTGATTCCAGCCACATCGAAAGGAAAGCATGTTCGGATACATCTATAAGAAAGATGTCGCCATTATCGCGGTTGTCCTGTGCCTTTGTCTGGGCGTGGGCAGTTTCTTCGATTATCAGATCTCGAGCGCGCTGTTCAACGTCGGCAGCATGTACGGCCGCTTTATCGAGGCCGCCGGCGAGCTGCCGTTCGAGCTGACGGCGAGCGTCGCGGGCGTTATGCTCGTACGCGCGATGCGTCCCGACTCCAGGGGGAGCAAATGGCTTGCCGTGCTCGGCATCCTCGTCAACGTTGGCCTGGCCGGCTACGAGATCGTTTCGTCCCTGCGGGTTAGCGGTAAACTCATTGCCGTTCAGCTGGTGCTGACGTTTGTGCTGGTCATCGCCGCCAACTTTATCATCTATCGCCTCACGCGCGCGACCGAGCCCGATGAGCTCAGGCGCTGGGCGTTGATGGTGCTTGCCGTGTGGGTCGCTCAGGCCATTATCCTCAACGTGATCGTCAAGCCGCTGTGGTCGCGTCCGCGCATGCGCGTGATCGAGGTCACGCCGGGGCTCAATTTTCAGCCGTGGTGGGTGATTGGCAACCCTGACAAGTGGAGCTATATCGCCGCCGGCGTAATCAAGGACGGCTTTAAGTCGTTCGCGAGTGGACACACCGCGCATGCGGCGATTGGCCTCATGCTCGCCGGGCTTCCCGCGGCGGCCTTTAAGGAAAAGCCGTCGCGCCGCCGGGTGGTCTTTTGGACGGCGGCTGTGGTCGCGGCGCTCGTCGCCTTTGGCCGTATCGTGATCGGAGCGCATTTTTTGAGTGACGTGAGCTGCGGCTTTGCCCTGGTGCTGGCGCTTGAGTGCCTTGCCGCGCGTATTGCCTATCCCAACGGCGTACAATAGCTCCGTTTGAATCATCTGACCGATACCCGGTAAGAGAGGATTGCCATGCTCGCGTTTAACAACGATTATTCCCACGGCGCACACCCGGCGGTGCTGCAGGCGCTCGTCGACACTAATATGGAGCCGCAGCCCGGCTACGGTACCGATGCACATACCGAGCGTGCCAAGCACCTTATTCGCGAGGCCTGCCAGGCCCCCGATGCCGACGTGTTTTTTCTGGTGGGCGGCACGCAGGCCAACGCGACGGTGATCGACATGCTGCTCGCGCCGTACGAGGGCGTCGTTGCTGCCGAGACTGGCCACGTCGCCTGCCACGAGGCGGGCGCCATCGAGTTTGGCGGCCACAAGGTACTCACCATCCCCGGCTACGAGGGCAAGATGCACGCCGAGGACCTCGAGAACTATATCCAGGCGTTCTATGAAAACGAGAGCTACGAGCACACGGTGTTCCCGGGCGCCGTGTACGTGAGTCTATCGACCGAGTACGGCACGCTGTACTCCAAGGCCGAGCTCGCGGCGATTCACGCAGTGTGCCAGAAGCGCGAGATTCCGCTGTTTGTGGATGGCGCCCGTCTGGCCTATGCGTTGGCGGCCGATGAGTGCGACATTACCCTGCCCGAGCTGGCGCAGCTGTGTGACGTGTTCTACATCGGCGGCACCAAGTGCGGCGCGCTCTGCGGCGAGGCTGTGGTGTTTTGCGGCATGCACGCCCCGGCGCATCCCATTCCGCGTATTAAGCAGCACGGCGCGCTGTTGGCCAAGGGCCGTCTGACGGGCGTGCAGTTTGAGGCGCTCTTTACCGATGGCCTGTATTTTGAGATTGGCCGTCAGGCGATCGAAACCGCTCAGGCGCTTCGTCGCGTGCTGCACGAGCACGGCTACCGGTTCTTTTTGGAGACGCCCACAAACCAGCAGTTCGTGATTCTGCCCAACGAGGACATGGCGCGCATTCGCGAGCATGTGGCGATCGAGTACTGGGAAAAGTACGACGAGGCCCACACGGTGGTGCGCTTTTGCACCAGCTGGGCCACGACGCAGGAGGATATCGACGCGTTGGCGGCGGTTCTGTAGCCTGATGTAATGACGAGGGGCCGCCTTGCGCTGGGTTTGGCGCAAGGCGGCCTTTGTTTTTGAGGGAGAAGGGTTGTATGACCGAGATGTCCGAGCCGACGATTCGTCTGGCGACGCCCGATGATGCGCCGGCGTTGCTTGCCATCTATGAGCCGTATGTGCGCCAGACGGCGATTACCTGCGAATACGAGGTGCCGAGCGTTGAGGAGTTCGCCGGGCGCATCGAGCGTACACTCAAGCGCTATCCGTATCTGGTGATGGAGCTGGACGGGCGTCCGGTAGGCTATGCCTATGTGAGTTCGCTCAACAGCCGCGAGGCATACGACTGGTCGGTCGAGACGTCGATCTACCTGGCGCGCGACGTGCGCCACGGCGGGCTGGGTCGCAAGCTGCACGACGCGCTCAAGCAATGCCTGGTCGCGATGGGCATCACCAACATGTGCGCCCTCATCGCCGTGCCGCACGACAAGGACGACGAGTACCTGACGCACAACAGCCAGGATTTCCATGCCCATATGGGATATCGCCTGGTGGGTGCCTTTGACCGCTGCGCCCAAAAGTTCGGCCGTTGGTACGACATGTGCTGGATGGAGCTGGTCCTGGCCGAGCGCACACCCAACCAACCCAAACCAACCTGGTTCCCCGACCTCCCCAAACCTACCATTTAGGGACAGGTTTATTTTGGCAGGTTAGCCGATGGGCTCGGTGTATTTGGCGCGGTCGGTGCGTTGGATGCGCTTGGAGACGTGGAGCGGGCGGCCGTCGGTGTCGTAGACGTAGTCGGTGATCAGGATCAGCGCCTGCCCACGCTCGACGTTGAGCAAAAACGCCTCGTTTTGCGAGGCATAGCACACTTCAAAGGTCTTATGCCCCTGTGCCGGTGCGCGATGGAACTCCTGTCGCAGCGTGGCGTAGAGCGAACCGTTGATATCGCGATCGATGAGTGCCTCAAAGCTTGGCGGCAGATAGGTGGTCTCCAGGCACAGCGGCGCATCGTCCAGATAACGCAGGCGGACAAGTTTGACGAGCTTGCTGCCCACGGCGACATCAAAAAACCTGGCCACATTGCCCGCGGCCTTGGCAAAGCCCGAGTCCACCGTGCGCGTGGTGGGCTTCATGCCCTGACCCTGGACCTGTGCCGTATAGCTCGAAAACACCAGGTTGTTTTCGTGGAGCGCCGGCGTGTCGGCCACAAAGGCGCCACGCCCGCGCTCGGTGCGCACCAGACCCTCATCGACGAGCACCTTAAGGGCATGGCGCACGGTGCTGCGCGACAGCCCCGATTCGTCCATGAGTTCCATCTCGGACGGCAGCTTGTCTCCGCGTGCGTAGGTGCCGGAGGCAATGCGGTCGCGCAGCATGCCCGCCAAGCGCTCGTATTGGGCCAGTTTCTTTTTAGACGAAGCGTTCATGCGATCAACCTGTATCTAACCTGTATGCGAATCTAATCAAGCATGTATTCAATACAACAACAAAACCGCTGGTAGCAAGTTATCGAAAACCAGATCAGCATAATTTCTAAGACAAATATAGCATACAACTAGTCGACATAACCAAAACATGTATGTAACTTGTATGCCTGTGATGAGCATCAAACGAAGAAGAAAGGCTGATGCACGATGACTACTCAGGAACAGGTTAAGGATGTCGTCTCCCAGGTTTTGGCTGATAAGGCAGACAAGGGCGGTATCAAGCGCGTCGTGTGGATTGGCGCCGGCGGATCCAACGGCGGCAACTATCCTGCCCAGTACTTTATGGAGCACGAGGCCACGCAGGTCGTGAGCTCCAGCTACACCAGCAACGAGTTCGTGCACGCCACCCCGGCCTACGTCAACGAGAACACCCTGGCCGTCGTCGTGTCCATGCGCGGCACCAAGGAGACCATCGTCGCCGCCCAGGTCGCCAAGGACCACGGCGCCAGCACCATCGCAATCTATGTTGACGAGTCCGGCCTCACCGAGGTCTGCGACTACAAGATCCAGTATGACAGCCTGGCCGTCGACGAGTCCTGCATGGGCCGTACCAACTCCGCCGTCGTGACCATGATTGCCATGGAGCTCACGCAGCAGACCGAGGGCTATGCCGAGTACGAGACCGCTATGGCCGCCTTCGACCTGGTCGACCCCATCTATCGCAAGGCCGTCGAGTACACCCGTCCGCTCGCTGCCAAGTGGGCCGAGCAGAACGCCGACAAGCCCTGCATCAACGTGATGGCTCAGGGTCCGCTCTTTGGTGCCGCCTACGTCTTTAGCATCTGCAACGTGCAGGAGATGCTGCAGATCGACTCCTGCACCATCAACACCTGCGACTTCTTCCACGGCCCCTTCGAGATCCTGGACAAGCGCACCTCGCTGTTCCAGCTCATCAGCGTCGGCCGCAGCCGCTGCAACGACGAGCGCGGCATCCGCTTCGTCAACCAGTACGGTGGCGAGCGCGTCTATCAGCTCGACGCCAAGGAGCTTGGCCTCAACGACATCAAGGACAGCGTGAACGAGTACTTCAACCACCTGATCTTTGCCCCGATCCTCAACAATGTGTACATGCGCGCGCTCTCTGCCGTCACCCACAAGGACTACATGACGCGCCGCTACATGTGGAAGCTGGACTACTAAGGGGATAGAGCGGCCTAACAGCTCGATGTCCTCATAAGTTGCGGTGGAATAGTTCCTGTTGGGGGTGCGGACAGAAAGTTGGACCGTGAAGCGGTCCGGACTGGAGGTTC
>CATYDM010000046.1 GCA_958405195.1 uncultured Collinsella sp.
AACCCGGTGCGCCCGGCGGAACCCGGTGCGCCCGGCGGAACCCGGTGCGCCCGGCGGAACCCGGTGCACTTCTCGACCATTTTCCCTTCGAGAAATGGTCGAGAAGTGCACCGAACTTCATTTTCTGCATTGAAGTTCGCCATGCGCGGAAGCTGGAATGCGTCCCCGGGGCTCAAATGCACACGCCCGGCCTCCGTTCGCATTGAACGAAGACCGGGCACGGACAAGAAGGCTTTAAGCACGGGCAATGCGGCTTTAGGCGCGGGCGGCCTCGATCATCTTGCGCACCGTGTCCTGCAGCTCGGCGAGGTTCTCCTCGCTCGGGATCCACTGCTGCGCAACCACCGGCACGGGCAGCTGGAACTTGGCGTTCTCGAGCTCGGCATACACCTGCTTGGGGCCAAGCGGCGCCCAACCATAGGAGCCAAATGCCAGGCCGATGCGCTGCTCGTTCTTGGGCGAAAGACCGCGCATGTAGGTGAGGAAGCTCGCGATGGTGGGCAGCATGTTGGAGTTGAGGGTCGGAGAGCCCACCGCGACGTACTTGGCGTCGCACATGTACAGCATGATGTTCGAGATGTGGGTGGTCTTAACGTCCACGAGCTGCGCGGAAACCCCCTCGGCAATAAACGCGTCGCAGATCTCGCGCGCCATGGACTCGGTGGAGTGCCACATGGAGTCGAACACGACGACGGCCTTCTCCTCGGTCTGATACGTGGTCCAGGCCTCGTACTTCTCCAAAATCTCATCGATGTGGGAGCGCCAGATGCAGCCGTGGCTCGGGGCGATCATCTTGAGGTCGAGCCCCTTGACGGCTTCGAGCGCCTTGTGAGCCTGCATGCCGTAGGGCCACACGATGTTGGCGTAGTACTTCTTGGCCTGCTTGAAGATCTCGCACAGGTCGTTCTCGTCGTCAAAGCGCTTGGTGGTGGCAAAATGCTGGCCAAACGCGTCGTTGGAGAACAGAATCTGGTCCACGTCGGAGTAGGTGACCATGTTGTCCGGCCAATGAACCATGGGGGTGGTCACAAAGGTGAGCGTGCGCTCGCCAATGCACAGGGTGTCGCCGCTCTTGACGGGAGTCGCCTCGATGCCAAAGTGCGCACGGACCTCGTTCACGCCCGCGCCCGCCGACGCGTAAATCGTGGCGTTGGGGGCGATGCGGTGGATCACGGGCAGGGAGCCGGAGTGGTCCATCTCCACGTGGTTGGTAATGACCACGTCGATCTTGGCGGGATCGACCACCTGCGAGATGCGTTGCACGAGCTCATCCGAGAACGTGGCTTTGCACGTATCGATGAGGGTGACCTTCTCATCCATGATGAGGTAGGCGTTATAGGTGATGCCGCGCTCGGTGGTATAGCCGTGGAACAGGCGCTCGTTCCAGTCGATGCCGCCAACCCACCAAACCTTTGGGGAAATCTCAATCGCGTTCAGCATGCTTGGTCCCTTTCTCCATGCTCAAGCTGATGACTCGAGACAGCATAATAGCACGCAAAAATGGCAGGCAACCCGTGCCGATTTACCCGCACACGGCATCTTGTCCGCACTGCTGTCCACGGGGCAGCGGCGCGGTGCGGGGCGCATGGCAACGTCCGCTGGCACGCGGCAAATCCCGCTGCAACACCGCGACAACGCTGCGCACGGGTCGCGCCGACGCCACCGCACGGGCATATGTGGCAGAGTGCCTGTCGGAGCCCCGCAGCGAAACCCTCGTCGCAATCCCGCGGCACCGCCCTCGTCTTCCGCGTGCTCCCCGTCATCCATGGGAAACGTGCGATATGCCCAGAACGGCCGTGCGCAGCCCTTACCAGAGGGGCGGCCCCCAAAGCCCCTGGCTACTCCTCGCGCAGGTGCTTGGGCTTGACGCCGCGCGGCTTGTTGACCAGCGCCTCCGGACCGCGCTCGCGATATTGGCGGCACCAGGTCTTGATTGAGGACTCGCTGGGGATGCCGTGCTTGACCATGACCTCGCGCACGGTCATGCCGTTTTCGAGACGGTCTTTGACGGCGGAGAGCTTGAGCTCAAAGGGGTACACGCGATGGCGCGTCCCGGCGTTGAGAACCGCGGCGCGACCGCCCACCGCGTACGCGCGCGCCCACTGGCGAGCCGTGGCGTCGGGAATGCCGAGCTTTGAAGCAAGAGCGCGATGGCCCGCGCCCTCAGATAGCGCAGCTACCGCCTGACGGCGCACCTTGGCGGTATACACCCGCCCCGTTTTCTGTTCGGCCACAACATTCACCTCTTGACTCGCTCGTGCTCGCACCGCGGATATCCATCGTTTGATTTGAGCCAGTATAGCCGCTCCCCTATAAAATCCCACTAGGAAAACAGGCATATCGAAAAGCGCACAGGGACAGCACAGATGTGACTTTATGAACAATTGTTACTTGCGAGACGCCACCTCAGAAAGGGGACAGGCACCAAATTGAGGTCGCTTCGTTTTTGAGGTCGTTTCGTTGGGCTTTGGCGTGGCGCGGGGCTGCAGCGTCGACCGTACCATGTTGGGCGCTCGTTACCTTAGGCACCCGCTACCGCTTCGTTTTGTAGGCCGCAGGGGCCGGAATGTGTAGCCCGCAGGGGCCGGAATGCAAAATGTGTGGGGTTTAGCCGGGGGTACTCGAGTACAGAGACTATTTCCGGGGTCATTTCCGCAGGAAAAGGGCGGCGAGGGGGGCGGGGCTACCCGGCCCGCCCGGATAAACCCCGCACATTTTAATTTCCAACACCCCGCCGCGCGTTTCGCGGGCCTCGGATTGGGGGCCTCGGATTAAGGACGGGTGCCAATCTGAGGTCCAAATCTGAGGTCAGGGGCCCCACCTCAGATCGGGGGCGGGCGCTAATCTGAGGTCAGGGCTTCACCTCAGGTTGGTGCCGACCCCCTCCAATTGGTGCCAGGCGCTAATCTGAGTTTTCGGCGCGCCTGTGCCCGATGTCATCAAGCGGGCCTTGGCCGCCAAGGGCTTTTTGCCCGAAGTCCTCCCATGTGAAAAGGACGACCCAAACGCCCGACCTCAGATTAGCGCCTGTCCCCTTTCTGAGCGCCCGTCCCCGCTCTGAGGCGGCTCGCTTACGCCGAGCAGGATTCGCACTCCTCGACCTCGAGCGACTTGCTCCGCACGTAGTACACCGTCTTGACGCCCTGGCGCCACGCCCCGATATACAGGTCGAGCACTTGGCGCAAAGTGTAGTCGTTGGTGATGTAGAGGTTCATCGACTGCGCCTGGTCGATGTGGCGCTGCCGCATGCCGGCGGCGCGAATGCTCCAGTGCTGATCGATGTAGTGCGCGGGCTTGTAGTACCAATAGGTCTGCGGCGAGAGCTCCGGCGCGACGCGCGGCAACATGGCGCCCTTCTTCTCCTCAAGGAAGAACTTGCGCATGATGGGATCGATGCCCGGCGTGGTGCCCGAGAGGATGGACGTCGAGCTGGTGGGCGCGATCGCCAGCAGGTAGGCGTTGCGCACGCCGTGCTCGGCGACGCGCGCGGCAAGCTCGCCCCAACGCTTGGAACCGATGGCTCCCTCGCGGACGGCAACGGCAGACGCGGCCTCGGGCTCAGAGCCATCGCACGGCAAGGGGCAGTAGCCGCGCTTGGCAAAGTACGCGCCGGACTGCCACTCGCTCCCCTCGAACACCCCGTTGGCGCCGCGCTCCTCGGCCAGGCGCTCGCTCGCGCAAATCGCATGGTAGTTGATGCGCTCGAACACCTCGTCCACCAAACGCAGGTGCTCCTCGCTCTCCCAGCTCACCCCACGGCGGGCCAGCATGTGGTGATACCCCGAGACCCCCAAGCCAATGGAGCGGTACCGGTGGTTGGTGATGCGCGCATAGGGCAGCGCGTAGAAGTTGAGGTCGATCACGTTGTCGAGCGCGCGCACCGCGGTCTCGATCACCCGGCCCATGGCGGCGTCGTCCTCAACCGGCAGGCGACCGAGCGAGAGGCTCGCCAGGTTGCAAACGACAAAGTCGCCGGGGCGCGTGGTGGTGACCACCACGGTATCGCCGTCCTCGGTACGCACCTCGCGCGTGACCTCTTGGATGGCGCTCGTGTTCTGCGCGATCTCGGTGCACAGGTTGGAGCAGTAGATGACGCCCTCGTGGCTGTTGGGATTCGCGCGGTTCACCGTGTCGCGCATGAACGCGAACGGCGTGCCGGTCTCGACGGCGCTTTTGAGAATCAGGCGCACCAGGTCCTTGATGAGGATGGTGCGCGTGGGAATGCGGGGGTCGGCCACGCAGTCGCGGTAGCGGCGCTCCCACTCCTCGCCGTAGCTGTCCTCCAGCGCGTAGCCCTTGATGGTGAGGATGTCGTGCGGGCACATGAGGTGCCACTGCTGGTCAAGGCTCTCCTCCGCCATGCGCCAGAACAGATCCGGGTAACACACGGCCGGAAAAACGTCGTGAGCCTTCATGCGGTCATCGCCGTTGTTGGTGCGCAGGTTGAGGAACTCCGGCAAGTCGCGGTGCCACGCATCGAGGTACACGGCGACCGCGCCCTGGCGCATGCCGAGCTGATCGACCGCCACGGCCGTGTCGTTGATGACGCGGATCCAGCGGATCACGCCGCCCGCAACGCCCTCAAACCCGCGGATGCTGCCTCCCGTTGCGCGCACTTTGCCCAGGTACATGCCCATACCACCACCATATTTGCTCACCTGGGCAAAGTTGTCGATGCTACGGTAGATTCCCACCAGCGAGTCGGGCACGGTGTCGATAAAGCAGCTGGAGAGCTGATGGTCGGGCTTGCGCGCGTTGCTCATGGTGGGCGTGGCCATGGTGACCTCGAGGCGGCTCAGCATGTCATAAAAACGCCTGACCCATGCAAGGCGCTGGGCAGGCGGCTCGTTCATGGCGAGGTGGAGGGCGATGCCCAAAAACATCTCCTGCGGGCTCTCGAGCGGCGTGTGGTCGTGGCCATGAATGACGTATCGGCGAATGAGCAGGTCGAGACCCGAATAGGTGAACAGCTCGTCGCGCAAGGGATCCATGTAGGTCGCGGTTTGGTCGAGCTCCGCGCCCGAATAGGCCGCCAAGATGTAGGCGCCGTACAGCCCTTGGTCGGTCAGGTGATGGATGAGCTGCGAGAACGTCTCAATGCCGAGCGTCGAGCGCGCTGCGGCAAGGTCGCGGGCGAACGCGAAGTCGCGCAACCGGGCCGCGATGAACTCCCATCGGGGGGCCTCTTGGCTGGTCAGCTCGATCGCCGCGCGGATGAGTGCCTCGAGCCGCGCGGGCGCGTCTTGCCCCTCCCCCGTGAACGTGCGGAACCGGGCGGACAGCACCGCCAGATCGTACGCCTCCTCGGGAAAATCGCGCTGGATGCGCGCCAAAACGTCATCAACTCCATCGACCGCCACGGCGCTGGTGAGCTCCAGGCGGGCGGCGCGCTTCTCCGCACGATGGTGACGATACAAGATGTAGTTCTTGGCGACCTCAAAGTGCCCGCGCTCCATGAGGGCGCGCTCCACCAGGTCCTGAATGTCCTCGACGCTCTGGATTGCCGAGGTCGACATGGAGCGCTCGACCATCTCGAGCAGGGCGAGGAGCTCGTCTTCCTGGTCGGCAGCGGGGCGCTCGGTGTGGGCCTCGGAGCGCTCGCGGGACAGCTGGCCGTCAGGGCCTGCCGGCGCATCGGGACGCTGGTCGTTCGCGGCGGCCTGCGTGCCCGAACGTTGCCAGCCGGCATCGCCGTACACGTCGGCGAATGCGCGGCGCATCGCCTCGATGATCTTGCCCGGCTCGTACGGCTCCGTCCTGCCGTCGCGCTTCCTGATAACGCCCGCAGCGGTGCGCTCCAAAACTGACGCGCCGCTCTCCACGTGCTCCATTGCATCTCCCCACATGTCACGCGGCGGAGCACTATATATAGATGCTCGCCGTCACAGTAATCAATATGTCGTGAGTGTAAGCATAGCCTAACTGTTTCCCGTTTTGTATCGTATACTAAAAGCCCAAAGCAAGCGCACGCCACCGGATCGACAGCCCCGCCGGCGGACCGCGCGCCGTCGGGTTGACAGCCCTCCACCCTCGGCGCCCCGCCGATCAAGAAAGGACCAGCCATGACCATCGAAGAGAGCCAGCCGCTCGTCAAAAAACCCCTGTTCAACCCGGACGGCGACCTCGACGTGCGCGATCGCCGCATGATCGGCGGCAACACCACCAACCTCAACGACTTCAACAACATGAAGTACCCCTGGGTCTCGAGCTGGTACCGCCAGGCCATGAACAACTTTTGGATCCCCGAGGAGATCAACCTCACCCAAGATGTGAAGGATTACCCGCGCCTCACCGCCGCCGAACGGGCCGCCTATGACAAGATCCTGTCATTCCTCGTGTTCCTGGACTCCCTGCAGTCGGCCAACCTCCCCAACATCGCCGAGTACATCACGGCAAACGAGGTCAATCTCTGCCTGTCCATCCAGGCGTTCCAGGAAAGCGTGCACTCGCAGAGCTACTCCTACATGCTCGACACCATCTGCGACCCGGCCAAGCGCAACGAGATCCTCTATCAGTGGAAAACCGATGAGCACCTGTTGGCACGCAACACGTTCATCGGCAACCTCTACAACGAGTTCCAGGAGCGCCGCGACGCCCGCACGTTCCTACGCGTCCTCATGGCGAACTTCATTTTGGAGGGCGTGTACTTTTACTCCGGCTTCATGTTCTTCTACAACCTGGCACGCATGGGCAAGATGCCTGGCAGTGCGCAGGAGATCCGCTACATCAACCGCGACGAGAACACGCACCTCTGGCTGTTCCGCAACATCATCCTAGAGCTGCAGAAGGAGGAACCGCAGCTGTTCACCAGCGAAAACGTCGAGATACTCCGGCAGATGCTCGAGGAGGGCGTGCGCCAGGAGATCGCCTGGGGCCGCTACGTGCTGGGGGACGCCATCCCCGGCCTGACGGGGGACATGGTTGAGGGCTACATCAAGTACCTGGGCAACCTGCGCTGGAGCTCGCTGGGATTTGGCCAGCTCTACGAGGGCTATCGCAGCGAGCCCGAGGACATGGCGTGGGTGAGCCAGTACTCGAACGCCAACATGGTGAAGACGGACTTCTTCGAGGCAAAGAGCACCGCATACGCCAAGAGCACGGCCCTGGTCGACGACCTGTAGGCACGCCGCTGCCTCAGGGGGGGCAGGCGATGATTTAAGGTCGGGTCGCGCGGCGCGCCACCTCAAATTAGTGCCTGTCCCCTTTCTGAGGTGAGCGCCCATCCCCTTTCTGAGGTGCTACAGCGGCAAGACGATGGTGAACACCGTGTGCTCGGGCGTGGACTCGCAGCTAATGGAGCCGCCATGCGCCCCCACGATCTCCTTGGCAATGGCCAGGCCCAGCCCCGCACCGCCGCGGTTGGTCGCGCGCGCAGCGTCCAGACGGTAGAACTTCTCAAAGATCATGCCGAGCTTGGGAGCGGGAATCGGGTCGCCCTGATTCTCAAACCGCACCGTCACGCTGCCGCCGTCCCCCTGCTCGGCAAAAATGCGAATGGTCGAGCCCTCGTAACTGTACGCGATGGCGTTCTTCATCACGTTGTTGAACACGCGCGCCATCTTGTCGCCATCGATGAGCACGATCAGACTGGGCGGGGCCTGGACCTCGACGTGCTTGCCCTGCTCGGTGAGGGTGGGATAGAACTCGTCGGCAACCTGCGCCAGCAGGAGCGACAGGTCGACGTAGCCGCGCGTGAGCACGATGTCGTGGAAGTCGAAGCGGGTGATGTCGAAGAACTCCTCGATGAGCGCATCCAGGCGATGCGCCTTGTCCAGGGCGATGCCGGTAAAACGGGAGCGCTGCTCGACGGGGAGGTCGGGCGCCTCCTCCAGCAACGACAGGTAGCCCACCACGCTGGCGAGCGGGGTCTTGAGGTCGTGGGCGAGGTAGGTGACGAGGTCGTCCTTGCGGCGGGCCTCGTCGCGCAGGGCGTCGGCCACCTGGCGCTCGCGGCTGCGCACGCGGTTGATGGCGCCCTCCACCTCGAGGAACGTCCCGTCGAGGTTCGCAACGTTCTCGGGATGGTCGATCAGGCGCTCGACCATGTGGGCGGCGATGGCGCGATCCGCCAGCGCCTGGCCGCGGTCGTACCCCATGTAATACATGGCGCGGCCGGCAAAGAACACGCCGCACACCGCCAGGGCGAACAGGAAGCCGCAGAACATGAACAGGTAGTCGATGTCCAGGTACAGCGCGCCCACGTTCATGATGAACAGGCGGCCGAGGAGCAGGACGAAGAACCAGGACAGGCCGCCCAGCGTAACGACGCGGCGTGCCGTGATAAAGCGGTCGATGAGCATGTAGCCCACCACGACCACGATGAGGAACACGGGCAGGCTCTCGTTTGCCACCACCGCAAAGGACACGAGCACGAGCGACACGATGGAGAGCAGGCGGCTGTCGAGCACACCGCGTAGCCTTGCGAGCAGCTCGTCCATGGAGTCGTTCGAGGTGGTGAAGACGCGGTCTTCGTCGAGGGAGAACGGCGTCGCTGCACCGAGGCCCCGCTCGTGATCGAGAGGCATGTATGATGGCTCACTCGCGGGCCTTGGCGCTCCGGCGCGCAGAGGAGCATCGTCCGGGGAGGTCGCGCCGCCGTTCGGCGTGGACCCTTCGCGCGCGGATGCTCCGGTATGCGGAGGCGCGCCGGACTCGGTCGCGGGTGCGTGTAGCAGATCTCCTGTGATCGGGCTTGTGGGAGCCGCGCCGGCGTGCGCGCCGGCATTCGGCATGCCCGTCATGGGGTTGACGGGGGCGTGCCCCGACCGTCTCGGACTCCACTCGCTCTTCCGCATGGCCCCTCGCTCCCGGGCGCATCGCCGCAGGCGCCCCTATCGTCGCATTGTGTTCGCATTCCATTATGGCCAAAACAGACCCTGACCATGTAGCCCCGCGTCACATTAAGTGAGGATTAAGCCAGCCACCTCAGAAAGGGGACAGGCACTGATTTGAGGTCGCGCGCCGCGAGGCCCATCCTCAGATTGGTGCCTGTCCCTTCGAGGGTTAGTAGGCGTCCATCTGACGGCAAATCGTATTCCAGCGAGCACGCGTCTGTTCGTTGGAAAAGTCCGGCGCAAGGCCAAAGGGGCGGCGCAGGAGCTCGCCCACATACCCAAGCGAACGCAGCACATTCCGCGCAGTCGCGTGCTCCAGCTCAAAGACCAGGCAGATTGCCCCCACCAGCCCATCGAGGCTTTCCGGTCGCTCGTTGCGGGCAAGGCAGCGGCGCTCGGCAAAACCCCGCATGGCGACATCGGAAATGGTCCCCGTCGCGAATTCCCGCGACTCGATGCCGAGCACCGCATGGCAGCTCGACTGCGAAAAAACGCGCAGAATGTCGATCTTGTCGGCGTCCCGCACAATGGCGCAGAACAGGCGCTCGCGCGGAGTGAGATCATCGGGGAGCGAGAGGTCGCTATGCAGCCCCACGGCGCGCACGATAACGGGCGCCCACTCGGCGTCGCGCGTAAAGGACGCCAGGTCACCCCCGGGATACAGGTCGATGACCGTCGCGTCGTCGACCCTCCAAAGCCGTTTACCCCGGCAGCCCTCCACGGGCCCTTCGAGAATATACCGGCCCAGAGCAGCATGGGCGCACGACCGCGCGTCGTTAAACGTGTCCCAATGGCGCAGCTGCTCAAAGCGACCGATATCATGCAGAAGTCCGCACAACCACGCAAGGTCTACGTCGCGCGGCTCAAGGCCCTCTCCTCGGGCTATCGCATCGCAAGCGTCGGCAACCCGGTACGTATGCTCCACCTTGAGCGCAATGCGCTCGTTATCCAGATCGAACTGGGAAACATACGCGCCGAACGCGCGCTTTGCATCTGCCCGAGAAAACGCCGTGCTCGCCTGGCCGTCACTCATTTCACTCACCTTTGCCGTTCGCTCCCCAGCGCCCCCTGACGCGTTCAAGCCTCAGATTAGCGCCTCCGTGGTACAGTGCCGTAAACTTTTTACGGCACTGTACCACGGAGGCCTCGAAGTCATCGGCCTGTGAACGGAAACGTGGTGCAAAGGAGCACAATTCGCAGGCAACTCCCCCAGCAATGTCATAATCCCAGGGCAGAAGCGCCTCAATCGTTGGAATCGCCCGTATGTCGGCGACCTCAACACATTGATCTGGACCCAGGCAGATAACGTAATCAAGGCCTTCTGCATTTTCAGATATCCAACGCAAAAGCCCCCTATCGCGGCTAATGCGAAAAGGGACAGGTGCCAATCTGAGGTGCCGGCGCTTTTGCGGCCCGGGCACCGCTTCGGGCGTTTTCTCGCTGTGCGGGACACCGTTCGAAGCGTTGTTTTGCGGCGCAGAGGTCATTCCCGTCATGCAAATTCACAAATGCGCGGATAAATAACGACCGGGTCGAGTAACGGCGTCATGTTTGCAGAAAAGTAGCAGGTAGATGGCTCGCGGTTTTCAGGCTACTTTGAAAGGCTGGAAATTATCCGCGCATTTGCGTATTTGCACCTAATTGGGGAGCGAAGGGGGGCGCAGTTCACCCATGCGCGACCCCTTCACAACCAGATTTCTCCATCTGGACGCGTTGAGCGCAATGATGCGGCGCCGATGGGCGGGGCGGCCCGGCCTTCGCGGGCGCACGCGCCGAATGGGCGGGCAAAACCTCTACGCCCACCGCCCCTGAGCGGCGTACCTGGCCTCGATGGCCTTCTTGGCGGGGCATCATCAGGTCTCGTTGGCTCGGCACCACGCGATGCTCTCAGTACTGCCGGCGCAGGCGAGCTTGTCTAGCACGGTCACCTTCGCGCGGGGTCCTCGCGAACCATGTGGTGAACGAAGCTGGAGCCGATGACTCCGAAGCCTCCGGCGACAATTATGCGGCGGAGTCCGAAGGCGTCAATCATGCGAGCCCCCCACCTCGAAGCCAAACTCCAGACGCGACCGTCGCCTCCATCCGCCGTGAGACCCCGTACAGCAGCAAGCGCATCGACCCTCCCCATGTGACAAAACGCCCACCGGCCGAGACGGCGCGCATCGCCCACCGGATGCCGGGATCCGGCGCCAGGGCTATGGCAGGCGATACCGAGTCTCCCTGCCCGACCCGATCGTCGCAACACGGCCCCCGCCCACAAGGTCGGCCAGGACCCGGCTCGCCGTCGACTGGGAAACCCCGAGGTCAGCTTGAATCTCCGCTCGGGTTCGGGCACCATCGGCAAGCGCGCGAATCACCGCCTCCGGCAACGACTCCGCATCCCCGGCGGCCTTTGCGTCTGGTGCGTTCCTGTTTGGCAGGACAATAGAAAACGTATTCGCCGTCACCGTCATTTCCGGAGACAACCCCTCCCCCCTCATAATTATCGCGCATCCTGCCGATCCCAGTCCCGTACGCTTCGATAAGCTCCAGGCGGAACAGCACGTTAGCGAGAGCGCGGTTCCGCGGCATGGAGATCCGGGCGGAGAGATCCTCGTATTCTATGCCCGTCGGCAACCCACCAAGCGACACTATTTCCGCCGCCGATGGCATGACGGAAACTAGCGTGGAACCAGATAGCGCGTACTCGCGGTGCGCGACAGAGTTCACAAGGGCCTCACGAAGCGCCACGGCGGGATAATCATACTGGTCGATTCGCTCGAGACCCGAAAACTCAGTCCGATAATGGTTGTGGGCCTCGAGGAACGCATAGGCGTCGGCGAGCTGCTTCAGGATTGAGCCCTCGTACTCGCGGTGCCCGGTGAACACGATCCGGCCGTCGTCGGAAAACGCCGCGGCTTTCTTCGTTGGGGGACATTGGTCCGATAGCAGGAGCGCTAGGTTCGTAAAACCACCGTCCGAATTGCGCATGCCGAACGTCCGCATCTCGCCAGGGCCTAACGAAAGCCCCTTCTTTTTCAAACTCCGCCTGCGCATATAGGAACGTGAGGTCCTGATTCATCGACAGACGGGCCTCAAACGCGTCTCCGTCGCATTCGCGAGCCATACGGATGATGGCGGAATCGCTTGCAGGCACGCTCGCGGCGCTCGAGCGAATGTAGACGCCCTCCGGGCGAGGGCCCTTCGACGCAAGATAGTACGGACGCCCGACGCCCCTGCCAACATGAACCGCAATCACATCGTGCCCATCGATCACTTCCGACACGATGGATATCATCATGAGGATATCGGGCTTGACCGAGTCCCTAAGGCAGCTCGTCACGCGCGTCATCTCCGCGTCGACATCGTCGACACCGACAGGGACGCCCTCGTCATCGACGCCGATGCACAGCGTTCCGCCACCCGTACTGACAAACGCGATGACCGTCTTGACCGCGCCCGGGCTCATCTCGCGCTTGAACTCTACGTCCTCCCCTTCCCGAACGTCCATCTTCCCAACCTTCTAGTCACACCTAATCACATCTAATCATAAGGTGAGTAGATGTGAATGGATTCGAGCCAGATGCCCACTGCGAGGGGGCGCGAAATCGCTTCCACAGGATGCCGACACCATCCGGACGCATCCCCCCAAACTGAACGGTATCGCAAAAGAAGATGTCCGACAGCAGACAGCAAAGCTCATGCAATCGATACCGCGTTCGGGCATGGCCGACCTCCAGTATGCTTCTTGTCTCGACAACTCGAATCATCCCGAGGCGGACCGGGCCCTCCATTCCATCTGGACGCTATTCTGCTGTCAAAGTGCGCAAGAAATTGTACGTTACCAGGAGATGAACGCAAGGTTCGTCGCCGAAGAGGTGGAGGAAGACGAGTTCCGCCGCAGCAAGGGCGTCACCGAGATCGAGGCGTTGCGGGAGTGAAAGAAGATCCCCGAGCATATCCGCAAGCCGCTGCTCGCCAGCGCGTTCTGCCATAACTGCGGCACGACGGAGTTCGCGCCCGGCTACACGCTGCGCATGCGTCACGGGCGCGTGCTCATCGAGGGTCGGTGCGCGGAATGCGGCGCCGAGGTGGCAAGGCTTTGCGATTAGCCGTCCTCGGAATCCTGCCGGGGATAGGTAGCCGTTGGACGAGCAGCGCTCCCGGGAACAGAGGCGCCCAACTGCTGGACCAACCCCTTTAACAAGAAAGTCCGTCATTATCGCAGCGCCAACCATGCCCATGATCAAAAAGAAACCGCATGATTCCTCTTAAGAATACGCCAGACAGGCTCCAGCCTTGTATCTAGCATAGCCCTCGATAGCCGCAACGCATCCGCGCAAGGGGCTTGGCGCGCGATTCCGTCGCCAATAATCCACCTGAAACCAACGACTTGCTTTTAGGCGGGTCGATTCCATATTTTATACCTGGTTATCTTCTTCCATTCGGCCGGGAAGCCCATGGCTTCAAGGAGGCGCTCCTCGCCGATGCTCTCGTCCGATAACAGGTATCCGTTAACGCACTTGACGAGCTTTGCCTTGAATGCCTTGAACTCGTCGTCGCGCAGAAGGTATCGAAGGGCGATCACTGCCGAGAAGACATCCACCTTGCCGCAAGCGTAATTCGGTCCGATCTTCTCGATGCCGAGCTTGGCGTGCAAGGCCGTATCGGGGATCTCGACGTGGCACCTGTGGGAGAAGAGGCGCTCGCCATGCGCGCAGACGTTCCTGTAGAGGGCGAGCACGCGGATAAACGACGAGAGCTCCTTCGGGTTTCCGACCTCGAACCTCTTGGCAATCCTGGCCTTCTCGTTGTCCCTGAGGGCCGTGAGCATTTTCGAGATCTGCCCGAAGGTCATGGCGTTCACCGCGACCCACAGCGGCACGTTCTTGTATGCCCTGCGGTAGTGGACGAGGTATTCGTGGCTGGTATCCTTGTTGGCGATATAGTCAAGCATGTTCAGCAGCTTCGGGAGAACGCGCTTCGCGCCCCTCGACGCCGCGTAGCAGCGGGCGTCTAGGTACATGCTCTGGGACTCGCCATATGCAGCGCAGAACTCGTAGGCCACCGCCGACCTGATCTTCACCTCGACCTTGAGCAGCGCATCGAGCATTATCTCCCTGAGCTCGACGTCGAACTCGTAAAGCGCCAGGATGTCCCCAAAAGTGGCGCCTTCGCGGTATACCCGGGTGCTCGGGTCGCGGAAAAACGACTGGTATCCGTTCACGACCGGGAAATAGCCGATGTCCGCAAGGACCCTGCAGCAAGCCCCTTCGTCCTCGATTGTGAGACCGGAGCTTCTGAGCTTCTCCATCTGCTGCTGGTAGGTAAGGAATTCTTTGGGCATCGTCGCTCTTCCCGAAAAATAAAAGGGGAACCCGCAGGCTCCCCTCCGGTTCCAGGCATCGAAAGTTTCTGGACCCTAATCACTGTTATGATAGTATCTTCAAGCTTGGGCCTCGTCAAGCCCAAGCTCTGAGTATCCACACTCATTGATGGTCGCGCATATTCACAATTCCAAAGTACCCTAGACAGCTATTATGTCATCATGCCCAATCGCGCTACCACGTATATCGCAAACAGTGGTTACCATGAAAGTCTCCATTGCCCTTGGCTTTCGCGAACAAGCAGCACGGCATCAGCTCCGTTTTGCCTCGTCGGCAGCGTCGAGTCCTTCGGCCTTCTTGACGATATCGGCCAGACTTGGATTCATCTTCTCACAAGCGCCGTCCACTATCTTTTTCAAGCTTTCAAAGAAAGAGAAGGCTTTGCGATCCTGTTTAAGTTCTGTCGTGGGCTCGAGGGAAATCGTTGTAGGTTCGTCGATTCCAGCGAAAAGGGCCGAGTACAACTTCCCTACGTTCAGCTTCGGGTCTTCGATATCAATGGAAAAGTCATCAACACCCTCGATCGCGATCTTCCCATCCTTCAGCCCGACCTTATATGCCTTCTGAGCCATAGCGTTTGAGTCGTTTCCTAACAACGTCAGCTCCTCCTTCAACAGTCTTGGCCACAAGGTCGAGCACCTTGTAGTCGTCGCATTCGTATTCCAAAGCCCCACTCTTCACGTCAATTTTCCCATCTTGTCCGCGCGCGAGCACAATGACGTTATCGACGTCGAGGTTTACGACAAAGAGTGGGTTGTGCGTGATCATCAGTACCTGCCGGTTGGCGCTCATCCTCTTAAAGGCGCCAAGGACGTGCTCCTTAATCGCTACTTGTGAGATTTGATCCTCTGGCTGGTCGATAATGTAGACCCCTGATTTAGTGTCTTCCTCCGCCAAAAGATCGAAGTACAGGGTCCCGTACAGACCAGGCGACGGTTCAGCGTCGATGCCTATGGACTTGTTAGTGATTTTCCTTCTCTCGGTTACACGGTCAACCACCGCATGAAGTTTGTTGCGAATCTGATCGTAGCACGTCGCCATGGAAGGTTTTTCACCTGTTACCGCTGCAGCTATTTCCTCCGTAGTCAGATTGGTCTCGGACTGAATGCCATCTAGCAGAAGCGATAGCTTAGGCTTGTTGAACACCTCCCCAAAGACGTCGTTGCAGTAGCTTATGTCGGTACTACCAGAAGTGAGTTCGGAGACAAATATGAATTTCCCCATAGGATTAGGAACCCTAATGTCAACAGGAACGGCATACTCGAGCTTCCTGTCGCAGCGCTTTGCGGCAAGCAACACTGCGTTGGCAATTTTCACAGAGACATCGTCAAGGGTCGCCGAATAATCATCGATAGTTTTTTGCTCGTCAGTCTTCCTCTTCGAAAGAACCCTGCGTTCCTCGCTCGCAGCGTCCTTGACCGCTCGGGTCTTCACGTCGTCGCGTTCGTAGACTAGCCTATGCTTCTCGACAAGCTTGAGAAGCCTGTCCATCGCCTCCATTGCATCGGCATGGGCCTCGGCAGCCTCAAGCCCCATCTCTTTAAAAAGTTTCGAGTAATCTGTCATTGCGTTGGCAAGGTCGCTCCTGCAGGAGAGCAACTTAGAGCAGAGGTCATCGATCTCCTTATCTAACAGTTTAGATAACAGGTGATGATTCGGGGACCGCAAGGCCCCCGAATGC
>CATYDM010000047.1 GCA_958405195.1 uncultured Collinsella sp.
AAAAACACGACTTGAAAAACCACCCCGCCCCCACCCACTACATGAAAGCGCCCTCAAGCGATTGTGCTTGCGGGCGCTTCTTGCTTGACTAGCTCTCGATGTAATCTTTGAGCTTGCTGCTGCGGCTGGGATGACGGAGCTTGGCCAGGGTCTTGGACTCGATCTGGCGAATGCGCTCGCGCGTGACACCAAACTCGCGACCGACCTCCTCGAGCGTGCGGGGATGTCCGTCAACAAGGCCAAAGCGCAGCTCGATAACCTTGCGTTCGCGATCGGCAAGCGAATCGAGCACCTGGGTGAGCTGCTCCTGCAGCATGGAGAAGCTGGCTGCATCGGGCGGAACGATGGCCTGGGAATCCTCGATGAAGTCGCCCAGCTGGGAATCCTCTTCCTCGCCGATAGGAGTTTCGAGCGACACGGGCTCCTGCGAAATCTTCTGGATCTCGCGGACACGGTCAGCGCTCATGTCCATCTCGGCACCGATCTCCTCGGGGGTCGGGTCGCGGCCCAGGTCCTGGAGGAGCTGGCGCTGCACGCGGACGAGCTTGTTGATGGTCTCGACCATGTGCACAGGAATACGGATGGTACGGGCCTGATCGGCGATAGCGCGCGTAATGGCCTGACGGATCCACCACGTGGCGTACGTGGAGAACTTAAAGCCCTTCTGGTAGTCGAACTTCTCGACAGCACGAATCAGACCGAGGTTGCCCTCCTGGATCAGGTCCAGGAACAGCATGCCGCGACCGACATAGCGCTTGGCGATGGAGACGACCAGACGCAGGTTGGCGCTAATGAGCGCCTGCTTGGCCTCAAGACCGACATTCTCGATACGGGTCAGACGACGCATCTCGGAACGAGTGAGCTCAAGCTCACCCGCCTCGGCGGCCTCGAGCTTCTCAGTGGCTTCGAGACCCGCCTCAATCTTCATAGCCAGATCGACCTCTTCGGAGGCGGTCAGCAGGTCGACCTTACCGATCTCCTTGAGGTACATGCGGACAGGGTCGCCGGTCAGCATCACCGTGGAGGCGTCGATACCGCGCACGCGCGAACGCGAACGGGACGTGCGCACGGTGCGCTTCTTCTTGCTCTTGGAGGAGCCCATCTCGGCATCGGCCTGACGGGCCATCTTGAGCTCGTGATCGTCGAGCGAGCCGGAATCGTGCTCGTCGTCATCACCAAAGTCGTCGGTATCGGTATCGTTATCGTCATCGTCGACGTCCATGGGAGCGTCGTCGTTACCGCTCGCGGAGATAATCTGGATGCCGCTGTTGCGCAGCGCGGAATACACCGCGGTGAGCTGCTCATCAGTTACATCGATATCCTTCAGGGCGACCTGAATCTCGTCCTCGGTTACCGAAGTCCTGTTTGAGCCGTTGCCCATGAGCTTTGCAACGTAGGATTCCAGCCCAGTACCCGTGCTCTCAGTCTTTTTTGGCACAGATTCTCCCTTCATAGTCCACAGGACTCAATACTTTAGCACACGCAGTGACGTCTATACCCAAAAAGAGGTCTGGATATAGGCGAGAATACGCTGGTTGACCACAACATCTAGGCCTGATCGGCGCCCGCAGTCTCCAAACCGATCAAACGGAACGGGTCGGCCACGCCGCCAATCGACTTTTCGAGCTCGCGCTGACGCTGCGTGTCCTGCACCGCCTGCATGGTCAGCACGCGCCGCGCCTCGTCATCGAGCGAATGGTCCTGGCGCAGCTTGGCCTGTGCGGAGCGCATGCGGCGCTTGATGGTGTAGAGCTCGAGCGTGTCAAGCATAAAGACGATGTTCGTCTCGGTGGGGTGCTTGCTCGTCGCCGAGATGCGTCCGGCACTGACAAGCGATGCCGCCTCAGGACATACCGCACGCGCCGCATCCATGCAGGCCGCAGGATCGGTGCCCGGGGGCGCCGCCAGTACGGCCCATGCAATCGACTCGTGACGCGGGTCGACCCAATCGATGGAGCAGATACGATCGGCATACGAACGGAACAAGTCGGGGTAGCTGGTGAGCATCGTCAGCAGCTCGCGCTCCCCCGCCAGCGACTTCCGCTCCAGATCGGTGAGCACGATCGGCATCGCCGGAGCTGCGGGGCCAGCCGAAGCATCGGCAACCGAAGTCGCACCATCCATCCCTGCCGGCACATCAATCGGAGGCAGGTCGTCGGCAGCCTCTACCGGCGCGGCGCCATAGGCGTCGAGCGGGACGTAGTCGTACGGCTCCTCCTCGACCGGCGCAGAGACTGACGGCGTCGCGCCCGACGCCCAAGCGCCGTGAGGCGCCCCTTGCGAACCAGACGCCCGACCGCCTGCGTTTCCAGAGCGCTCGGCCCGTGCCCTCTGGCGCTCATAGTTCTGCTCACGGCGGCGCTCCGCATCCTCGCGCTTGGCGACATCGCGAAAAACGCGGCCCGAGCTCGCGCGCACGGTCTCAAGGTCCAAACCCAACAGGTCGGCAATCTGGATAAAGTACGTGTCGATCATGTAGCTGTCACGCAGCGGATAGATAAGCGTCAGAGCATCTTCCAGCGCCTTGGCGCGACCGCCCGGCGTGGTAATATCGCTCGACTCCTGCAGCGAACGGTACACGAAGTCCATGAGCGGCTCGGCGGCGTCAATGCGCTTCTGCAGTTCCTCTCCGCCGTGCGCTGTGATGAACTCCATGGGATCGTTGCCGTCGGGCAGCACCACGCAGCGAAGGTCCATCGAATCCTGCTCGATAAACTGAATCGCGCGTCGTGCGGCCTTTTGGCCGGCGGCGTCGCCATCGAACATATATACAATGCGCTTGGCAAAACGGGTGAGCGTCTTAACATGATGTTCCGTCAGCGCCGTACCAAGCGTGGCGACAACGTTTTTGATCCCCGCCTCCCAGCAGGCGATGCAGTCGGTATAGCCCTCAACCACGATGGCGGTATTTTGCGCGACGATAAACTCCTTGGCCCAGTTAAAGCCATAGAGGTTTCTCTTTTTATGGAACACGCTCGTCTCGGCGGTGTTGAGGTACTTAGGCTGACCGTCACCCATGATGCGCCCGCCAAAGGCGATGTTATGCCCCTGCTCATCAAAAATAGGAAACATCACGCGGTCGTAAAAGCGGTCGGCAAGCTGTCCGCGCCCGCGGCTGACAGCCACGTTGGCGTCGATCATCTCCTGCGGGGTAAAGCCCGCCTGCGACAGATGAGCCACCAACATGTTGCGACCCGGTGCAAAGCCCAGACAGTAACGGCGACAGACATCGCCGCCCATACCGCGGCTGGCAAAGTACTCACGCGGCCGGCCGTCCTTACCGCGCATGAGCATGGTGTGGTAGAACTGAGCCGTCTCGGCGCATAGGTCGTAGATGCGAGCACGCTTGGTGCCACGCTCGCGACGGGCGCCGGTATCGTGTAGCTCAATGCCGGCACGATCGGCAAGGTAGCGTATCGACTCGGGAAAGCTCAGGTTTTCGCGCTTCATAATATAGGTGAAGACGTCGCCGCCCTCACCACAGCCAAAGCAATGCCAAACCTGCGTGGCAGGGATAATGTGAAACGAGGGGGTCTTTTCGCCGTGAAAGGGGCAGCAGCCCCAAAACTCATGGCCTCGGGGCTTGAGCTCAACCGTTTCCTGCACGATGGCGACCAGGTCGGACGCAGCGCGTACCTGGTCTTTCTCCTCATCGCTAATCACGGATGCTCACCCCCTGCTCACCCAAGTTGTGGCGAATATCGTCAATATTACCCTCGACGGTCGCGATCAACTCGTCCAGCGAATCGAACGCGCGCGACGGGCGCAGCCAGCGCGTAAACGCCAGCGAGACGGACGCACCGTACAAGTCGCCCGCGTACCCAATCAGATTAGCCTCCAGATGCGCCGAGGCGGCATCGTCGGCATACGTCGGCGGCAGGCCCACGTTAACGGCAGCGGGCCACACGGTATCGTCGACCAGCACAAGGCCCTCGTAAACGCCATCGGCAGGCACCTGAATGCCCTCGGGCACCTGAATGTTTGCCGTGGGAAAGCCCATGTCAGAGCCCTGATGACGGCCACCGGCGACCACGCCGCGCAGCATGTACGGACGACCGAGCAGTTCGGTGGCAAGCTCAACATGGCCCTGGCGCAGTTCCTGGCGAATACGGGTGGCGCAGATCGTCTGGCCATCAACGCACAGCAGCTCGTGGCCATAGACATCAACACCGCGCTCGGCACCCCATACCTGCATCTCGGCAACGCCCGAAGCTCCGCCATGGCCGAGTCTAAAGTCGCTGCCCACGCGAATCGAGCGGATGTCGACAACGCGCGACAGCAGCGAGAGAAAACCGACATGATCGAGTGCCGCCACCGCGGGCGTAAAAGGAACGGCAACAACCGCATCGACCCCGGTGAGAGCCAGGGCATGCAGGCGGTCGGCCGTCGTCATCAGTTTTTGAGCGGGCGAAGGACTCACCACGATGTCCGGATCGGGATCGAAGGTGACAACAACTGCGAGGCAGTTATGGGCACGGGCGTCGCGAACCACCGCGTCAATAAGTTCGCGGTGTCCCCGATGCACGCCATCGAACACGCCGATGCCAATCGAGGCAGCACCTAAACGCCCGCACCCATCAAACGCGGCGGCGGGAACGATGCGCGCCTCGCCCGACTCGCCCGCGAAAAAGATACGCGCGAGCTCGTGGGGGGCCAGCATCATCGAACACCGCCAATTGTCTGCGGAAACACGTGCTCCATCACAAAGCGACCGTCCTCAATGCGGGCAAGCGCCTTGAGCCCACCATCGAGCACCAGCGCAAACGGCGCCTTCGAAGCATCGAAGTCGATAAGCGCGCGGTCAACGGGAATGCGCCTGCCGCAGAGCAGGTCATCGGCAAGGTTGCCCGGCAAGTCGACACGCGTGGCGCCCAGGGCCGCGATGGGGTCCAACGCAAAGCCAGTCGCAGACTCGGGAGAAAGTTCCTCCACCGCATGGCAGACGCCAATGGAAACCACGCCGGATGCCGTCCGGCGTAGCGCGGAAATGTGTGCGGCGCTATCGCACGCACGACCCAAATCACGAGCGAGCGCGCGGATATAGGTGCCCTTGCTCACCGAAAATGCCACGGTCCAAACACAAGCATCGCCCTCGCCGCTCATGGCGATCAGATCGGCGGCATACACCTCGACGGGACGCGGGGGCAGGTCAACGGCATTGCCATCACGAGCAGACTTGTACGCGCGAACGCCGTTGACCGAGATGGCCGAGAACGCCGGCGGGACCTGCATCTGCGGCCCCAGCATGGCAGCCAGCTGTTCACGGGCGTAGGCCATGTCGTGCAGCTCGGGGGCAACGGAAACGGTGCGAACGGCCTCGCCCTCCGCATCGTCGGTATTAGTCTCGACACCAAACGAAATGTCGGCGACGTAGCTTTTCGTGTCGAGGGTGAGCATGCCCAGCAGACGCGTGGCCTGACCCACGCCCACAACCATGACGCCGGATGCCATGGGGTCGAGCGTGCCGGCATGACCGACGCGCCGCTCATGGAGGGCGCGACGGCATTGTGAGACCACGTCGTGGGACGTGCAGCCCACCGGCTTATCGACGGCGAGCAGCATATTCAATTGAGAAGGCGTACGACGAGCCATGTACCATCCAAAAAGTTAAAGCTCGACGGTCACCGAAGCGGGATCCTCCCCCACCAGCTCGGCCAGCATGGGAAGTGCCACGGCAAGCGTCTCGCGAATCGTTCCGTTGTTGGTAAAGCCGGCGGCGGCATGATGCCCGCCACCGCCAAAGTTGGCAGCGATGTCGGACACATCGAGGTCACCCTTGGAGCGCAGGTTGCCGCGCACCTTGGTATCGCCGTCGATGCCCTTTAAGAACAGACATACCTCGACGCCCATTACCGAACGCACCACATCGACCAGACCGTCACATTCATCCGAGGTGACGCCGCAGGCCTCAAGGTCGCTCTGGAAGGCATAGCTATACGCCACGCGCCCGTGCGCGACCGTCTTAATACGGCCCATGACAATGGACTTGAGGTGCAAAAACTCGACGCGCATGCTCTGATAGACCTCGAGCGCGACACGAGCCGGATCGGCACCATGTGCTACCAGGCGCGAAGCGGCGTGGAACGCGGCAGCATCGGCATTCTGGTACTGGAAACGACCGGTGTCGGTCACCAAGCCGCACAGCAAGCAAGTCGCAACGCCATCACGGGCGACAATGCCGCAATTATCCAAGAAACGGTCGATGATCATGGCGCAGGCCGCGGCATCGACACGCCTCAGGCTCAGCTCGGCAAACTCCTCGCGCGCCGGATGGTGATCGAAGCACACCACATGCTTGGAGCGGCGAAGTACCTCGGCCGAGTTGTTGAGGCGCTCGACGACCGGCACATCCACCGAGATAAACAGGTCCGGATTGCCGGTGTACGCAGATGCGGGCGCCAAGCGATCGGCGCCCTCCATAAAGCGGTAGATGCGCGGCACCGGATCATCGTCTGCCAGCAGCAGCGCAATGTCCTTGTTGGGGAAAAACTTCATAAGCGATAAGCCCAGGCCCAGCACGGAGCCCAGGGCGTCACCATCGGGAGACGTATGTCCCGAAATCGCAATGGAGGACGCACCCTCGATGAGCTCGAGGATGCGTCGCGTAATATCTGCAGACTCGCCAGCGGCGAGATCAGCGGAATTAGTCATCTAAAGCTGCCTCCTGGGCGGCATCCGCTATGGGATAGCCGTCCTCGTCCTTTTCGATCGCCAGCGTGGCCGGAACGTTTTCCAGCGCTCGCGTGATGCGCTCGGCCTCATCGGTCGAGCGATCGATGCGAAAATCGAGCTCGGGCGTGACACGCCAATCGAGCGAGCGAGCCAACAGGCTGCGAATACGGCCCTTGGCGCTGGCGAGCGCCTCCATGACCTCGTCGTAGCGGCTCGCATCGCACGACACGTACACGCGCGCGAACGAACGGTCCACCGCGACCTCGACCGCAGTCAGGGTGACCAGGTCGAGGCGCGGATCGGAAACCTCAAAGAGCAGGATATAACCGAGCTTCTCGCGAAGCTGCTCGCCCAGTCGGCGGGTTGCCTGCGTTTGCTTCATAGCGCTACCCCCTACTCGGTACGGGCAACCTGGTCGATGCGGTAACCCTCGATCTGGTCGCCGGGCTTGATGTCCTGGAAGTTCTCCAGGCCAATGCCGCCCTCGGAACCGCTCTTGAGGCTCTTGGCCTCATCCTTGTAGTGGCGCATCGAGGCAATCTTGCCGTTGAAGACCACGATGCCGTCGCGCACCAGGCGCACGGAATCGGTCGCGGCGATCTCGCCCTCTTCGACGCGGACACCGGCAGCGATGCCGACTTTGGGCACCTTGAAGGTGTCCAGGACGGTCGCGGTACCCGTGGAGACCTCGACCTCGGTGGGCTTGAGCATGCCGATACGAGCAGCGTCGAGCTCCTCGAGGCACTTGTAGATGACGTCGTAGCAACGGATCTCGACGCCCTCGCGCTCGGCAGCGGAGCGGGCCTTACCGTCGGGACGCACACCAAAGCCGATGATGATGGCATTGGAGGCGTCTGCCAGGACGACGTCGGTCTCGTTGATGGCACCGACCGCGGAGTGGATCGTGTTGATGCGCACCTCGGACTGATCCATCTTGTCGAGCGAGTCCTGAAGGGCCTCAATGGAGCCCTGGACGTCGGCCTTGATGATCAGGTTGAGCTCCTTGACCTCGGCGTCGGCGATGGTCTCGAAGAGGTTCTCGAGCGTGACGTGCTTCACGCGGCTCTGTTCCTCGATACGGGCCTTGAGCGAACGCTCGTCGGCCAGGGCGCGAGCCTCGCGCTCGTCCTCGAAAACACGGAACTCGTCGCCGGCGTTGGGCACGGACTGCAGGCCCAGGATCTCGACGGCGTCGGAGGGACCGGCCTCGGTGACGGCGTTGCCCTTGGGGTCGAGCATGGCGCGGACGCGGCCGTAGGTAAGGCCGGCGACCAGCGTATCGCCCACGTGCAGGGTACCGCGGGTCACGAGCACCGTGGCAACCGAACCGCGGCCCTTGTCGAGCTTAGCCTCGAGGACGTTACCGGAGGCAAAGGTATCGGGGTTGGCCTTGAGCTCGAGCACGTCGGCTTGGAGCAGCACGGTCTCGAGCAGGTCGTCGATACCGATCTTCTGCTTGGCCGAAATGTTGACGAACATGTTCTGTCCGCCCCACTCCTCGGGGATGATGCCGTACTCGGTGAGCTCCTGGCGCACGCGGTCGGGGTTGGCGCCCGGCTTATCGATCTTGTTGACGGCGACGACGATGGGTACGCCGGCGGCCTTGGCGTGGTTAATCGACTCGATGGTCTGAGGCATGACGCCGTCGTCGGCAGCCACGATCAGAATGACGATGTCGGTCACCTTGGCGCCGCGAGCACGCATGGCCGTAAAGGTCGCGTGACCGGGGGTATCGATGAAGGTGATCTTGCGGTCGTTGATCATGACCTGCGAAGCGCCGATGGCCTGCGTAATGCCGCCCGCCTCGCCGGCAGCTACGCCGGTGTGGCGGATAGCGTCGAGCAGCGACGTCTTGCCGTGGTCGACGTGACCCATGACGGTGACGACCGGGGCGCGCGGCTTAAGGTCGGCGGGATCGTCGTAGAACGAGAAGGTGTTCTCCTCCTCGGGGGTGATGATCTTGATCTGGCGGCCAAGGTCGTCGGCAACCAGCTCGACGAGGTCGTCGGACATGGACTGCGTCATGGTGAGCGGCGTGCCCAGCAGGAACAGGCGCTTGATGATGTCGTTGGCCGGAACGTCGAGCGCCTCGGCGAGCTCCTGGACCGTAACGCCCTGGGAGACCTTGATGGCATCGAGCTCCTCGGGGTTCACGCCCTGGGCCAGCGCCTCCTCAATCTTACGCTCCTCCTGAGCCTTTGCAGCCTCGCGCTCACGCTTCTCCTTGCGCTTCTTGCGACGACCGGTGGACTCGCGAGAGGCCTCCTCGACGGCGGCGCGGGCCTCCTCGAGCACCTTCTCGCGGCTGTACTCCTCGGCTTCGCGAGCCATGCGGCTGTAGTGGTCCTCTTCGTTGTTGTGACCGCCCTTGCGCTTTTTGCCCTTGCCCTGCTTGTCGGGGTTGGGGAAGTCCATGCCGGCAGCGACATTGTTGCTGGCGTTGGTGCGATGGCTATGCGGACGGCTCTCGGAGGCGTTACGCTCGGAATTGTTATCGGAGGCGTTGCGGTCATTACGACGACCACCACGGCGGTCGTTGTTGCCGCGACGGTTGCCGCGCTCGGCGGCACGCTCGGCCTTGGCCTTGTTCTCGGCGTCCTTCTTCTCCTTGAGCACGGTCTCCTGCGCGGCGATCTGGTCGAGCAGCGAACGGAAACGCGACCCGGAGTCAGATGCAGGGACGGCGCGACGCTGAGCCTCGCGGGCGGCCTCTTCCTTTTCGCGGGCAAGGCGCTCCTGCTCCGCCTTCTTCTTGGCCTCGGCCTCGGCGCGAGCGGCCTCCTCGGCAGCCTGGGCAGCGGCGAACTGGCGGCGCTCCTCCTCGCGTGCCTTCTCGGCAGCGATGCGCTCGCGCTCGGCCTCGGCGGCACGTGCGGCCTCCTCGGCGGCAGCGGCCTGCTCCTCGGCCTGCTTGGCGGCCTCGACTTCCTGGGCGCGGGCCTCGATCACCGGGGCGAGCTGCTTGCGGACCATGGCGACGTAGGCGTCCTCCAGGGCGGAGGAAGCGGACTTAGCGGGAATCTTCATATCGGCGAGATGACCCATCAGTTCCTTGGAGGTCATGCCGAACTCTTTGGCCAGGGTGGACACACGGACTTTTGCCATATGACTTCACCTACCCTTTCTGGCACCTTGGTGCCTAGAGACTGAACGAGCGTGGGAGATGCGCCGGAACCTGTCCGGCGCGACCGCGCGCTAGATCAGGTCCTCCGCATCATCGAAGGCGTCAGTGTCGTGGACACCGCAGAAACGGGAACCGGGACGGGCCTGGTTGCGGCACTGGATGCCGTCCTCGGACACGAACTCGCAGCGACGGACGTCGTCGTCCTCCTCGTCACCGATCAGGTCGGCGGCGGGCTCCTCGTGAACGGGAACGTTCTTGAGGATGTCGGCGGCAAGGGTCTCGGACTTGATGTCGATGTGCCAGCCGGTCAGGCGAGCGGCGAGGCGGGCGTTCTGGCCCTCCTTGCCAATGGCGAGGGACAGCTGGTCGTCGGGCACGATGACGCCGGCGTAGGCCTTCTCCTCGTCGATGAGGACGCGAGTGACCTTGGCAGGCGACAGGGCGTTGGCGACATAGACGGCCGGATCGGCATCCCACAGGATGACGTCGACACGCTCACCACGGAGCTCGCCAACGACGGCGCGGACACGGCTGCCCTTGGGGCCGACGCAGGCGCCCACGGGATCCAGACGATCGTCGAGCGAATGGACGGCGACCTTGGAGCGCTGGCCGGGCTCGCGGGCGATCGACTTGATCTGGACGGTGCCCTCGTAGATCTCGGGCACCTCCTGCTCAAACAGACGACGCATGAGCTCGGGGTGGGTACGGGAGATGACGATCGGCGGACGGCTGTGCTCGCCGCGAACCGGCTGCAGGTTGGAGTTGGGGTCGCGAACGTCGATGATCACGGCCTTGATGTGCTGGTTATGCAGATAGCGCTCGCCCATCGGACGCTCGTTGCGCTCGTTCTCGTAACGGCGCTGGTCAAAGTGCGGCAGCTCGGCCTCGACGCCGTCACGGATCTTGACGATGGTGAAGTCGGGCGTGGACTGCAGCACGGTTCCGCTGATGAGGTCACCGATGCGGCCGGAGAACTCCTCGTAGATCTGCTCGCGGGCGGAGTTGCGAACGATGGCGTTGATCTCGGCCTTGGCGTGCTGGGCGGCGATGCGGCTCGTGTTCTTGGGGGTGACGTCGATCTCCTCGAACTCGGTGAAGTTGCCCTCCTCGTCCATGGAATCGTCAATCGGCTCCAGGCGGTAGACGTAGATCTTACCGGTGGTGCGGTCGATGGTCACCTTAGCGCCCCAGTCAAGATGCAAAATCTCGGCATAGCTCTTGGCGAGCGACCGCTCCAGACGGTCGATCAGGTAGAGCTGGTCGATGTGCTTGTCCTGGCAAAGCTCCATCAGGGCGGACATCATGTCGGATGCTGCCATCTTATTTTCCTTCCTTCGCGGGCTTGAAGTCATAGGTGGGCTTCAACTTGCACTTTTTAACATCACAGAAATCGAGGGTGACGGACTCGCCGTCCTCGAGCTCGAGGGTCACGTTCGTCTCGGTCGCGGCGGCAATCTTGCCGGAATACTTACGACGACCCTCGGTGGCAGTGGAGGTGAGCTCGCAGTTCTCGCCCACAAAGCGGGCAAAGTCGCGCGGGCGGCGCAGCGGGCGCGCCATGCCCGGGCTCGACACCTCGAGCGTATAGCTCGAAGAGATGGGGTCGAGCTCCTCAATCACATCGCCGACCCACTTGGTGTTGGCCGTGACGTCGTTGAGCGACAGGCTCTGACCCTCGGCACCCTCGATACGCACGCGCACGCAGGGGGCCTTGGTGGCACCCACGAGTTCTACGTCGACGATGTCGACATCGTGCTGGGGAGCGACGGCCTCGAGCGCGCCGATAATCGCCTGCTCGGTCTTGGTCTTGACCATTGCGGCACCTCCATCCATACAAAAAAGAAGCGGGGCCGAAACCCCACTTCTTTCATTTACAACTTCATTTGCAAGCAAACTATACCAATACCTGCGAATACGTGCAAGCACAACGCAAACCCGCAGGTCAGCGTGCCCACAGCATCTCCACAAGAATACAACAATTAGGCGAGGACCCCTATGCAGTGCTCCCCCAAAAGCCTCAAAACGGGCCATGCGTCCCAGCGCACCGATCGAATCGGGCCCTCTGGGCATTCCATCCCTGAGCACACACCGGTCAGACTGGAACTGAGAGGCATTCTGTAGCGAGAAAGCCTGCCGTACGCATTGACCGCACAACCTTCCGAATCCTCTACGGCAAGGAGACACCATGAAACGCCTAGGCACCCTCTGCGCAACTGCGCTCGTCGTCGCTGCCTGCTCATTCGCCCTGACGGGCTGCAGCAATATCGATGGTAAAACCAGACCATTCGAGTCGGATCTCGGCAGCTCCGAAGGCATCGAGAAAACGACGCCTTCGGAGCATTTCGACAAAATAGACGAAGATATAGTCGACCCCCAGGGTTTGGGTCCCGACCCTCAAGAACAGTTCCCCATCGACCTAGAGGCAGACGAAAACGTCCATGTTACCTGCGTGGGCAAGGACACAGATGGCTACGGCGACGCCGTGTTGGTCTTTGCGGTAACAAACAACACCAATGTCGACATGATGTTTGGCGATGTTGATGCTTATGCCTATGTCAACGGTGTCGTCCGCGACGTGCACATGCGCCAGCCCGTAGCCGCAGGCGAAGAAGCAACCGCGATACTCACCTTTGTAGGCACCTTCGACGATCCAGACTTTGACGTAAACAGCGACCTCAACGACATCTACCTCAATATCTGGATGTTCGAGGAGCAGACGGGCAATGTCTACTTTAGGGACCTGGTACACATTCCATAGCGGGTGACATGGGACATAAACCAAGCAGGGTACACAACGAAAGACGAGGGACGACCCAACCGGATCCTCCCTCGTCTTAAACGCGTCAACTATGCGCGCGGTATTTACTTAACCACCAGGTTGACCAGCTTGCCGGGCACGCAGATGGCCTTGACGACCGTCTTGCCCTCGAGCCACTTGGCAACGGCTTCCTCGGCGGCAGCTTGCATCTCCTCGTTGGAGGCATCGCGGGCAACCTCGATGCGGCCGCGGACCTTGCCGAGCACCTGAACGACGATCTGCACCGTGTCCTCGATGGACTCAGCCAGGTCAAACTCGGGCCAGGCGGCGGTGTAGGCGTTGCCCTCGCAGCCGAGGGCCTCGTGCCACAGCTCGTCGGCCCAGAACGGGCAAATGGGGGCAAGGACGCTCACGATATCCTTGGCCACACCGTAGCACAGCGCCTTGTCACGGTCAGCGCCCTCAGTGGCGTTGAGGTAGGCGCTCGCCGCGTTGACGAGCTCCATGACGGCCGAGATGGCGGTGTTGAACTGGCCGCGGTCGAAGACCTCAGTGCACTTGGCGATGGTACGGTGACGCTCGCGATAGAGCTTCATCGCAACCTCGTCGAGCGCGGACTTGTCGAAGGCCACGTTGGCGTCGCCGGACTGGACGAGCTTCCACACGATACGCCAGGCGCGCTTGATGAAGCGGTTGGCGCCCTCAACGGCCTTGGGATCCCAGTCGAAGTCCTTCTCGGGCGGGGCGATAAACAGGATCGCCAGACGCATGGTGTCGGCGCCGTAGGGCTCGATGACCGAGCTCGGGGGCACGACGTTGCCCTTGGACTTGGACATGGTGTCGCCGTTCTCGTCCTTGACCATGCCCTGGCACAGCAGGTTGGTGAAGGGCTCGTCCACGCTCAGCAGACCCAGGTCGCGCAGGGCCTTGGTAAAGAAGCGGCTGTAGAGCAGGTGCAGAATGGCGTGCTCGATGCCGCCGATGTAGTTATCGACGGGCATCCAACGGTCGGCGGCCTCGCGGGAGAAGGGCAGCTCGGTGTTGTGCGGATCGGTATAGCGAAGGTAATACCAACTGGAGCAGGTGAAGGTGTCCATGGTATCAGTCTCGCGTTTGGCCGGACGACCGCAGACCGGGCAGGTGGTCTCGTAGAACTCCTTGCACTCGGCAAGGGTCTCGCCGGCGCCCAGGTCAAGGTTCTCGGGCAGCGTCACCGGCAGCTGGTCCTCGGGCACGGGCACGATGCCGCAGTGCTCGCAGTGGATGGCCGGGATGGGGTTGCCCCAATAGCGCTGGCGGCTGATGAGCCAGTCGCGCAGACGGAACTCGACCTTACGACGGCCGCAGCCCATAGCCTCGAGGTCGGCCACGATGGCAGCCTCGCCCTCGGAGTGCTTGCCGCCGCGCATGCCGGTGTACTTACCGGACTGGACGAGCGTGCCCTCAGCAGCGTGGGCGCAGTCCCAGTCGACGGTCTCGGCATGGAAGGTATCGATGGTCTCACCGCTGGCCTCGACGGCAGCGCGGTCGTCATCGTCCAGGATGATCGGCACGATCGGCAGGTCGTACTTGCGGGCAAACTCAAAGTCGCGCTGGTCGCCGCAGGGAACGGCCATGACGGCGCCGGTGCCGTAGTCGGCCACGACGTAGTCGGCGACCCACACGGGAACCTTCTCGCCGTTGACGGGGTTTACCACATAGCGGCCGGTAAAGGCACCGTGCTTCTCGAGGGTGCCCTGGGCACGCTCGACGGCAGAGATATGCTTGGAGTCCTCGACGATCTTGGTGACAGCCTCCTCGTACTCCGTGCCCTCGACGAGCTCGTGCAGGCGCGCGTACTCGGGAGCCAGAACAAAGAAGGAGACACCGAAGAGCGTGTCGGCTCGCGTGGTGAAGACGGTGATCTTACCCTCGTCGCCCTCGATGGGCTCGCCATCCTTGTCGCACAGGGTAAAGTCGACCTCGGCGCCCTCGGAGCGGCCGATCCAGTTGGCCTGCATCTGCTTGACGCGCTCAGGCCAGCCAGGGAGCTTCTCCAGGTCGTCGAGCAGCTCCTGAGAGTACTCGGTAATCTTGTAGTACCACTGCTCAAGGTCGCGCTTCTCGGGCTCGGTGCCGCAGCGCCAGCACTTGCCCTCAGTGACCTGCTCGTTGGCCAGAACGGTCTTGCAGGTGGGGCACCAGTTGACCGGGTTCTTCTTGCGGTATACCAGGCCCTTTTCCCACATCTTCTCAAAGATCCACTGACCCCAGCGGTAGTAGTCGGGGCTGCAGGTCTTGACCATGCGATCCAGATCGTAGGAGAAGCCCATGCGCTTCATCGTGGCGAGCGCCTGGTCCATGTTCTTATACGTCCACGCGGCAGCCTGCGTGTTGTGCTTGATGGCGGCGTTCTCGGCGGGCAGGCCAAAGGCATCGAAGCCGATGGGGTGCAGCACGTCGTAGCCGCGCATGCGAGCCTGACGGGCCATGGCATCGCCGATGGTATAGTTGCGCGCGTGGCCCATGTGCAGATCGCCCGACGGATACGGGAACATCTCGAGCACGTACTTCTTGGGCTTGCTGTCGTCGGTGTCGACGGCAAAGAGGTTGGAGTCCTCCCAAGCCTTCATCCACCTGGACTCAATGGCCTCCGCGTCGTAGGCAGGGATCTCGTCCTTATGATCTGTGCAATCGCACATATCAGCTCCTTTTAACTTGATTGGGGCCGGTCGGCTAGGCTTTGCTCGCTGCTGCGGACAGTCCTGCTCGCACGAAGGCCGCATTAAGTGGCCTTCGGCTCGTGCG
>CATYDM010000048.1 GCA_958405195.1 uncultured Collinsella sp.
GAACCTCCAGTCCGGACCGCTTCACGGTCCAACTTTCTGTCCGCACCCCCAACAGTCCCTATTTCACCGCAACTTAGGGAGGCGTTGGGGCTAGTCTTTCTTTACGGGCTTATTCTTCTTGCTGGGCATCGATACCTTGATGCCCTGGGCCGATTTGGTCACGCGGGAGCGCTTGGCACCGGCGCCCTTCTTTTTCTTGGGCTGGGCCTGGGCCACGCCCTCGAGTGCGCGGGCCTCGGCCTCGCGAGCGGTGCGATCTTCGCGACGCTGCGCCATGTCGGCGGCAACGCGCTTGGCAAAACGTTCGGCCGTCGAACCCGTCGAGCTCACCTTGCCGCCACCGCGACCCAGGCGGACGCGCACACCGCGGCCAAAACCAGTTGCGGCATGACGACGACGCGGCTTGAGCGAATCCATCATCGTGGCGAGCTTAAAAAACACCGAGCAGGTAAAGGCCACAATGACAGCCAAGATAACCATCTGGCCCATCGACAGGTTGGCAATGGACAGCAGCTCTGGGAATCCGATAACGCCCACCAGGATGCCGGCGACTACAAACACAAAGAGCACCACACGTAAGGGCGTGAGAGGTTGCGAGATGAGCCAGATCAGGCTGACGCTCGCCGCACACGACGTAAGCAGGCACATCGTAGACAGTGTGAGCTGGCTAAAGCCAAACACGCGCGCCACAAAGATATCGAGCGCCGCAGCCAAAATGACCGCAATCGACGCCGGCAGTGCACGCTTGAGTACGTTGGTCAAAAACGCACCCTTCACGCGAGCATTGTTGGGCTCCAGCCCCAACACAAAGCCCGGCGCGCCGATGCAGAAGAAGTTGATGAGCGTCATCTGGATGGGCTCGAAGGGGTACGGCGGCAGCGCGATGCACAGCGCCGCCAGGCCCATCGAGAACAGCGTCTTGGTCAGGAACAGCGAGGCCGAACGCTGCAGGTTGTTGATGGAGCGACGGCCCTCGGCCACCACGGCGGGCATCGAGGCAAAGTCGTTGTCGACGAGTACGATCTCGGCCACGTTGCGCGCGGCATCGGAGCCGGCCGCCATGGCAACGGAGCAGTCGGCCTCCTTGAGAGCCAGCACGTCGTTGACGCCGTCGCCCGTCATGGCCACGGTGTGCTCGCGGCGCTTGAGCGCCTGCACGAGCTCGCGCTTCTGCTGCGGGGTCACACGACCAAAGACATGGTAGCGATCCACTGCGGCATCGAGCTTGGCCGGCGTATCGAGCGTCGTGGCGTCCACATAAGCGTCCGCCCCCGGCACGCCCACCACGCGCGCGATCGATGACACCGTACGCGGGTCATCACCACTAATCACGTTGAGGGTCACGTCCTGCTCGTTAAAGTAGCCGATGGTCTCGGCCGCCGAGGTACGAATCTCGTCGCGGATGGTCACAAAGCCCACGGGCTCGGCCTCGCCCACCATATCGCCATCGGGCGTAAAGCCGTCCACGCGCGCCACCACGAGCACGCGGCAGGTATCGGCAAGCTCGGCGACACGGTTCTCGACCTGCGAAAACACACGCTCCGAAAGCACAAACTGCGCGGCGCCCATCACATAGGAGCCCTGCGCAAACGACGCGCCGCTCCATTTTTTGGAGGACGAGAACGGAATGACCGACAGCGGCTCGGACACCTCGACCGGGCGATCGGCGTAATAGTTGAGCAGCGCCTGGCAGGTCTCGTTGGCATCGGCCGAAGTCGCACGCGCCACGTTAGCCAGCGCAAAATCGAGCACCGTGGTATCGACGGGAACAGCCGCTTCGTCCGAGCCGGCGCCAAGGCTCACGCCCTCAACCGGCAGCGGATACGTACCCTCGACCTCCATGCGGCCCGACGTGATGGTGCCCGTCTTGTCCAGGCACAGCACGTCGACGCGAGCGAGCGTCTCGATGCAGTAGAGATGCTGTGCCAGCACCTTGCGGCGAGCCAGGCGCACCGTGGCGATGGCGAGCACCGACGAGGTCAGCAGCACCAGGCCTTGCGGGATCATGCCCAGCAGGGCGCCCACCGTGGACAGCAGCGCCGACGAAGGCACATGACCAGCCAACAGCTCGGAGAAGCACCACGAAAGCGCGCTATCGCCCGGGGTTCCCGCGGCATCCCACAGCTCGCTCACACTTGAGGCAAACAACGCCAAACCGAGCGGAATCATGATGATGCTCGCAAAGCGCACAATGGCATTAAGCGCATTCATGATCTCGGAATTAACCTTTTTGACGTACTTGGCCTCGTTATTAATTTTGGCCACGTAGTTGTCGGCGCCGACATGGATCACGCGGGCGCGCAGCAGGCCCGAGTCGATAAAGCTGCCGCTCATGAGCTCGGAACCGGGCTGTTTCTTAATAAGGTCGCTCTCGCCCGTCAGCAGACTCTCGTTCACGAGCGCCTCGCCCGAAACCACCACGGCGTCGGCGGGAATCTGGTCGCCGCGCCCCAGGCGGATGATGTCGTCGAGCACGATCTGGTCCAGGTCGAGCTCCACCTCGGCGCCGTCGCGCACCGCGATGGCCTTCTTGGAGGTCAGCAACGTGAGCTTATCGACCATCTTCTTGGAACGCATGGACTGGATGACGCCAATAGCGGTATTGAGGAACACCACGAACAGGAACGTCAGATTCTTAAACGAACCGGTCAAAATGACCAGGAACGCCAAGATCACGTTGATCAAATTGAACAGCGTGCAGAGGTTCTCGATGATGAGCTCTTTGACCGACTTGGTCTTGGGCTCCATGTTGCGGTTGATCTTACCGGCGGCGATGCGCTCCTCGACCTCGGCGGTCGAGAGTCCGCGCTCGATATCCGTTGCTGCCATACCACGTCCCATCACGTCGCGTCGGTATAAGAAAAACCGCCCGGACCATGCGAGGTTCGGACGGTCTTACGTTCGATGGTGCCCCATGTTGGATTCGAACCAACGGCCTTCTGCTCCGGAGGCAGACGCTCTAATCCCCTGAGCTAATAGGGCCAACGTTTGGCATTATACCCAAGTGCGCCACGGGCTATCAAAAAAAAAGAAAAAGCTTTGCAATTCCGTGGGAGACGAGGCGCAACGGCCCACTTTAGAAGGCAAAAGCGAGTCAGATAGTATAAACTCACATGCACCATATACACGGCTCGCGATGCGGGCCGTTTTTGCAAAAGTTATCCATCGAGGTGAGAGGCACACCATGATTGCAATTTTAAAGCAGAGCGCCAGCGACGAGGCCGTCGGCCATATCGTCAGCTGGATTGAGAAAAAGGGCCTGAAGACCGATGTCTCGCGCGGCGAGAATGAGACCATCATCGGCCTGGTGGGCGACACGACCAAGATCGACCCGTTCCTGCTCGAGTCCATGGACGTCGTCGAGCGCGTGCAGCGCGTCTCCGAGCCGTTCAAGCGTGCCAACCGCAAGTTCCACCCCGAGGACTCCGTCATCGACTGCGGCCACGGCGTCAAAATCGGCGGTGACCAGTTCCAGGTCATCGCCGGCCCCTGCTCCGTCGAGGGCGAGAACCTCATCCGCATCGCCCGCCGCGTGAAGGCCGCCGGCGCCACGATGCTGCGCGGCGGCGCCTACAAGCCCCGCACCTCCCCGTACGCCTACCAGGGCATGGGTCCCGCCGGCCTGGACCTGCTGTGCGAGGCATCCGCCGAGCTCGACATGCCGATCGTCACCGAGATCATGGACCCACGCGACGTGCAGGTCTTCCTTGACAAGAAGATTGACGTCATGCAAATCGGCGCCCGCAACGCCCAGAACTTCCCCCTGCTCAAGGAGGTCGGCAAGACCCAGACCCCGATTCTGCTCAAGCGCGGCATGTCCGGCACGATCGACGAGCTGCTCATGGCCGCCGAGTACATCATGAGCGAGGGCAACGACAACGTTATCCTGTGCGAGCGCGGCATCCGCACCTTCGAGACCCGCACCCGCAACACCTTCGATCTCAACGCCGTGCCGGTGCTGCACCACCTGTCGCACCTGCCCGTCGTCGCCGACCCCAGCCACGCCACCGGTTACACCCGCTATGTTGAGCCCATGGCGCTCGCCGCGACTGCCTGCGGCGCCAACGGTCTGGAGATCGAGGTCCACGACGACCCGAGCCACGCTTGGTCCGACGGTGCCCAGGCCCTCACCCCCGACCAGTTCGACGACACCATGTGCCGCATCCGCGCCATCCGCGAGGTCGTCTGCCAAGAGACCGTTCAGGAGTAGCCCATGGGTACGGTGAGAAACGCACGCGTTAACCAGGGTGGCCCCAAGTGCGCCGGCATCGTGGGCCTGGGCCTCATCGGCGGCAGCTTTGCCCGCGGCTATGCGCAGGCGGGCGTCCGCGTGCTGGCTTGGGACCCCGATGACGACGTCATGACGGCGGCCAGCATGGGCACCGTTGCCGGCGAGCTCAACGACGAGACGCTCGGTGAGTGCGACATCATCGTCCTGGCATGCTACCCCGAGGCCTGCATCGAGTGGCTCGAGACGCACGCCCAGGCACTCGCCGACGCCACCGACACCGAGGCCATCATGGGCCCCGTGGTGATCGACACCGTGGGCGTCAAGGGTATCGTGTGCGAGCGCGCCTTTGAGCTTGCCCGCGAGCACGGTTTTTACTTTGTGGGCGCGCACCCCATGGCGGGCACGCAGTTCTCGGGCTACGCGCATTCCCGCGCCGACCTGTTCCAGGACGCACCGCTCGTGCTCGTACCGCCCGCAGTGGACGACGCACTTAAGCTGGAGCTTTTGGGCCAAGTGCGCGAGATGGTACGTCCCTTAGGCTTTGGCAAGTTCAGCGTAACGAGCGCTGCCGAGCACGACCGCGTCATCGCCTTTACAAGCCAGCTCGCGCACGTCGTCTCCAACGCCTATGTTAAGAGCCCGACCGCTCAGGTCCACCACGGCTTTTCGGCCGGTAGCTACCGCGATCTCACCCGCGTGGCGCACCTCAATCCGCAGATGTGGTCCGAGCTCATGATCGACGACGCCGATGCGCTCGCCTTCGAGATTGACCATCTGATCGAATCGCTCGGCGCCTACAGCCGCGCCCTTAAGGACCGCGACCAGCGCTATCTGGAGAATCTCCTTGCCGAGGGCGACCGCATCAAGCGCGCGCTCGACGACGAGGCCTCCCACTAGACCACCTATCACGCCAGGTCGAAAGGACCGAAGCTTATGGCGATTACCATCGATATCGACACCGCACGCCCCTACCAGGTGCATGTGGGCACGTTTTTGCTGGAGCAGGCAGGCCCGCTCGTACGCGCCACCGCCGGTGGCTCGCGCGCTGTCATCGTGACGGACACCAACGTAGGCCCCCTCTACCAGATGCCCGTTAAGCAGAGCCTGGAGGCCGCAGGCTACGAGGTGAGCATCTGCACCTTCGAGGCCGGCGAGGCCCATAAGCGTGCCGAGACCTACGTTGCCATCTTGGAGTTTGTGGCCGAGCACGAGCTTTCGCGCTCCGACGTGATCGTGGCGCTCGGCGGCGGCGTCGTGGGCGACGTGGCGGGCTTTGTGGCCGCCACCTACATGCGCGGCTGCAAGTTTGTGCAGATTCCCACAAGCCTGCTCGCCATGGTGGATTCGTCGGTCGGCGGCAAGACGGCCATCGACCTGGCAGCTGGCAAGAACCTAGCCGGCGCCTTTTGGCAGCCGAGCGTGGTCATCGCCGACGTGGGGTGCCTGGCAACCCTTACGCCCGAACAGTTCGCCGACGGCTGCGGCGAGGTCGTCAAGCACGCCGTGATCGCCGACCCCGAGCTCTTCGCCGAGCTGGAGAAGACCCCGCTCACGCTTGAGCTGCTGAACCGCGACGTGGCCCGTGTGGCAATCATCATCGCCCGTAATATCGACATCAAGCGCGCCGTGGTCGTTGCCGACGAGCGCGAAACCAATCAGCGCAAGCTCCTAAACTTTGGACACAGCGCGGGGCACGCCGTCGAAGCCTGCGAGCACTTTGAGCTCGGCCACGGCAACTGCGTGTCAATTGGCATGGGCATCATCACGCGTGCCGCAGCCCTGCATGGCATTTGCGACGCCGGGCTGCCCGATCGTATTGAGGAGCTCTGCGCCCGCCACGGCCTCAAGACCCGCTGCGACCTAGATGCCGATGCCGTCTTTACCGAGGCACTCCACGACAAAAAGCGCGCGGGCGACACCATCGACCTGGTAATTCCGCACGCCATTGGCCGTTGCAGCATCGACCGCACGCCGCTTTCCACCTTCCACGATTTGATTGCCGAGGGCCTCGGCCAGAAGGGAGACGCATCCGCATGTTAGCCCGCATCACCCCGTCCCCGCTCAAGGGCACCGTTCCCGCCATCGCGTCCAAATCGATGGCGCATCGCCTCATCATCTGCGCCGCGCTCGCCAACGGCGAGACTCACGTGGCCTGCAACACCACCTGCGCCGATATCGAGGCCACGGTGCGCTGCCTCACGGCGCTCGGCGCCCGCATCGAGACCGTCGAGGACGGCTTCCAGGTCCACCCCACCATGAAGAGCATTGAATTTGGCCTGCTTAAGGCCCTTGCCGGCGGCACGCTCGACTGCGGCGAGAGCGGCTCCACACTGCGCTTCATGCTGCCTGTCGCCTGCGCGCTGGGCGCGGAGGCCACCTTCGTGGGCCAGGGCCGCCTGGGCGCCCGCCCGCTCTCCCCGCTTTCGGACGAGATCATCGCCGCCGGTTGCGACCTGCAGGGCCTGGGCGGTTTTCCGCTCAAGACGAGCGGTCGCATGCGCCCGGGCACCTTTGTGCTTCCGGGCAACGTAAGCTCGCAGTATATCTCCGGCCTGCTGCTGGCAGCCCCGCTGCTGGCCCAGCCCTCCTGCGTGCAGGTGACCGGCCTTATCGAGAGCCGCCCCTATATCAACCTGACCATCCAGGCCATGAAGGCCTTTGGCGTCGAGGTCAACGTCGAGCGCATTCCCGCCAAGGACGGCCAGCCCGAGGTCACGAACTTCCGCGTGAACAGTGGCTCGTACCGCACGCCCGGTAGCGTAGCCGTCGAGGGCGACTGGTCCAACGCCGCCTTTTGGCTGTGCGCCGGCGCCATCGGCACCGACCCGATCACCGTGGAGGGCGTGTCGCTGAGCTCCGCGCAGGGCGACCGCAACGTGCTCGCCGCGCTTTCGCGCTTTGGCGCCCGCATCGTGCGCTCCACGAACGCCGCCACCGTCCAGTCCGACAAGCTCGCCGGCTTTGAGATGAGCGCCCACGACATTCCGGACCTGGTGCCTGTTATCTCGGCCGTGGCATCGCTGGCCCAGGGCCGCACGTTCATCCGTGACTGTGCACGCCTGCGTATCAAGGAATCTGACCGTCTGGTCACCACCACCCGCGAGCTCACCGCGCTGGGCGCGCAGGTGCGCATCGCCGGTGACGACCTCATCATCAAGGGCGTCGATGCCCTTACCGGCGGCGAGGTCGATTCGCACAACGACCACCGCATCGCCATGATGGCCGCCATCGCCGCGAGTCGCGCCACCGGCGAGGTCGTGATCCACGGCGCCGAGGCCGTCAACAAGTCCTATCCCGATTTCTTCGACCACTACCGCCTGTTGGGCGGCAAGGTCACGCTCGAGGAGGAATAGCATGTCCTCGACCTTTGGCAACGTCTTGCATCTAAGTATTTTTGGTCAGTCGCACTCCCCCGCTATCGGCTGCTCGCTCGATGGCATTCCGGCAGGCATCGCCGTCGACCTGGAGCAGCTCCAAGCCTTTTTGGACCGTCGCGCCCCTGGCCGTGACGAGACCGCAACCAAGCGCCGCGAGGCCGACGCCGCCCACATTATCGCTGGCATAGTTGATGGGCACACCACCGGCGCACCCATCGCCGCGATCATCGAGAACACCAACACGCGCTCCAAGGACTACTCCGAGCTGCGCCGCAAGCCCCGCCCGGGTCATGCGGACTTTCCGGCACGCGTGAAGTACCACAACATGCACGACGTCGCCGGCGGCGGACACTTCTCCGGCCGCCTGACAGCCCCCTTATGCATCGCGGGTGGCATCGCGCTGCAGGCGCTCGAGGCCCGCGGCATTATCGTGATGGCGCACGTAGCGCAGATCGGTGGCATCTCCGATCTGCCCATGGACGACATGGTCTATCGCGAGGCCGACCGCAAGGCGATCCTTTCGAACGACCTGCCGTGCATTGACGCCGCGGCTGGCGGTCGCATGCGCGAAGAGATTCTGGCCGCGCGCGACGAGCTCGACAGCATTGGCGGCATCGTGGAGTGCGGTATCTACGGCCTGCCCGCGGGCATCGGCGACCCCATGTTCGACGGCATCGAGAACCGCATCGCGCAGATCGCGTTTGGTATCCCCGCCGTGAAGGGCGTGGAGTTTGGCATGGGCTTTGCCGTGGCCGCCATGCGCGGCAGCGAGAACAACGATCCGTATCGCATCGACGCCGAGACCGGCAAGATCGAGGTCGAGTCCAATAATGCCGGCGGCATCCTGGGCGGCATTTCAACCGGCGCGCCCGTCATGTGGCGAATGGCCGTAAAGCCCACGCCCTCCATTGGCCGCGAGCAGCAAACGGTAGACATGGACGCTATGGAAAATGCCGAGCTCTCGGTCCACGGCCGCCACGACCCCTGCATCGTCCCGCGCGCCGTACCCGTAGCCGAGGCAGCCGCCGCCCTCGCCATCTGGGACGCTCTCCTCGAGGACGCCGCCCAGCTCTAACCCGACTCACCTGGGTTGCCTGTCAACTCAGCCGTAACGTGAAAGGGGCCTCCATGGACCTTGCTGACATCCGCCAGGCCATCGATGGCATCGACGCCACGCTCCTCAACAGCTTTGTCGAGCGCATGGACATTGCCACCGAGGTCGCCAAGTCAAAAATCGAGATGGGCAAGGCCGTCTTCGACCCCGCCCGCGAGCGCTCCAAACTCAACAACCTCGCCGGCCGCGCACCCGAGCGCTACGAGGCCCAGACCATCGCCCTGTTCCGTCTCCTCATGAGCATGAGCAAGGCCGAGCAGCAGCGCTACATCAACGAGCTCAAGGGCATCACCGTCTCGCAAAAGGCCCACGCCACGGCTGCAGCGTCCGACACGCCCTTCCCTCAAACGGCCACCGTCGCCTGCCAGGGCGTGGAAGGTGCCTATAGCCAGATAGCCGCGTGCAAGCTCTTCGACGTACCCGACATCGCGTTCTTCGAGACCTTCGAAGGCGTCATGCGCGCCGTGCGCGACGGGTTCTGCGAGTTTGGCGTGCTGCCCATCGAGAACTCCACCGCCGGCTCGGTCAACGCCGTCTACGACTTGCTCGCCCAGTTCGACTTCCTCATCGTGCGTTCGCTCCGGCTCAAGATCGATCACAACCTGCTCGTCAAGCCCGGCACCAAGCTCGCGGACATACGCGAGGTCTACAGCCACGGTCAGGCCATCGCGCAGTGCGCCAGGTTTATCGAGGCGCACGGCCTGCACGCCACCAAGTACCCCAACACGGCGATGTCGGCCGAAATGGTCGCCAACTCCGAGCGCACCGATGTTGCCGCCATCGCATCGCGCAGCTGCGCAGCACTCTATGGCTTGGAGGTGCTGGAGTCCAACATCCAGGACTCGGACAACAACTACACGCGCTTTGTCGTCATCAGCCGCGAGCCGCGCGTCTACCCCGGCGCCAACCGCACCTCGCTCATGATCGCCACGGTCAACGAGCCGGGCGCGCTCTATCGCGTACTCGAGCGCTTCTATGCGCTCAATATCAACCTCATCAAGCTCGAGAGCCGCCCCATCCCCGGCCGCGACTTTGAGTTTATGTTCTACTTTGATCTGGACTGCCCCTTTGGCAGCAAGGCCCTCGACGACCTGCTCGATTCCATCGACGACGTGTGCGAGAGCTTCACCTACTTTGGCAGTTACACGGAGGTGCTCTAGATGACCGATGCCGCCGCAACCCGCCCCTACGGCGTGCTGGGCCGCGTGCTGGGCCACAGCTACACCCCGACCATCTACAAAGAGCTCGCTGGGCTCGAGTACGTGCGATTTGAGCGCGAGCCCGAGGACCTCGCGGCCTTTATGACCGGCAACGAGTGGGAAGGCACCAACGTGACCATCCCCTACAAACGCGCCGTCATGGAGTACCTGGACGAGCTGAGCCCACTCGCCGAACGCATGGGAAACGTCAACACCATCACGCGCCTGCCCGACGGCCGCCTGCGCGGCGACAACACCGACTACTTTGGTTTTCAGTGCCTGGTCGAGGAGCTGGGGGTTGATGTTGCCGGCAAGAAGGCTCTCGTGCTCGGAGCCACCGGCGGCGCGGGCACTACGGCCAGTATGGTGCTCGGCGATCTGGACGCCACAGTCGTGCCCGTGGGCCGCACGAGCGAGGTCAACTACGGCAACATCGCGCAGCAGTCCGACGCCGCCCTACTCGTCAACTGCACGCCCGCCGGCATGTTCCCCCATTGCCCCGACGCGCCTTGCACGCTCGAAGGGCTCGATGCGCTCGAGGGCGTTATCGACATTGTCTACAACCCCGCTCGCACGGGCCTGATGCTCGAAGCCGAACGCCGCGGCATCCCCTGCATCGGTGGCCTGCTCATGCTCGTGGCACAGGCGGCACAGGCCGTCGAGCGCTATACCGGCCAGGCCACCCCGCGCGAGCGCATCCTGGGCGTAACGGAGCGCCTGTCGCGCCGCGAACAGAACATCGCGCTGATCGGCATGCCGGGCTCGGGCAAGACCCGCGTGGGTGAGCAGATTGCCCTGCTCACGGGTCGCGAGCACATCGACTTGGATTACGCGCTCGAGGAGCGTCTGGGCATGCCCTGTGCCGACTTTATCGTCGAGCGCGGCGAGGTGGCCTTCCGTGAGCAGGAGACGGCGGCTCTGTCCGACATCTCCAAGCGCAGCGGCCTGGTGCTCTCAACCGGCGGCGGCGTGGTCACGCGTGACGAGAACTATCCGCTGCTGCACCAGAACAGCCAAATCGTGATGCTCAACCGCAAGCTCGACGAGCTAGCCCACAAGGGACGCCCCATCACCGCCCGCGACGGTATCGACAAGCTAGCCGAGCAGCGCATGCCGCGCTACCGCGCCTGGGCCGACTACATCATCGACTCACGCGACTGCGCCGCCAACACCGCCCAAGCCCTCCTCGACACCCTCCCACCCGCTCTCTAACCAAAACCACCACAAAGGGGACAGACACCTTTGTGGTGGTTTTCCATTCGCAAAGGAAGCAACCATGAAAGCACTCGTCATCAACGGCCCCAACCTCAACATGCTCGGCATTCGCGAGCCGGGCATCTATGGCAGCGACAACTACGACCGCTTAGTGCAGATCTGCCAGGAAGCTGGCGCCGCACAGGGCTTCGACGAGGTCGAGGTTTTCCAGTCCAACCACGAGGGCAGCATCGTCGACAAGATCCAGGAGGCCTACGGCAAGGTCGACGGCATCGTCATCAACCCGGCCGCCTACACACATACGAGCGTGGCGATCCTCGATGCGCTCAAAGCCGTCGCCATCCCTGCCGTCGAGGTGCACATCAGCGCCGTAGAGACGCGCGAGGACTTCCGCCAGGTGAGCTACGCACGCCTAGCCTGCTTCGCCACCATTACGGGCGAAGGCCTGATGGGCTACGCCCACGCGCTGGAGCTGCTGAGGGAGCATCTCGAAAAGTAGCCTCGCGAGCAAATTTATCAACGCCGATCCGCGCGCCAATATAGTCAGTGCCGGCAGCAGTAACCTAACTGCTGCCGGCAATTTATTACTGGCTTATAATCGTTGCAGCCACACAACGTCTGGAGACTCGCATGCTCAGCATCCATCTGGGAGATTACCCCGGTTCCATCTACGACACCGAGACCTATTTTAGGAACTCATACCTGGACTCATGGTTCGAAGACCCGATGGCTGCACAGATCATTAAAAGTGTGGACGGATCAGAGTTGATCGGTCCCCACAACATCGTAAGCAAACAGTTGGGATCGATTACCCCGCTCGAACTATCTGGCGGCGTTAAGACGCTGCTGCTGGTACGCAATCTCCCAAACATGGTGTTCAACGCATCGACCTGCGGAGACAACTGCGCCCGCTGGCTACTCAAAATTGGTAAGGAGCAAGATGTCCTCGTAACCCTTTACCACATCATGAAATTCCCTTGGAAGCGATTTGAGATCCGCATCGATAACGATGGCCGCATCGTCAGGAACATGCAGGAGTTCGTCGGAGCCACCAATGACTATTTGGATGTTGAGGAGTAATGAGGGGAACACATACCGTTGTCGTCGAGCGCGCAAAAGTAAAGTACACGCTCACCTTTAAACGCAACATTTCCTTCATCCGCGGCAACAGCGGCACGGGCAAGACGACACTTATCTCGATGATTCGCGACTACAACGATCGAGGACAAGAAAGCGGCGTCAAGCTTAGCTGCGACGTACCCTGCGAAACGCTTTCCGGTAGGCGTTGGGAGCGCGAGCTTTCGATTATTGAAGATTCGATTGTCTTTTTGGATGAAGGTAACGAGTTTATCTACTCAAAAGATTTCGCCAAGGCTGTTAACGGATCGTCCAACTATTTTGTTCTGATATCTCGTCGCGACGCCAACGAACTCCCGTACAGCGTCGACGAGATCCTAAAACTGGTCAACACGACGAGCAAGGTAATCAACGGACGCAAAAGCGACAAGCGTTTTTACTCGGTGACCAAGCCAATATATGATCACACGGCAAGCATGCTCTACCAGGACCTTAACGTAGGATTCGACAATCCCGACGCCGTGATTGTCGAGGATAGCAAGTCTGGGTATCAATTCTACAGCGCCCTTTGCAACCGGCTGGGGATCCCCTGCTATACCGCCACCGGCGTAGCGAATCTAAAACGAACGATTCACGAATGTCCCGAGCAAAACATCCTTGCCATTGGAGACGGAGCAGCATTCGGTCCTTATATCGAAAAGACATTGGGGCAGCGCGTTTACAAGAATGTTCGCTTGTTCCTCCCGGAGTCATTCGAGTGGACACTCCTACGCTCCGGGCTTATCCCCAGTAGCGACATTCCCAAAATCCTTGAGGATCCCTCGAGTTATATCGAAAGCCGCGATTATTTAAGCTGGGAACGATTCTTTACGGATGTGCTGGTCAAATACTCAGCAGATACCCGCTACGCTTACAAAAAGGCACGACTTAACGAGCAGTACCTAAAGCCACAGGCAATGAGTGCAGTATCGAAAGTCTTACCAGACTGTCTGAGGATGAAATAGGCAGCCCCAGGCTAAATCATGCAAATAGACCCCTGTTCGAATATCGGACGCCCACAGCAAATGCCTTGCGGGCGTCCGATTTTTTTAATAGACAAACTCCATCAAGCACAAACAGGCAACATACCGGCTTTACAGACGGACTATTAGTATTAATATGGTAGGTATCCTATACGTTCCGGTTGGAAAGGAATAGAGATGCCACCTAAGACAATTCAAGTTAGCGAAGATTTAGCAAACCAAATCAAAGCAAGGAGAGCAGAACTGGGCCTTAGCATCGAAGAAGCGGCTTCCAGAGCCGGAATCGGGGCAAAAACATGGGGTAAGTACGAGAGCGGCCAATCCATTCGAAGCGATAAGGCAACAGCCGTGTGCAAGGTACTCAAATGGAAAAACTTCCCCGATGATTCAGCCGCAGAAACTATAAATGAGGCCACGACAAAAGAATCCTTGGCGATTGATTCGAGTCATGCCGCCTGGTCCCAATTCTTAAAAGATGAATATGGCTATAAGGGCGCAGCGTCCTTCGCCTTTGGAACCGATATTTTGCTTGACTATATCAATAAGGATCTTGAGGACCTCTCTCATCTTCCAAAAGGGACTCATGTAGGACAACTCCCCGATAGCTGGATGATTGATTTGCTCCCACCTCAATATCTGATGCAGTACAACTATGACTTTCTATTCAAACTTCGAGCAGATCTGATTAGTTATCGTATGCGAGCAAAACACGGACAAGACATAATGGCCCACACCGTTGCACAAGAACTGCTTGTAAGGCTTATCCGAGATGCGTCATTCGAACTCGTTTCCGACTGGGAAACCGATGAAACCGATCTCGATGAAGACGGCTATCCACGGGACTTAGGTTGGGATGAATGGCCCGAGGATATCTGTGGCGACGATGATCTCAAATTCTTTATTAATGACGACACATGGACGGAAGAAGGCAATTCATATTCGTTCGAGAACTGGTTTGAACCCCAGTTCTATCTAAGTTAAATAGGCAACGAACAAACGGAGCTTCAGCAGAGACTGAAGGCGCCCAGTTCTAACCCTGACACTAAAATGTCCACAAAACAGCGGGGACGATCAGCTTGGTCGACGCCGCTACAAATTACGCCTTTTTGATTACGTATGCCAAGCCGATATCGCAGGCGCAGCGTATGATTGATGCGAAGAGCCACGATGCTGGCAGCGTCATCAACAGTAAACCAATCGACCGCGTGGATCGCAAAGATCGCCAGACTGGCTTGTCCGCAAAACACGAGTCCTCGCTCAAAAGCCCCCAAAACCGGCACGTCCTTCAGTTTCTCAAGCGCCATGGAAACCCAGCACACACAGTAGCTACCGGCAAGAGCGGCAACCGTCGCAACCACAAACCCATCCACACGACGGCTCGAAAGCTCAAGCCCGCTCAGCGCGGCAAGGACAAGCCAAGCGACACCGGCTCCAATAAACAGAAGAGGCTTGCTCACGCTCGGCTCCAGCCCCCTTTGGCGGGCCGTATAGCCAACCCACATCAGCAGCACAATATAGCAGCTTAGATCAAGATCAAGCGGCAGGTAGATACCCAAAAAGCGAGACACGTTCAGGCCGCAGAAAGCTATCGCAGCACAGACAACGCCCTGCCAAACAACCCCAACTTCGCGCCCATCAAACAGCCGCACCAGCGCATTAAACAGAAGGCGCGACGTAAACAGTGCCGCCAAAAACCACGCCATGCCAACAGCGGCAATGCCAAGCCCAGGCACGTCAACGCCCGAAGCAAACACGAGCGTTTCAAGTCCACCCGTAAGCACACCGCCCGTCAAAGGAACCCCGATCATCAAGAACGACGGCACTTGCCAGGCCAGTGCAAGAATCACATACGGCACCAGCAGGCGCGACACCGAACCACTCAGCAGCTCGCGCCACGGCTTAGGCCTAAACGTATATCCAGCAAGAATAAAGAACACCGGCATGTGAAACGAGAAGATGGCATGCCGCAAAGGAGAAGGATTTGGGACGGTGGGGACCTCGGACAAAATCTCGGACCCAATTTGGGTCCAGGAGGGAGTCCGATGTATACGAAAGAGGAGCGCGAGGGGATTCTCTG
>CATYDM010000049.1 GCA_958405195.1 uncultured Collinsella sp.
GCAGGAAGCTTGGATACGCCTAGGCGCGGTCCAAGAAATCGTCCGCACCCCCAAATCATCACTTTTTTGAGAAAAATACCCCCTGCTTTAGTGGGGTGTAGTGATAATCTTGCCTGTTCGCGCTACAGTTTGTCCGAAATACCTCGATGTTAGGAACCAAATGATCACTTCCGAGCTTTTCGGCACCGCGCCGTGCGGTACCCCCGTTCATCGTTACACCCTCAACGGGCCCGAGATCTGCGTTCGCATTATGGACTATGGCGCCACCGTGCTGGGTATCGATGTACCCGACATTCCCGGCAACGTGCGCGATGTGGTGCTGGGCTTCGATAAGCTCGAGGATTACTTTGACAACCCTGCCTGCTTTGGCTCGACCATCGGACCCGTGGCAAACCGCACCGCGAGCGCCACGATCACCATCGACGGCACGGACTGGCATATGTCCGCCAACGAGGGCGCCAACAACCTGCACAGCGATCTTGAGTGCGGCCTGCACAAGCGCGTGTGGGATGCTGAGCTCGACGAGGTCCACAACGCCGTGCGCATGACCACCGCGCTTGAGGATGGCGAGCTGGGTCTTCCCGGCAACCGCACCTTTACGGCCGTGTTTACCGTTACACGCACCGGACACTTCCGTATCGAGTATGGCTGCGAGAGCGACCGCGCCACCTATGTGTCCATGACTAACCACACCTACTTTAACCTTGCCGGTCATAACGCCGGCATGGACTGTGAGCACTTCTTTGTTGCTAACGCCACTCACTACCTGCCCATTAACGAGCAGAACATCCCCACCGGTGAGATTGCTCCGGTCGAGGGAACACCGTTTGACTTCCGCGAGCTGCGCCCCGTCGCCCCCGGCATGGAAGCCGACGACCCGCAGATTAAGCAGGCCCGTGGCTACGATCACTGTCTGTGCATCGATGGCTATCAGTACGGCCGTAATCTGCGCCGCGCCATGCACGTCGAGGAGATGTGGACCGGTCGCGAGCTGGACTACTACACCACCGCTCCGGGCGTACAGCTCTACACCGGTAACTGGCTGGGCGACGAGCATGCCAAGGACGACGCCAACTATGGCTGGGGCGCCGGCTTTGCCCTCGAGGCCGAGATGTACCCCGACACGCCGCACCAGCCGCTGTTCCCGCAGGGCATTGTGGGCCCGGGTCACCCCTACAGCAATGTGATCGAATATCACTTTATGAGGCACTAAGCCCATAACACAACATATCGCACAGCAGCGCCCGCCGGCACCACCGCCGACGGGCGTTTTTTCATCTTTTGGGCTCATTTTCGCTGTGACTGTATGGGTGACATATCAAAACTATGTCCATTTACTACGTTTAGCCCGGGATGCTCGACCATGCACCAGTTTTTGTTTAATTCACGAGCCGTCTACCTGCGGTTTTGTTTTTCTCAAATTCGACATGCTCGGCGATAGCCGATCAAACGTAGTAAATGGGCATAGTTTTTGACAGGCGACATCGCACGCGTCCCTCGCAAGGGCAAAATGATCCGTTTTCCTCCGTCCCCAAGGATTAGTTGAACAGATTGCCGATGGGGTCGGGGGCGGAACTGGGGAGGTAGCGGATTTCTAGCTCTATGCCGAGCGCTTGCAGCTCTTTGAAGGCTGCGGTGTCTGCATCGTCTATGGCGACTGCGGGCGTCACGGGGCGCTTGCCCTCCCCTGCCTGCATATGACCAATGCTGATCTTGGTGATCGGCACACCACCCTTAACCAGCGCGAGCGCATCGGCGGGTGAGGCCACCATGATCAGAATCCATTGACGCGGCGTTGCAGTATGAATGATGTCGATAGTCCTTTGTACCGAGAAAAACCTTGTCCAGACGCCTTCTGGCGCCGCCACCCTCATTGGTGCCCATTGGCGCGAATCCGCCGCGATCTCATCGTTGACGATTAAGACAAGATTGGAACCCACAGTCTCGTTCCACAGCTCAACGTCTTGCCCGTAAATGAAACGGTCGTCGATACGTGTGAGAAGGATCTTGGGTTGAGCCATGGCAGCACCATTCTGTTTGAGACCCGTAAGAGCGAGACATCACGCCTCCCATATTAGTGCATTTAAAGTGAGAAAAGCCGTCAGAACCCTTGCGCGGATGTGCGATGTCCCGTATCATAGACAGCCGTTGACGCCTCAGCTGCGTCACCACATGGCCGCCAGCGTAGCTCAGTTGGTAGAGCACCGCTCTCGTAAAGCGGGGGTCACCGGTTCGAGCCCGGTCGCTGGCTCCATTGCACAAGATAGCCGCCTTCGGGCGGCTTTTTTGTTGCCGATTTTGAGTGCGTGCGCGCCAATCCAAACATCGCCACATCGACAGCTCCCCTACTCAAAAACAGAAAACCCCGCCAATCGTGATTTCCCTAGGGAAAACACGGTTAGCGGGGTCCTAGCGTGATTCCCCTAGGGAAATCACGCCATCAGACGAACAGCCCAGCCGAGCAGCTCGCTACTCCTGCCAGTAAGCGTCGGCAAGCAGCTTAAAGCAGATCTTCTTGACCGGCTGTGCGCCATCGCCCGGGAACTCGAGCGTGGGCATGTGAGGCTCGCCGGCAACGAACAACGCGAACTTGTCGTCGGCAAGATCGCCGGCGATCGAAGCGTCGGAATCGACCAAATCGTAGTCGTCCTTCTCGTCAAACTCCTGGACCAGCGTCAGGCTACCCGTAGCGACCTTAAAGGCCTCGCGACCCTCGACGTCAATCTGCAGGTCGTGATAGCGCTGATGCGTCTCATAGTGAGCCTCGGCCTCGGGACGCGTCGTGGGAGCCATGACGTTCGCAAAGACCTTGTCGCCCAGAATCGGATGGCTGCCGACCTCGAGCTGTGCCGGGTCGTTCTCCTCGAGCCAGTCAATCAGCACGTCGAGGCCCTTGAGCATTCCGCGGTATTCCTCGATATCGCCCAGTGCACCGTAAATCATCTAAATCCCCTCTCGGATCGTTTCTTTGGCGGCTACTCGGCAAACGCGTTACCGACGCTGTTGCCGCCCACATACGTCTCGACCAGGCTAAGGTCGGGATTGAACACGACAAAGCCGGCGTCGCGCCCCGGCATAATGCTACCGCACTTGTCATCGGCTCTAACCACAAGCAAGCAACCGATGCCGGGGCCGACGCCCAAGCTCTTACAGCTCGGTCACGACAACGCCGTTGTAGACCTCGTCCCAACGATCCATAACCAAGTGTCCGGTCATGGGGTCCATGGCGTTGAGCTTGCCGCAGGTGTTGGCGGTACGCAGCACCGTCTCGTCGTCTGCGCCTGCAGCGATGGCATGCGCGAAGCCCGCGATCGTGGAGTCACCGGATCCCGTGGCGTTAACGGCGGGGATATCGGGCGTCTTGGCGCGGAATGCACGGCCGTTGTGGAAGCCAACGGAGCCGGCAGCACCCATGGACACGACGACCCAGGGGATATCGGAGAAGCGGGCATCAGAGGCGAGCGCGGCGCGGAGCTCGTCCACATCGTCGGTGGTAAAACTCGTGCCCAAAAGGCCGTTGATCTCGGTCAGGTTAGGCTTAACCAGCTCGGGCTTGACCTCGGACTTGAGCGCAGCCTCGAGCGATGCGCCCGAGGTATCGAGCAGCACCTTGGCGCCGGCGTTCTCGGCAATAGCCGTGATCTTGGCATAGTAGTCCGCCTCGACGCCGCGGGGCAGCGAACCCGAGATGGTGACGACATCGGCCTTGCCCGCAAGCTCGGCGAACTTGGCGGTAAAGGCATCGAGCTCCTCGGGGGCAATCGTCGGGCCGCTCTCGAGCAGCTCGGTCTGGTTGCCGGCGTGAAGGATGTTGAGGCAGATACGGGTCTCGCCCTTGATGGGCACAAAATCGTTCTTGATACCGTTGGCATCCATGAGCTCCGCCATATAGGCGCCCATATGACCACCAAGCAGGCCGGTTGCCACAACGTCGTCGCCCAGCTGACCCAGGACACGGGCCACGTTAAGACCCTTGCCGCCGGCGGTCTTTTCGGGCGTCACGCGGTTGACGTCATCGATAACGAGCTCATCGAGCTGATAGCGCGTATCGACAGACGGGTTCATCGTAACGGTGAGGATCATTTTTAGCTCCTTATCTCGCAGGCTCCTTGTGCCTCGCGATACGAGTCGACAAAACGGAATTACAGAATCTCAATCGTGAACGAGCGAACGATGGTTTCTTTGGGCTTAGCGACAAGGCAGCCGCGCTTATGCTCAAGCACGTCGCCCTCATCGGAGCAGGTCGAAAGGCCGCCCCAGGGTTCAACTGCCACAAAATCGCCCTCGGGCTTACTCCACACGATGAGATACGGAAAGCCCTCAAAGCTCAGGCGAACGCCCTTGTCCTCGCCCTTCTTGGAAAGCGTGACCTGACGGCTCTCGAGCACGTCAAAGATGGTCTCCGCAAAATCGAAGAGCTCGTGCGACAGGGGCAGCGTCTTTCCCACCATGGGGTTCTTGGAGCGCTTGTCCACGTCAATCAAGCCAGTCGAAGGGACAGCGGTGCAAAGCTCCGCAGCCTCGTCTTTCTCAAAGCGCAGTTCGTAGTCCGTATAAGCCTCGCCCTCATCGAGCGGACACCTAAAGCCGGGGTGCCCACCGATAAAGAACGGCATGTCCTCGGTGCCCTCGTTGGTAACCTCATAGGAGACACGCACGGCGGCATCCTCGAGCGTATAGCGGGCGACAAGCTTAAACGGGTACGGATAATCGCTCAGCAGCGCGGCGTTATCCTCCGAAGCAAGGCACATCGCCAGCTCGTTCTCGCCTTGGCTCAGCAGCTTCCACTCCTGTTTGCGCGCAAACCCGTGGCGAGCGAGCTTCACATGATGCCCAGCGAACGTCATGGCGCTGCCATCGCGCAGGCCTCCGCAAATCGGGAAGCAGACCGGCGCCTGACCGGACCAGACGGCGGGGTCACCCTGCCACAAATACTCGCGACCGTCAGCCTCGATCGAGGTAAACGAACCGCCAGCCGTGGAAACCTTAATAGAAATCGAATCGTTGGAGAGAGCGTATTCCATTGCCCATCCTTTCGAACAACTGCTTTTTGCTCGCAAGAACCCGTCTCGGCCCTAACCAAAGGACAAACCCGCACGTTCATCGATGCGTCCGGTATCCTAGCCATGCAACGGGGTACCATACAGACATTGATGCAATTACAGCTGAAAGGCCTTCTTATGCGAACCATCATCCTCTACGCCTCGCGCCATCACGGCAATACGAAAAAGCTCGTGGACGCCATCGTCGAGGCGCACCCCGAGATCGATACCCTCGACGTGAAGTCGCTCGGTAAAAACGAGTACCCCAACCTGCACGAATATCATCTAATCGGTGTCGCCACGGGCATCTATTACTCCGAAATCGACAAGGACATGGCACGCGTGCTCACTAACGTGCTGCAGCCGCAGGACAAGGTATTTGGCCTTATGACCTATGGCGGCAAAAACAAGTGGTACGGCAAGGATATCGATGGCATCTGCCGCATGAGGCAGGCCATCTTCATGGGTGTCTACGGCTGCCCCGGCTTTGATACGTGGGGGCCGTTCAAACTCACCGGCGGTGTCCAAAAGGGACACCCGACCGCTGAGGAAATTAAGGGCGCTGTCGACTTCTTCGACAAGATCGAAGACGAGTATGGCGACATCATCGTCGAAGAATACGCCAAGCGCGAGAAGCGTCTAGCCTACGAAAAGGAGCATCCTGCGGGAGGCCTGGTGGCCGGCGTCAAGCGCACAGCAAAGAAGATCGCTAACAAGCTGCAACTGTGAAGGTGCTTTTGAGCGTTTAACCCATACGGCGGGTCCGAGCAGATTCGGGCCCGCCGTCTTTTTCTATCGTTACTCGGTAAAGGCGTTGCCGACGCTCTGGCCACCAACATACGTCTCGACGAGGGTGAGCTCGTGGTCGAACACGACAAAGTCGGCATCGCGACCCGGCATAATGCTGCCGCACTTATCCTCGATGTGCGCGGAGCGAGCCGGCACCTCGGTTGCCATGCGAATGGCAATATCGGCGCTGGCAATGCCCCAGTCGACAATGTTCTTGACGCCCTGGGCAAGCGTGAGCACCGAGCCGGCAATGCTCTTGCCGTCGGCGAGCCAGCACAGGTTGTCCTTCATGATGACGTCCATGCCACCACTGGTGTAGCTGCCCTCGGGCATACCGCCGCAACCCAGGCAGTCAGTGATGAGCACCGTGTGCTGCCAGCCCTTTGCCTGCAGCAGCGCCTTGATAGCGGCAGGGTTTACGTGCTTGCCGTCACAGATGATCTCGGCGTAGGTCTCGGGCGTGGACATGGCAGCACCCACGACGCCGGGCTCACGGTGATGCAGCCCGCGCTGGCCGTTATAGGTATGCGTAAAGCAGCTGGCACCGGCGTTGATGGCGGCGATGCACTCATCGTAGGTGGCGTCGGAGTGACCGATGCTGGTCACCACGCCCTTGGCGTTCAGAGCAGCCGCATAAGCAGCGGCACCATCGCGCTCGGCGGCCATGGCGCTCTTAACGATGCGACCGCCCGCAGCCTCCTGCCACTGATCGAAGACCTCCTCGGAGGGATCGATAAGATAAGCGGGGTTCTGCGCGCCCACGTGCTTCATGGTAAAGAAGGGGCCCTCCAGGTAGATGCCCTGAATGCGAGCACCGCAGAAGTCGGGGCCGCGACCCTCGTCCGCCTGAGCGATGGCGGCGCAGGCGTCCTTGATCTGCTCGACGCCATCGGTGAACGTCGTGGGAAGCCAGCTGGTGGTACCGCGACGGGCGAGCTCGGTCGAGCTGATATCGATACCCTCGGGATCGTTATCGGTAGTTGAGTGGTTGTAGAAGCCATGGATGTGGGTATCAACCATACCCGGTGCGATCCAGGATCCTGTGTAGTCCTTAATCTCGCAAGAGGGCTCGTCGGCCTGCCAGGCGCCAAAGACGCCATCCTCGACCATAAGATAGCCGCCCAGTTGCGGGCCTGCCGGCAAGAAGAACTTGTCAGCCTTAATTGCGTACGTGCTCATATGCACTCCTTGCTTCTAAAGCAGTTGACTGTGGTGATGCTTATACCCAGCTCACGTAAAACAAAAAGCGCCCGCCCGCCGTTATGAGCGGACGGGCGCCCTTACAGGGGGACGCGATTAAGCGGTGAAGGGGTGAATCGTCACACCCTTAACCACGCGGTTGACCGTGCCGGTGGGGCTCGGCGTATCGGGCGTGTTGCCCACGCGCACGGAGTTGAGCAGGCTGATGGCCTGGGCAAACACCACGAACGGCAGGGCGAGGTAACCCTCGGGGAGCGCCTCATAGCCCTTAAAGGTGAAGGACTCACCCTCGTAGACAGTAGCGCCATCCTGCTGAACAGCAACGGTATGCTGAGCGATCTTGTCGCCACCGATCTCGTTGAGGATGTCGATGTCGTACTGACGGGTGTAGGCGTCGTTGTTCACGAATACGAAGACGAGCGTCTTATCGTCAACGAAGGACTTAGGTCCGTGACGATAGCCCATGGAGGTGTCGTAGGAAGTAGCGACCAGACCGTGAGCGAGCTCGAGAATCTTGAGCTGGCTCTCCTGGGCAAGGCCACCGAAGGAGCCGGAACCCAAGTAGGTCACGCGGTTGAAGTCGCCAGCCAGGTAATCGGCGACCTCGGGCTCACGAGCGATGACCTCCTCGCCCATCTTGGCGATGGTCTCGACCCACTCGGCCTTCTGCTCGTCGGAAGCCTCGTCAAAGATGAGGGTAGAGAGCAGGGTCATGCAGGTGTAAGAACCGGTCATGGCGAAGCCCTTGTCGTTGGCGCGCGGGATGAGCAGCGTCAGCGCATTGGGGTCATCAGCGGACTCGACGGCGAGCTTGCCCTCGGGAGCGCAGGTGATGTTGAGGAACTTGACGTTGTGGACGAGCTCCTTGGCAACGGCAACGGCGGCAAGGCTCTCGGGGCTGTTGCCAGAGCGGGCAAAGGAAACCACGAGCGTGGGATCCTCGGCGCGCAGGAAGTCGCGCGGGGCGCTCACAATGTCGGTCGTGGCGATGGGCTTAAAGTCGTAGAGATCAGTGTTGCCAGCGTGACGCAGGTACGGGGCGCAGGTATCGCCAACATAGTCGGACGTACCGGCACCGGTGAAGACAACGGACAGACGGCCCTCGCCCATAGCGCGAGCCTCGGCCAGAAAGGCCTCGATGGCCTCCTTGTTCTCGCGATAGATGTTGAGCGTATCACGCCAAAGCTCGGGCTGCTGAGCAATCTCGGCCGTGGTGATCTGGGCGCCGAGCTCGGTGAGCTCCTCGACACTCTTCTCGAACATTTCTAATACCTCTCTCTAGAAGTAATCCTCTGACGTGCAATTATACACTTCGGTTGGTTATCTGGTAGTAACCAGTTAAATGCAAAGAATCATCATATGGAAACGATGCGAACACTAGTCGCTACGCTGGTGGTAAACCTTGTATTTAAACTGATCGGCACGAGCAACCGAGAGCGTATACTCCACAACCTCGTTTGACTCGTTATACGTAGTCCTGACCAAATCGAGCACAGGCGAGCCCTCGACAATTCCCAAAAGGTGGGCATCGGTGGGACGGGCTATGCTCGCATAGAACTCCTCTTCGGCCACGCGTATCTTTTGCTGAAAGTCTTGCTCAATCACATCGTAAAGCGGCTTACGCTCCAGCAGCGGTCGCTTTAGGGACAGAAATTGACGAACCGGTAGATAGCTGCGTTCGACCATCATGGGCATGTTATCGGCAGAACGAAGGCGCTTGAGCTTAAAAATGCGATCACCGATACGCAATCCCATATGCTCGGCCAGATTCTTATCGGCCTCCATCTCGCAAAACTCGAGAATCGTGGTCTCGGGGTCGCGCCCCATCGCGCGCATCTGCTCGGTAAAGCTGTAGGACTGCATAAGATTGGTTGCCTTTGCCGAACGGTCGGTCACAAAGGTACCGCGACCGTGCTGCCGAACCACCAGTCCTAAACGCTCCAGTTCCTGCAGAGCCAGGCGTACCGTAGTGCGCGAGAGACCATAGCGCTCCGAAAGTTCGCGCTCGGAAGGAATCATGTCACCGGCGCGATATTCATGGTCAATCTTTTCGGTCAGAATATCGACCAGCTGATCGTACAGCGGTTGCTTACGCGCTCCGATCGCCATCCTATCCTCCCATTTTCTCAAACTCGGCTACTACCTAGGGTGTTAAGCATTATCGGCCTGCAACACCCGAATCATCAAGAAAACAAAAGCCGCGCGCTCTTTCGAGCACGCGGCTTTTAACATACACATGGCTTAAGGGGTCGGGGTGTGAGCCGCGTAGGGACACACCCCTCAAGCTAGAGCCTTACCAGATGCTCGGCCAGAGACCAAGCGGGCCAGCGCCCAGGATGCCCAGGACGAAGAGCAGCAGAATGCCCTTGGTCGGGGTCCAGCTGTGCTTAGCGAACATGTAGTACAGCAGCAGCGTAAGCATAAGCGGGACGAGCTTGGGGACGATGGTGTTGAGGGTGTCGGCAACGGAGAAGTTGACCGGATCCTCGGTGACGGTACCGTAGGTGACGGACTCCATGCCGTTGCCCAGATCGGTGACACCGCACTCGACAGCGTTGCCGTCGGCATCGGTGGCGGTAAGGGCGTTGCCGTCAGCATCGGTCATGGCAATGGTACCGGCCTCAGCGGTCTCGGTATCGATGCCCTCCATACCGGTGAAGTTCTCGGCCTCCTTCTCGGAGACGATCACGGTAGTAGCGGAGAGGCCACGGGTGGTGCCGTTGGGGATCTGGAGGTTGATCTGGGTGCCACCCATGGTGACGACCAGGCAACCGACGACGAAGACGCCCATGATGGAAGCGGCACGCGTGAAGGCCTGCATGTTGGCGGTCAGAGCGTCAATAGCGCTGGTGCCAAGCTTGTAGGACCAGTTCATGAGCCAGAAGCGCAGAGCGAACTGGACGGCGTTGAAGATCACCAGGAAGATGATCGGCGCAGCGGCGTTGCCGTTGATGGCCATGTTGGAGGTGATGCCGGCCGTGATAGGCACGAGCGTCAGCCAGAACAGGGCGTCACCGATACCGCCGAGCGGGCCCATTGCGGCGACGCGGACGGCGCGGATCGTGGGGATGTCAACCTTGTTCTGCTCGAGCGAAAGCACGATACCCATAACAAAGGTGACAAGGAACGGGTGGGTGTTGAAGAACTCCAGGTTGTGGCTCATGGAAGCCGCGAGGTCGTTCTTGTTGGTGTGGATCTTCTCCAGACCGGGGATGATGGAGTAGAGCCAGCCAGCGGCCTGCATACGCTCGTAGTTGAACGATGCCTGCAGGAAGCAGGAGCGCCAAGCCATCTTGTTGAGGGTCTTCTGGTCGAGCTGCGGAGCAGGAGTGAGATCCTCGTAGTGCTCCGGGATCACATACTCATTAGATGCCATCTTCGAAGTCACCTCCGTCAGAAACAGCTGCACCCTTCAGCTCGGTCTGCTGCTGGAAGTCCCAGAAAGCGATGCCGAAGCCGATGAGAGCGAGGATGAGCAGAGCAGGGGTTGCCAGAGATTCGTTGGCAACGGTGATGAGCGCGAGGCCGAAGCCCATGAGGAAGAAGCCCCACATATCGCGGTTCATCATAACCTTGAGCAGGACGGCGAAGCCGACGAAGCGCATCATGCCGCCCGCAGCGGAGAGACCGGTCTGCAGCCAAGTCGGGATGGCGGAAGCGATGGTCTGACCGATGGTGGCGCCAGCGATGAAGAACAGGGTGACGACGACAGCGAAGATCAGGCCGAGCAGAGCCATGGCGAAGTAGTTCAGACGCTCGATACCCTTGGTGTCAGCGTTGTGAGCCATGTTGTCCGCAGAGGACATGAGCGGCGACATAAGCGTGAAGACCAGGGTAACGCCGAGCTGACCAAGCAGAGCGAACGGAATGGCAAGGCCGACTGCCGCGTTGGGCTCGAGGCCCGTAGCGATAGCGAGAATGGCTGCCATGATGCCGCCGATGACGGCGTTAGGCGGCTGAGCGCCTCCGATCGGCATGTTGCCGATCGTCATGAGCTGATAAGTACCACCCACGAGAAGACCGGTGTTGAGGTCGCCAAGGATAAGACCGATGACGGCGCCGGTGACGATGGGCTGATAGAGAGACTCGAGGAAGTTGAACTGGTCGATTGCCGCGACGAACGTGACGATGAAGACCAGAGCGACCTGGATGATCGAGTATTCCATCTTGCTCCTCCTTTCAAAATGTATGTACGCACTTTGGATTTCACGTACAGAACGTCAGGGTTTCATTCCTGACAACGTGGATCACGAAGACTACGAGAAGAGCTTGCTCGTGTCCTCAACAGGCGTGCTCGGAACGCGCCTGATCTCCAACTCCACCCCCAATTCCTGCAGCTCTTTAAACGCAGCGACATCCTCGTCGTTAACTGCGACGGAGGTGGCGACTTGGCGCTTTCCTTCCGACATGTGCATGTTGCCGATGTTTACCTTCTTTATAGGCACACCGCCCTTGACGAGCGTAAGCACGTCTTCCGGTGTTTCGGCCACGATGAAGATCTTCTGGCGCGGGCTCGCCTTACCGATGACGTCGATGGTCTTCTGCAGGGAGAAGAAACGCGTAGCGACGCCGGCGGGAGCGGCCATCTTCATGAGGTTCTGGCGCATGGTGTTGGTCGACACATCGTCGTTGGCGACGAGGATAAGGTTGGAACCCAGGGTGGAGTTCCACTGGGTAGCGACCTGACCATGAACCAGTCGGTTATCGATGCGGGTAAGAAGAATGTTGGGTTCTGCCATGTTGATCAGCTTCCTTTCGTTGATTGCTGACGACAGTTACTTGATCTCCTGAATCGCGTAACGCGAGACATCTACAACGGCACCGGATCGAACTTTAATCTGGACCTTCTCGCCTTCGATGCCCTTGACGGTTCCGTAGATACCGCCGGCGAAAAGAACCTCCTGCCCCGGCTTGAGCTCGGTGTGCAGCTCCTTGAAGTACTTCTGCTTCTTTTTCATGTTGATCTGAGACCAAATGGTGTAAATCACACCCATGATGGCAAGAAGACCTAAGAGAGCGACCGAGGAGCTCAGGACGCTAGCTCCGAAGTCGGCCATTAGATGCCGTCCTCGTCGCCGAAGATATCCTCTTCCTCGGCACCAGAGACGGATGCGACCGTCTGGGCGGTGATGCCCGTCTGGCCAACGGTCACGGCCTGCTCGCCAAGCTCGGCGAGCGTGGCGTTGCCGCGGAGGAACAGAAGCTCAATAACCATGGGAAGGTTGGTGCCGGTCAGAATCTCGACGTTGTCGACATCCTGGGCAATCATCATCGACTGGTTGAACGGGGTGCCGCCGAGCAGGTCGGTAAAGACGAGCACGCCATCGCACTCCTCGCGCATGGCGGTAATAGCGGCGCGGAGATCCTCACCGTAGGAAGCAGCCTGGTCGCCCTCAAACGGAACGACGGTAAAAGCGGGCTGGTCGCCGGCAACCATAGCGATAGCGCTAGCGAGGCCGGGTGCGAACTGTCCATGACCGGTAAGAATAAAGCCAACCATTCAAATTTCCCTTCCGAAGGTGTGTACGATCTGAGTCCGATGTTGTTCGGAAGCCAGCGGGCGGGTGCCCTTAAAGCTTCTTGGAAAGCGTTCATTGAAGACCAGTGGTCTCTCAACTGGTAGTAACCACGTGACGTGTTGTTGCCACTATATCACCCCAGAAGAGGTCGCTTTCGCTGATTCACACAGTAAAACGTTTTTGCACCGCTCACGGCGAAAAATCGACCGTTTACCGCTCGTTAATACTTCTACCTGCGGTTTTGAAACCGTTTCGAAATGATTTGACAGAAGATTGGGACTTTCTTTGTGTCTAAACAACGCAGGGTGTTTAAAAATAACGTGTAGAAAAATTGCAGGTCATTGTGAAGATTTGTGAATTGGTCTTTTTGACTTAATACCAGTTAGAACCAGGTTAGAAATTATCGGTGAACGGTAGTTTTCGACCGTTCACCGGAGATTTGCAATCGTTTGCAGCCATTTTCCTAGATGAATTGGGGAGACCCGATGAAGCACTTGCGCGGGCGCAAGTCCTATCCTAGTGCTTTCGGTAACAAAATGCCCGCTAGAACGTTGTCGTTCTAGCGGGCTTAATCAGGTAGATCGGTTAGCGCGCAGTAGTGCAGGCAGATCTTACGCAAACAGGCCGTAGATGCTGATGTTGGCCTTGGCGTAGAGACCGTTAGCATACTCGGTCCACTTGGAGCTGGCGCTCGAAGCCTGCGAGGAATACTGCTGATAAGCAGTGTAGTAGGCGGTCATGGCCTGCTTATAGGTAGCGCTATCGGCAGTAAAGGTATCGTCGGCGAACGCCTTAGCGTAGGTGCTGTCGGCATCCTTCCAAGTGCCCTTTGAGCTATCCCACTCATCGCCGGCAAGGTTGATGATGTAATCGGCGTAGTCCTTGCTCGCGGTCTCCTCGTTGCCGTCAGCAGGCTCGGTCGGGGCGGTCGGCATGCTTGCGGAGCTATCGCCCACCTTCTTCTTATAGAGCTTCTGCAGCGTCGCGGACTGACGAACAATCTGCTTGGCCTGGTCCTTGGACACGCCATACTGCGTGGCCATGGTCTTGTAGTCCGAAGTGCCGATAGAGTCCTCGGCGTACTGCTTCATTTCCTTGGAAGAGACGGTAATGCCCTCGTCCTCGGCAGCGTCCAGCAGAATCTGGTTGCGCACGTAGGACAGGATAACGTCGGCAGACGGAGCGGTGTACTTGCCGTCGCTATCCTTGACGGTGTCGAGGCTGTACTGGCTCTCGATAGCCTCGCGCGCGGTGATGTCGCTCTTCTTGCCGTTGTAGCTATAGCTTGCCACGGTCGAATCGAGCTGGTCCTCGGTCAGGGTCGCCGAACCGACACCCTTGCCGCCAAAGCCGCCATTGCCAATAAAGAAGCCGACCACCGCAGCGATCACGACTGCAACCACGAAGGCGGCAATCATCGTCTTCTTGTGCTTGGATGCATGGTCGTCCGCATCGGAGTCGTCCTCGTCCTGCTCCTCGGGCATGAGGTTCTCGTCGGCGGCGTCCGCGGCGATCTTTGCCTCCAGGCGAGCATCCTCCTCCTCGGCCGTCGTGTCGGCAGCAATGTGCTCGGCAGACGTGCCGGCGACCAGGTCGATCTTCTCGTCCTCATCACCGTCGGGGCCTTCGCCGCGCTCGATGATCTGAATGCCGTCGATCTCGTCCTTCTCGTCCTTCTTTTGAATCAGACCCATATCAGTTACTCCTTGTTAGGAAACATAGTCCTCAATAGAATACGCCCGACGGAGCGCCGGGCGTATTGATTCTTAGGTTATACGCAAACACTTAAGTACTATTTAGGCGTTTGCAGCGTGCATACCTTAGACCAGGTGCGCGATAACGGCATCGGCGAAGGCCTGCGTGCCCACGGCGCCCTCAACGGAACCGGTCTGGGCACGACGCACGTCACCGGTAACCTGCTCGCCCTCGTCGAGCGTGGCAGAAACGGCGGCGCGAATGCGGTTGGCCGCATCGTTCTCGCCCAGATGATCGAGCATCATAGCCGCAGACAGAATCTCGGCCGTGGGGTTGGCGATATCCTGGCCAGCGATATCGGGCGCGGAGCCATGCGTTGCCTCAAAGATGGCGCAGTCGGCACCGATGTTGGAGCCGGGGGCCATGCCTAAGCCGCCCACCAGGCCGGCGCACAGGTCGCTCACGATGTCGCCGTACAAGTTGGGCAGCACTAGGACATCGAAGTCATTGGGGTTCTGGACCAGGCCCATGCAGGTGGCGTCGACGATCTTGTCGTTGAACTCGATGTCGGGATAGCCCGCGGCCACCTCGCGCGCCACGCGCAGGAACAGGCCGTCGGTCGCCTTCATGATGTTGGCCTTGTGCACGGCGGTCACCTGTTTGCGGCCGCAGCGGCGGGCGTACTCAAAGGCATACTCTACAATGCGGCGGCT
>CATYDM010000050.1 GCA_958405195.1 uncultured Collinsella sp.
ACCTTCCACCCCGCGCGCTGGACGCAGACCTACACCACCTGGATGGAGAACCTCAAGGACTGGTGCATTAGCCGTCAGCTGTGGTGGGGCCACCGCATTCCCGTGTTCTACTGCGAGGACTGCGGCTGGGAGGATGCTCTTACCGAGGACACCGACGTGTGCCCCAAGTGCGGCGGCCATCACGTGCATCAGGACGAGAACGTGCTGGACACCTGGTTCAGCTCGCAGCTGTGGACCTTCGCCACGCAGGGCTGGCCGCAAAAGCCGGAGCTGCTCGAGGGACATCACCCCACGACGGCGCTCGTCACCGCGCGCGACATCATCGCGCTGTGGGTCGCCCGTATGGTCATGTGCTCGCTGTACTTCCTGGACGAGGTTCCGTTTAAGGACGTCGTCATCTACCCGACGATCCTTGCCAAGGACGGCAGCCGCATGTCTAAGTCCAAGGGCAACGGCGTTGACCCCATGGACCTCATTGGCATGTACGGCGCCGATGCCATGCGCTACAACCTGCTCACACTGTGCACCAACAACCAGGACGTCAAGTTCGATGCGAACATCGACAAGAAGACCAAGAAGCTCATCGACAGCCCGCGTACCGACCAGGCCAAGTCGTTTGTGACCAAGATCTGGAACGCCAGCCGCTTCCTGCTTATGAACATGGAGGGCTACACGCCCGGCGAGCCCGTCGTTGAGACGCCGGCCGACGCCTGGATGTTCAGCCGCCTGGCCAAGGCCGTGAAGATGGTCACCGAGGGTATTGAGAACTACACCTTTGGCGACATGGCCCGCGGCGTGCAGCAGTTCTTCTGGAACGAGGTCTGCGACTGGTACGTCGAGGTCACCAAGGCCCGCCTGAAGGGCGAAGGCCGTCTGCAGGCCCAGCGCAACCTGATCTTTGTGCTCGACACCTCCATTCGCCTGATGCACCCGCTCATGCCGTTTGTCACCGAGGAGATCTGGGACAACATGCCGGCGAGCGTGCTCGATCTGGACGCCGAGGGCAACGTTGACCGTGCCGAGGCGCTCATGATCGCCAAGTGGCCCGAGCCCGCCGACTACGCCAAGTATGTTGACGAGGACGCCGAGCGCGCGTTTGAGCTGTGCCGCGCCGTCGTTTCCGCCGCCCGCGCCACGCGTTCGCGTTACCGCTTGAGCCCCAAGGCCGAGCTCGACGTGGTCGTGCGTGCCGGTGCCGAGGATATCGAGAAGCTCGAGAGCCTGCGCTCGACCATCGAGCCGCTGGCCAACACTGCTTCGCTGGTCATGGGTACCGACGTTGAGAAGCCGGCCGCGAGCATTGCCGTGGTCGACAGCGGCGTCGAGGCCTTTGTGGTGCTCGAGGGCAAGGTCGACCTTTCGGCCGAGAAGGCACGCCTGGAGAAGGAGATCGCCGCGGCCCAGAAGGAGCTCGCTGGCTGCGAGAAGACGCTCGCCAACGAGGGCTTTGTGGCCAAGGCCGCGCCTGCGGTGGTCCAGAAGAAGAGGGACCGTGCAGCTGAGCTCAAGGAGATCCTGGCGGCGCTGACTGCTCAGGTTGCTGACTTCTCGTAAGGTTTGCTCGGGGACGCGTCCCGATGCTTTGCTCTCCGCTGCGGACAGTCCTGCGCAAGACGGACAGCACATTAAGTGCTGTCCTTTGCGTGCGGAACTTGCGGCGAGCAAAGCATCGGGCCGCTCCTAGTGCGGTTACGTGGTTGTTTGCATCTGGCTAGTTAGGGCCACTGGGTTGTGGCCTTGATCTTGCTGCAAGCGGGTAAAGGCTGATATTGTCAACGCGAGGGGCTCATTCTTTTTGATGGGCCTCTTTTTCTGTAATTGGAGACTTTGGGTTATGGCTAAGCGTTCTGGGTCGTATGTCGTTCCTTTCTCGTTTGAGTTGCTTTCGTTTGATGAGGCTGTTGGGCTGGCTGCCGATACGGGGCGGATTTCTGGGGATGCTGGTCCTCTGCTCGAGACGGTTGTCGATATGCTCGATGAGGTGGGGCGTCCGGATGAGTATTTTGATTGCATTCAGGTTGCCGGTACCAATGGCAAGACTTCGACTACGCGTTTTTCGGCTGCCATTCTTCGTGGTGAGGGGCTCAAGACCGCGCTGTATACGTCGCCGCAGCTGGTTCGCTATCCCGAGCGCATGGAGGTTGACGGGCGCGTCGTGAGCGATGAGGCGTTTGCCCGTGGCGTTTCTGCCGCTGTTGAGGCGGGACATCGCGTGAATGCGCGCCGTGTGGCGGCGGGGGAGCGCGCCTATTCCATCACGCCGTTTGACCTGCTGACGGCTGCCGCACTTGTCGTGTTTGCCGAGGCCGCGGTGGATGTTGCCGTGCTCGAGGTTGGCATGGGCGGGCGTTGGGACGCCACAAGCGCGACCGATCCCGTCGCCGTTGCCATTACGGGCATTGGGCTCGACCATACGCGCATTTTGGGCGACACGCTCGAGGCCATTGCGGGGGAGAAGGCTGCGGTTATCAAACCCGGGCGCTTGGTTGTTTTGGGCGAGGGCACGCACGAGGCGAGCGTTCAGCGCGTGATGGATGCCCGTTGCCGCGCGTGCGGCGTCGTGCCGCTCGTGGTGAGCCACGCCACGACTAAGGTGCCTGCGCATGTGGGCGACACGGTTGAGTTTAGCTGCACCACGCCGCGTGCGATCTATACGACGGGCATGGTTAAGCCGGCATATCAGCCGCAGAATGCAGCGTGCGCGATTATGCTTTGCGAGGGGTATCTGGGTCGTGAGCTCGACCACGAGGCACTGGATGCTTCGCTTATGGGTTGCCCCACACCGGGTCGTTTTGACGTGTTGGGGACCGATCCGCTCAAGCTGATTGATGCCTGCCATAACCCTCAGAGCTGCGAGAACTTTGTGAGCGCGCTGGACGAGATCGATCCGTGCGTGGAGAATCGCCCCACGCTGCTGTGCGCTGCGCTGGCCGACAAGGACGTGGCGGGCATCGTCGACGTGCTGATTCCGGCCTTCCCGCGCGTGGTCGTTACCCAGACCGATTCCGACCGCGCCCTGCCGGCTGGGGAGCTTGCTGCCCTGGTGGACGCCGACAAGCTGGCGGGTGTGTATCCCAGCGTGCCCGAGGCCCTCGCGGCCCTCGATGCCGCAGACGAGCCTTTCGTTGCCGCCGGCACCATCACCCTAGCCGGCGAAGTAGCCGGCCTGCTCCGCTAGCCCGTTCCAAATAGCTATCCTGTGCCCCGAGTTGACCTGCTTGCCATGAAATGGGCCTATCTACTACGTTTTACCGACTACCCTCGAGCACACGGAACATCGCGAAATGAAAACCGTAGGTAGACGGCTTACTGGTTTTCAAAAAAGACCCGCATGGTCGACCCATGCGGGTTAAACGTAGTAGATAGCCCGTTTTTGTGGCGCGGTTTTGGTGGGATGCGGCAAAGGGGCTGTCCCTTTGCCGCATTGCCTAGTCTAGGCGGACCGGATCGTGGGGGTAGGCGTTGAGAATCTCGACGCCGGTCTCGGTCACCAGGGCCAAGTCCTCGATGCGGACGCCGGTGTGGCCGGGGAGGTAGATGCCCGGCTCGATGGAAAACGTCATGCCCGGCTCGACAACCTGCTCGTTGACGAGCGAGACGTCGCCAGGCTCGTGATCCTGCAGGCCAATCGAATGTCCCAGGCGGTGCGTAAAGTACCGCCCGTAGCCCGCATCCTCAATCACGTCGCGTGCGGCACGGTCCAGGTCGCACATGCGCACGCCCGGTGCGATGAGAGCCTCGGCGGCCTCGTTGGCGCGGCGCACGATATCGTAGATGCGCGCCGTCTCCTCGTTCGGCTCGCCCCAAAAGAACGTACGCGTCATGTCCGAGCAGTAGTTGCAGCGGCGTCCGCCAATGTCGAACAGCACCACGTCGCCGCGCTTGAGCGCGGTGTCGTCGGGTTCGTGATGCGGGTCGCCGGCGTTGGCGCCAAAGCTCACGATGGGCGGAAAGCTAAAGCCCTCGCAGCCGTGCTTGCGATACAAGCCGAGCATCTGGTCGGCAATCTCGCGTTCCGTCCCGCCCTCGTGGACGAGCTTGATGGCATCGGCCATCACGGCGTCGTTAGCAGCTGAGGACACGCGCATGAGCTCCTGCTCGGCGGCATCCTTGTGGGTGCGCGCGGCGGTGACGGCAAAGTCACCCAGGAAAAACTCACTCGCAGCATGGCGCTCCATGAGCGGCATCAAAAAGCCGGAGCGCATGACGGTGTCGATGCCGAGCGGTTTGGTCGGATCGATTTCGCGAGCGATGGCATCGGCCACGACGTCGGTATCGGTGTGGTAGGCAACGCGGGCATTGTCATACTCGGGCAGCTGATGCAGCGCGTTGACCAAGATCATGGGCTCGCTGCCGCGCGCGAGCAGCACACCGCAAAAACGCTCGAACATATCGGCATAAAAGCCGGTCAGGTAATAAATCGACCACGGGTCGTTCACAAGTAGCTGCGCGCCGGGGTGCTGAGCCTCGAGCGCATCGAGCACGCGCGCCACGCGCTGATCATCGACATGTGCCATACATCGTCCTTTCGCTAGGTTGCCACCATGGTATCCCCAATGCCAGGGTAGTCAATTTGGGACGGGGCTATTTTAGATGCGTCAAACATGCGGGCTGATAGGTAAAAGTAGTCAATATGGTCCCGTCCCAAATGGGCTGGTTTCAAAAGTATGGCGGATTACGGGGCTGGACCTGTATTACTTGATCATGGGAAAAATCGCGAAATTAAAACCGCAGGTAGAGGGTTTATCAAAAATCGAAAATCGCCGGTATGGATGTGGGTATCCGAATCAGCCCCGTAATCCGGCATAGTTTTGAAATGGCACTAAAGTAGGCACAGGCTAAATACCAATTCCAAAGATAGTTGCGGTGGAATAGTTCCTGGATGCCGGGGTTTTGGCGGAAATCAGGAACTATTCCACCGCAATTGAGGAGGGGCGGGGTGGATTGCGGGGTAGCTAAAAGAGCCCCGTCCCAAATTAGCTGCTTAGGCTGGGTCGATGTCCATGCTGGCGATGAGGTTGATGTTGGTGTTGAGGAGGTTCTCCAGCACAACGTCGCCCATGCGGATGGGGGCTTCGATGACCAGGCCGCGGATGAGGTCCATGGCTTGGGCGTGGAGTTCCAGCGGGATGGCTTCGGACGTGCGCACGGGCAGCAGTGCCTCGTCGCCGCCGGATACGGCCACGGTGGTGGTGAGCACGCGCATGGGGCAGGTGAGCTCCTGATGCGCGAACGTATCGCCGCGCGGGCAGCTGTTGCCGGTTACGGAGCGCACCTCTGCCACGGCGCCGTCTGCGCCGCGCTTTACCTCCACAGTCAGGAGGCACTCGGAGGGGCAGGTGGTGCAGTTGAACTGCAGCGTTTCGATCTCGTTTGTGCTCATGACTCTACGCCTCCTCAACGGGGTCGACGGACAGAACAATCTCGCTAACACCTAGGTCGAGTGCTTGCTGGATGACTTTCGCCGGTAGCGGGAAACTCTCCATAACGCTCGGTTTGAACGGGCGGACCTTGCCTGCAAACAGTTCCTCGTCGCCTGCCAGAATGCGCACGCGGGCGGCATCGACCGGCCGGCGTACGCGGAAGTTGAGTTTGGTGAGTGCCACAGTCGTAATGCGCCCCGGCAGTGCGTAACCCGCAATGCCGGCGGGGGAGACCGTGAGCTCGCAACTCGCGTCCGCCACTCCCGCCGCGGTGCCGACAGCCCCCAACGCCCACGCCGCCGCAGCCGCGCCGGCTCTCTCAGATTCGGTCGTCACATTGTCTGCCAGGTCGTGCACGTGCAGCACGTTGCCGCAGGCAAAGATGCCCGGCACGCTCGTTTGCAGGCTCTGGTCCACCACGGCGCCGCGCGTACGTGGGTTCAGCTCCACGCCCGCGGCAATCGAAAGCTCGTTCTCGGGAATCAGGCCCACCGAAAGCAGCAGCGTGTCGCAGGGAACAACGCGCTCAGTACCCGGAATGGGTGCAAGATGCTCGTCGACCTGGCTTACCTCGACGGCCTCCACGCGGTCGTGCCCGATCACACGCGTGACGGTTGTGGACAGGTGCAGCAGAATGCCAAAGTCGTCCAGGCAGTTCTTCACATTGCGGCGCAGGCCGTTGGCGTACGGCATAAGCTCGTACACGCCCTCGACCGAAATCCCCTCGAGCGTGCAGCGGCGCGCCATGATCAGCCCGATGTCACCCGAGCCCAAAATGACGGCGCGCGAGCCGGGTTTGAGGTTCTCGATGTTGATGTATCGCTGCGCCAGGCCGGCCGTAAACACGCCGGCGGGTCGGCTGCCGGGAATCTTGATCTCGCTGCGGGTGCGCTCGCGGCAGCCCATGGCAAGGACGACCGCACGCCCGGTGAGCTGCAGCATACCGGAGGGATTCATGAGCGTGACGGTGTGGAGTGTGGCGTCTTCCGTGGACTCGCCCGAATCAATCCCAAGCACCATGCTGTCCAAGAACAGCGCAATGTTGGTCGCTCGCACCTGGTCGATAAAGCGCTGCGCATACTCGGGGCCGGTGAGCTCCTGCTTAAAGTGCGAAAGGCCAAAGCCGGGGTGAATGCACTGGCGCAGGATGCCGCCCAAGTGTTGCTCGCGCTCCACGATGGCCACGCGCGCGCCGGCCTTGTGCGCGGCAAGTGCGGCCGCCATGCCGGCAGGTCCGCCGCCGATAACGACGACGTCGAACGCCTGCGTCTGCACCGCCTCCGTGGCTCCCGCTTCCGCGCGTCCGTCGCGTATACCAAACGTCGCCATCCTAGCGCACCCCCTTCAAAGGTCCCTCAACGAGCCACGAGCCAGTGTCCTCCAGCAGCACCTCGCTGGGGTCACACCCCAGCTCGCGGGCTAGGATCGCCACCATGCGGCTCTGGCAAAAGCCGCTCTGGCACCGACCCATGCCGGCGCGGCAGCGGCGTTTGACGCCCTCGACCGAAACCGCACCCGGGTGGCGTCGAATCGCGGCAACAATCTCGGCCTCGGGCACCGTCTCGCAGCGGCAGACGATCTGTCCCCACGCGGGGTCGGACTCAATGAGCTCCTCCTTGCGCGCAAGCGGCGCACGGTCGAAGTCGTCCGGCGCGCGGCGAATCGGATTCCAATCGGCCCGCTCGCGCAAAGCAACGCCCGCCTCGCGCATCACGTGCTCCATGCGCTCGGCGATGGCCGGCGCGCTCGCCACGCCCGGTGACTGAATACCTGCCGCCTGGAACAGCCCCGGCACCACGGCGGACTGCCCAATAAAGAAGTCGTTTGTTCCCTTGATGACCGGACGCCCGCCGGCAAACGCGCGCACCACGCGACGCGTGTCCAGATCGGGCACCAGCTTGCGTGCTCCCGTCAGCAGCGCGTTCACATCGCTTGCATACGTTTGCGTGTCGCCCGGCTCGCGCACGGCAGCGGTCGCAGTGATCACGGTGTTGCCGTGCACGGTGCCCGTGACGATAACGCCCTTGGACACCGGCGTGGGCACGGGGTAGAGCGGCATGAGCGCACGCGGCTCCTTGTCCAGCACCACAATGTTTCCCTGGCGCCAGACCATCTGGAACTCCTCGGCCCCCGCCATATGCGAGATGTCCGCGGCGCCGTTGCCCGCGGCGTTGATTAGATAGCGGCAGCGCACATCGTTGGCAGGCGTCACCAGCTTAAAGCGTGCGGCTCCGTCGTCCGTGTCGGCAACTTCAATTGCCTCCACTGGCGCAGACCGCATAAATGTCACCCCGTTGGCGACGGCGTTCTCCAGCGCGGCAATGGCCACTTCAAACGGATCGACAAAACCGGTCGAGGGGCACCACAGCGCGCATGTTGCTTTGGCACTTGCACGCGGTTCCAGCTCGTGGATGCGCTCGGGGCCGATAATCGACAGCTCGGGCACGCCGTTGGCTAGGCCGTTGCTGCGCAGCTTCTCCAGGTGCGCACGGTCCTCGTCGTTAAAGCCCAGCACCATCGAGCCGGTGCGGCGGAACAAAAAGCCTAGCTCCTGGGCCCAGGTGCCATACAGCTCGCAGCCGCGGGCGTTGACCTGCGCCTTTACGGTGCCCGGTGCCGGATCGTAGCCGGCGTGCACCAGGCCGCCGTTGGCCTTCGAAGCCCCCAGCGCGATGTCGTTGGCCGCCTCGACCACGCAAATGGACAGGTCAAACCGCGCGAGTTGCCGTGCGATGGCGCATCCCGTGATGCCCGCGCCCACAATCGCGATATCAAACGTTTCTGCCACGGTGCCTCCCAGACGAGTTGACAGGCTGTCAATAGGACTATCCTACGGTGTACGCACTGCCTGCGCGACGGCAATGCGGCGAACAGCCCCGCAACACCCGCCAACGGCAGACGAGGGGAGATTCGGCAACGTCGACAACCTCGTCTGCCGACGACTACGGCAACCGTTCGTCTCGACCTGTAACAGTTAGACGAGGATTTGGGTTCCAGATGTTACAGATTGAGACGTTAGTCTGGCGGGTCATCCGTTTGTCTCGATCTGTAACATCTAGACCCGGATTCCACTCCCACCTGTTACAGATTGAGATATAAAGTTAGGGGGGAGATTCTTCTGTCTCGATCTGTAACATCTAGGGACCGTTTTGGGGCCTAGATGTTACAGATTTAGATGAACCTATCAGTCGGTTTCGAATGGCTAAATCTGTAACAGTTAGACCTGTTTTTGCCGAGTTGTTGTTACAGATTGAGATATTTAACGGAGGGCTCACCGTTCGTCTTGGTCTGTAACAGTAAGAGGGGAATTACGGTCCTACGTGTTACAGATCGAGACGTTTGCCCGGCGGCACACCCGTTCGTCTCGATCTGTACCATCTAGACCCGGATTCCGCTTCCACCTGTTACAGATTGAGATGTTTGTGTCCGCGCCAGCCCCGTACCCAGCCGTGGTCCCATATAAACAAACCCCGTGGTAAACTTGACCGGACTGTAAATATTCCGAAAGGTACACCTCAATGTCCAAATACATCAACGAGCTCATGTCACCGCAGCTTATGGGCGTCATCTATGCCTTCGTGGGCTTTATCATCGCCCTGTACGTGCTGTCGGTCGTCTATGTGTTCATCGACGCTCGCCGCCGCGGCGCCAGCGCCTACGTGGCATGGGGCATCATCGCCCTCATCCCGTTTGTGGGCCTCATCGCTTATCTGGTCCTGCGCCCGCACTCCTACGCGGCCGACCGCGAGGAGCAGGAGCTGGACATGGCCCTGCGCGAGCGCCAGCTTGCCCAGTACGGCACCTGCCCGCAGTGCGGCGCGCCCATCGAGAAGGACTTTGTCGTGTGCCCGGTGTGCGACACCCAGGTTCGTAACGTGTGCCCCAGCTGCCATCGCCCGCTCGACGCGCACTGGAAGGTCTGCCCCTACTGCCGAACTCGCATCCAGTAACGCATCCATCGCCGGGCCGGCCGCAAGCCACGGGCACCGCGCGCCGCACGCACGCCCCGCAGCCCCGCCCCCACACGATGAAGCATGCGTAGAAAATCGCCCGCCGTGCCATTAAGGTGCGGCGGGCGCTTGTATACCAAGGCAACCTGCCTATAATGATGCAAGTCAAAAACGCCGAGCGCATCGCACGCACTTGCATCAGGCATCCGAGAGGAGAAAACATACCCATGAAGGCACTCTACAATGACGGTTCGGTGGCCGAGCTCCCGCAGGACGAGGTCACGCACGTCATCCGCCACTCTGCCGCGCACATCATGGCGCAGGCCATCAAGCGTCTCTATCCCGAGGCCGACTTTGCCTACGGCCCCGCGACCGACAACGGCTTCTACTACGACGTCGACCTGCCCGAGGGCGTCAAGATCAGCGAGGACGACTTCCCTGCGATCGAGTCCGAGATGAAAAAGATCGTCAAGGAGAACCTCAAGTTTACCGTGTTCGAGAAGCCCCGTGCCGAGGCCATCGCCCTTATGGAGGAGCGTGGCGAGAAGTATAAGGTCGAGCACATCGGCGACCTGGACGACGACGCCCGCATCACCTTCTACCAGCAGGGCGACTACATCGACATGTGCGTCGGCCCCCACATCTGCTACACCAAGGCGCTCAAGGCCTTTAAGCTCACCGGCGTCTCGGGCGCTTACTGGAAGGGCGACAAGGACAACAAGATGCTCACCCGCATCAACGGCGTCGCCTTTGCCACCAAGGAAGAGCTCGACGAGCACATGCACATGCTGGAGGAGGCCAAGAAACGCGACCACCGCAAGATCGGCCGCGAGATGGACCTCTTTATGATGCGCGACGAGGCCCCCGGCTTCCCGTTCTTCCTGCCCAACGGCATGATCCTTAAGAACACGCTGCTGGACTACTGGCGCGAGATCCACCACAAGGCCGGCTACGTTGAGATCTCCACGCCGCTCATCATGAACAAGCAGTTGTGGAAGACCTCGGGCCACTGGGACCACTACAAGGACAACATGTACTCCACCGTCATCGACGACGAAGAGTACTGCATTAAGCCCATGAACTGCCCGGGCGGCGTGCTGGTGTACGCCTCCAAGCCGCATTCTTACCGCGAGCTGCCCATCCGCGCCGGCGAGATTGGCCTGGTGCACCGCCACGAGCTGCGCGGCGCCCTGCACGGCCTGTTCCGCGTGCGCTGCTTTAACCAGGACGACGCCCACCTGTTTGTGCGTCCCGACCAGCTGACCGACGAGATCGTGGGCGTGGTCAACCTCATCGACTCCGTGTACCAGAAGTTTGGCTTTAAGTACCACGTTGAGCTTTCCACCCGCCCCGAGGACTCCATGGGTTCGGACGAGGACTGGGCTCGCGCCGAGGAAGGCCTGCGCACCGCTCTGGAGCAGCTGCACATGGACTACGAGGTCAACGAGGGCGACGGCGCCTTCTACGGCCCCAAGATCGACTTCCACCTTGAGGACTCGCTCGGCCGTACCTGGCAGTGCGGTACCGTGCAGCTCGACTTCCAGATGCCGCTCAACTTTGATCTGGAGTATGTGGACGCCGACGGCACCAAGAAGCGCCCCATCATGCTGCATCGCGTGTGCTTTGGCTCCATCGAGCGCTTCATCGGTATTCTGATTGAGCACTTTGCGGGCAAGTTCCCCGCCTGGCTGGCTCCCGTGCAGGTCAAGGCGCTTCCGGTTTCCGAGAAGAGCCGCGACTACGCCCACGAGGTGTGCGCCAAGCTGGAGGAGGCCGGCATTCGCGTGGTCTGCGACGACCGCGACGAGAAGATCGGCTACAAGATCCGCGAGGCCCGCAGCATCGACCGCGTGCCCTACATGCTCATCCTGGGCGAGAAGGAGGTCGAGGCCGGTAACATCTCCGTCCGCGACCGCTCCAACGAGACCGTTCAGATGGGCGTTGACGAGTTTGTGGCCAAGGTGCTCGAGGAGATTAAGACTCGCGCCTAGCACAAACAATACAAGAATTAACAAAGGCGATCGTCCTCGCGGGCGGTCGCCTTTTTTGTTGTCTATAGAAGAAAAGCCGCTGGTTAGAGCGGCTTTTTTGTTGTGCAAAAAGGTACAGGTTTTTGTAGAGGGGTATGGAGATACGCCCATTCGCGGTGCATTTTGTGCAATCTGGGAAAACGCGAGCAGTTTGCTCGTATAATGAGCAACGTCGAAAGATACAAAAACCTGTAATTTTGCGACTGCGCCTAGCTGCGAGCGAGAAGCCTGTTCTTAACGCCCCTGCATCCGCGTGCGTCACGGATGCAAGTTAAGGGGGCGAGAGATGGAACAGACAATGCGGCGCCAAGAGCAGCTGCCGGGCGCCTTTAGTGGCGCTACTATCAACAGCCAGCATGGCCGCGTCCGCTGGTATCTGGTCCACACCCCCAACGGTAAAGAGCGCGAGACCTGCGAAAAGGTCCGCGGAATTATCCCGCACGAGCTGATGCAGGACGCTTTTGTGGTGCAAAAGGAGTTCTGGTTTAAGCGGGATGGCGCCTGGTCGCTCCAAACCAAACCCATGTACAAGGAATACTTCTTCGTCGCCACGCGCGATGCCGCTCTGCTCGATAAGGCTTTGGCCCAGTTGAGCTTTGGCTGCCGCATTGCCGGCAGCAGGGAGCGGGCCTATGCGTCCATGCCGGACGATGCGCAGGACTGGTACCGCAGCGTGCTCGACGATGACGGCGTGGTGCGCAACAGCGTAGCCCGCATAGAAGACGGCGTGCTGCACATAGAGCAAGGCCCGTTGGTGGGTCAAGAGGCCCGCGTAAAGAAGATCGACCGTCATAAGCGCTGGTGCCTGGTAGACGTGGGCGAAGGCGACTCCGCTTTTAGGGAGCTGCTTCCGTTGGACGTTCCCAGCAAAACGTAAGGGGACGTCGCACTGGTAATTCATTCGTATTTTGAATTCATCGATGGGGAGATCCCTGGGAACAGGGACGTGAATTTGAACTTGACTGTTGAAGAGAAGACTGAAAGCAGCGCATCCATGGGGGAGACACTAGCTATTCAGAAGATACAACCGAGCGGTACGCTGGCCTACCGTTTCTTGAAGAGACTGTTTGATCTTGTCTTCAGCCTTTGCGTGAGTGTGGTGCTGTTCATTCCTGTTGCTGTCGTGTGCGTGCTCATCCGCCTCGAGTCTTCGGGTAGCCCTGTGTATGCGCAAGAACGTGTTGGCAAGGGCGGTAAGGCTATCAAGATCCTTAAACTTCGCAGCATGGTTGCCGACGCCGGTAACGTGCAGAAGTATCTGAGCCCTGAGCAGCTATATCAGTGGGAAGTCGAGCGCAAGGTCGATGATGATCCTCGTATTACCAAAGTCGGCCAGTTTATTCGTAAGTGCTCCATCGACGAGATGCCGCAGTTCCTGAACGTGCTAAACGGCGATCTTTCCGTCATCGGACCGCGTCCCATTACAAGAGACGAACTTGAGCAGCATTTTTCCGATGAGGAAAAGGCCGAGCTACTTTCTGTCCAGCCTGGCATCACGGGCCTGTGGCAGGCGACCGATCGCAACGCTGCGACGTTCGAGAGCGGCCTGCGTCAAAAGATCGAGCTTCATTACGTGCGTAACCGATGCTTCCGCATGGATTGGAAATGTTTTACCGGCACCTTTGGTGCCATGTTTGGCAGGAAGAGGACGGGGCGATAAGTGGCTATTGAGAATGGACCTCTGGTTAGCGTTATTGTTCCAACTTATAAAAGGGCAGATCGGCTGACAAAAGCGTTAAATTCTATCTCTAATCAGTCTTACAAGAATCTCGAAATACTTGTCGTTAACGACAACGAAGTGAATTCCAAGTGGGATAAGGAAACAAATAAAGTACTTTTAGCATGCGAAGATTCGCGTCTAAGGACTATCCATACTGCTGGTCGTACGGGCGGGGGTTCCGCGCGTAATTATGCATGTCGTCAAGCGATGGGCGATTACCTGGCATTTCTTGATGATGATGATGAGTTTCTCTCAGATAAGGTCGAAACGCAGCTTGTCTATATGCTGGAAAACGGCCTCGATATGTGCTGGCAGGATGTCTCTTGGTATAACGAGTCGGGTAAACTCGTGGAGCATCGCCGGCTCAATCATTGTGATGATTTCTCAAAACAGGGTTTGCTCAGAGCGCATCTATTAACGCCAATAGCACCCACATCAATCTACATGCTAAAGAAGAGTCTGTTTGACGTGACCGAGGGATTCGGCGAAGTTGCTACGGGCCAAGACTGGTGGCTAATGCTTCGTTGTATTGAAGCTGGCGCGCGTATTGGCTATATGCCAGAAGTCCACGTGCATCAGTATCTGCATTCTGGCGAGCGCCTTTCTCTGGGAAACAACAAGATCGAAGGCGAAGTGGCGAGACACAAGGTCGTTCAAAGTTATTACCCACAGCTCTATAAGAAAGATATCAACTATATAGAGTTTCGACATAACGCCGTTTTGGCATTTGCAATGAAGCGTAGTCGACGATATGTGGATGCGTTCGGCTATGCGATCAAGGCTTTCTTTGCGTCGCCGAGTGCCTGCGTTACCGAAGCTTTTGGATTCTTTAGGAAAAGTAAATCTTAGCTACGAGTTATGAACCGTAATTTCAATTTTTCTGAGGAGTCGTTTTATGACTGAAAAATTAAAGATCGCTGTCGCCGGTACCGGCTACGTCGGCCTGTCCCTCGCCGTCCTGCTCTCGCAGCACAACGAGGTCCACGCGTTGGACATCGTGCCCGAGAAGGTCGCAAAGATCAACAACTACGAGTCGCCCATCCAGGACGACGAGATCGAGCGTTTCCTGGCGGAGGCTAAAGCGGGGGAGCGCCAGCTCGACCTGCACGCCACCGTGGACGTGGCCGAGGCCTACACGGACGCCGACTACGCCGTCATCGCCACGCCGACGAACTACGACTCTGACAGGAACTTCTTCGACACTTCCTCCGTCGAGGCCGCCATCGCCGCCGTGCGCTCGGTGAACCCGGACGCCTGGATCGTCATCAAGTCCACCATCCCCGTCGGCTACACCGCGGGCCTTCGCGAGAGGCTGGGCGACAGCAAGATCTTCTTCAGCCCGGAGTTCCTGCGCGAGAGCAAGGCGCTCTACGACAACCTGCACCCCAGCCGCATCGTGGTGGGCGCGCCGAAGGAGGACGCCGACGCCGTCGCCGCGGCCGAGCGCTTCGCACGCCTGCTTGCCCAAGGGGCGGACCCAGCCGAGCTGGAGCGCGTGAACGCCGACGGCTCCAAGGGCATCCCGGAGCTCGTGCTGGGCACCACCGAGGCCGAGGCCGTAAAGCTCTTCGCCAACACCTACCTTGCCCTCCGTGTCGCCTATTTCAACGAGCTCGACACCTACTGCGAGGTCCGCGGCCTCAACACCCGCGACGTCATCGACGGCGTGTGCCTGGAGCCGCGCATCGGC
>CATYDM010000051.1 GCA_958405195.1 uncultured Collinsella sp.
TTTTATGTCTTGGATGCCGATTTTAGGAACTATTTCACCGCAACTTATAGATGCGGCGTCGACTAGGACAAATCGTCTTCGTAGGGCATCAGGTCTGCTAGGTAGCCTTTTTCCTTGAGCATCGCCTCGATCTCGTCGAGGGTCTGTTCGTCCTCCGCCGCAATGCGATGGAAGTGGTAGCCGCTGGTCACCGTCAGCAGCGGAAAGCTCTTGCCGCTCTCGATATCGCGCAGATAGCGCTCGACATCGCGACGATTGCGGATGTCCAGGTCGGCCGTAATCTTACCGTACACGCGGTGATTGACAATCACGTTGAGCACGGCGCCGCCGGCGTCGACGATACTCGTGAGCTCATCGCCTGCCTGCTCCACGCTGTGGCGAACCTTGACCAAGCGCGTAGGCACGGCGGGGCTGCTGGGGGCCTCCTGCAGCACGTAGCCGCGGTTGGTCGCCACGATATCGTGCCCATCGGCGCGCAGCAGGGCGATGTCCTGCACCACGATCTGGCGGCTCACACCCACCTCGCGGGCAAGCGCGCTGCCCGATACGGGCCCCTTGGCCCCCTCGAGCACGGCCATGATGGCACGGCGACGCTCGCGGGCGTTCATTATTTACCGTCCAGCAGACGCAGGTGCTTAAGCGAGAGGTCGAGGATCGGCGCGGAGTGCGTCAGGGCGCCCGAGCTAATAAAGTCAACGCCCAGGTCGGCAAGCGCGCGGATATTGCTGGCATCCACGTTGCCCGAGCACTCGGTCTTGGCGCGGCCGGCGATAAGTTCAATAGCGGCGGCCATGTCGTCATGGGTCATGTTGTCGAACATGATGATGTCGGCGCCGGCCTCCACGGCCTCGCGCACCATGTCCAGGTTCTCGCACTCGATCTCGACCGTCGTGGTAAACGATGCATGGGCGCGCGCCATCTCGATCGCGCGCGTCACGCCACCGGCGGCATCGATGTGGTTGTCCTTGAGCATGACGGCCGTCGACAGGTTGTAACGGTGGTTGCTGCCGCCGCCAATCTCAACCGCCGCCTTCTCAAACACGCGCATGCCCGGTGTGGTCTTGCGCGTGTCGACGAGCACGGTCTTGGTTCCCTCGAGCGCCGCGGCCATGCTGTGCGTATAGGTAGCGATGCCGCTCATGCGCTGCAGGTAGTTGAGCGCCACGCGCTCGCCCGAAAGCAGCACACGCGCATCGCCGCGCACCTGACCCACGTGGTCGCCGGCATGCACCTCGTCACCGTCGGCAACATCAAACAGCACCGAGCTCTGCGAATCCAGCAGCTCAAAGGTGCGAGCGAACACATCCAGGCCGGCGATGATGCCATCGGCTTTGGCGATAAGCTCCACCGTGGCGGGACGCGCCGTGGGGCACACGCTCGCCGTGCTCACGTCCTCAAACGTAATGTCCTCGCGCAGAGCCTGCAGAATCAGATCGTCGACGACGAGCTTCATGGTAATGGGATTCATGGTCTACTCCTCCACGGCCTGCGTGCCGGCGGCACGGGCCAAATCATCGATTGCCAGGGTGTCGGCGCCCAGGGCGCGATGACGGCCATCGAGCGCGGGATCGCCTGCCTGCTCCACGGCCAGTGACTCGCCGGTACGCATATACCACGCGGCGCGACGACCCCAGACCAGCGCCTCGAGCAGGCTGTTTGAAGCCAGGCGATTCTTGCCATGAACGCCGTTGCAGGCCGTCTCGCCGGCGGCGTAGAGCTCGGGCATCGAGGTGCGGCCGTCCTTGTCGACCCACACGCCGCCCATAAAGTAGTGCTGCGTGGGCGTAACGGGGATGGGCTCGTCCAAGATGTCGCGGCCGTCCTCCAGGCAGCGCGCGCGGATATTGGCAAAGTGCCCGGTCACCACGTCGCGCTCGACGGGGGCAAAGCTCAGCCACTCGTGCTCGGTGTCATCCTGCTTCATCTGCTCGCGGATGGCGGCGGCGACCACATCGCGCGGCTGCAACTCGTCGGTAAAACGCTCGCCGGCGGCGTTGAGCAAAATCGCGCCCTCGCCGCGGCAGCTCTCGCTGATCAGGAACGTGCGACCCGGCTGCGGCGAGAACAGACCCGTGGGATGGATCTGCACGTAGTCCAGGTGCTCCATCTTAATGCCATGCTCCTGAGCGATGTAGCAGGCGTCGCCCGTGAGCTGCGGGTAGTTGGTCGAGTGGTCGTACACGCCGCCAATGCCACCCGTCGCCCACAGCGTGTGGCGGGCATGGATCTTAAACGGCTTACCGGCATGCACGCCCTCAACGGCATTTGCCAGCTCGTCGGCGGGGCGAACCGAGTTGTCCTCGTCCACGGCTACGGCGACGACGCCGGTGCACACCGTGGCGCCATCGCGCTCGCCCGTTAGGATGTCGGTCATGGCCACGTGCTCCAAAATCTGCACGTTGTCCAGCTTGCGGACGGCCTGGAGCAGCTTAGTCGTGATCTCCTTGCCGGTGATGTCGGCATGGAAGGCGATGCGCGGACGGCTATGCGCGCCCTCGCGGGTAAAGTCGAGGCTGCCGTCAGCCCTGCGCTCAAAATCCACGCCCATGGCCAGCAGGTCGTTGATGACCGAGCGGCTCGAGCGAATCATGATGTCGACGCTCTCGCGGCGGTTCTCGTAGTGGCCGGCGTGCATGGTGTCCTCAAAGAAGGCATCGTAGTCCGAGCCTTCGGGCAGCACGCAGATGCCGCCCTGCGCGAGCATCGAATCGCACTCATCGACCGCGCCCTTGGAGAGCATGATCACGCGCGTGCTCGTCGGCAGATTGAGGGCCGCGTACAGACCCGCCACGCCGCAGCCGGCAATGACGACATCGCACTCCATGTCGGGGTATTGCTTAGTTTCCACAGGAATCCTCTCCCTTGTAATGTGGCATAAGGGATGGTCCCTCATGTCATATTGGCTTAGCGCGCCGCGTACTCGAGCATGCGGTCGAGTGTGAGCTTAGCCTGGTCGGCGGCCTCGTCCGACACGCCAATCTGCACCTCGCCCTCTCCCGTCTCCAGGCAGCGCACGAGCTTTTCGAGCGTGATGAGATCCATGTTGACGCAGGTGGGCTGCACCGCGGGGAAGTAGAACCTTTTGCCGGTGCCCTGGCAGCGGCGCTCGAGCTCGTAGAGCACGCCGCGGACCGTCACGATGATGAACTCGCTGGCGTCCGACTCCTCGGCATACTTGATGATGCCGGCGGTGGAGCCGATGTAGTCGGCCTCGGCCAACACGTCGGCCTTGCACTCGGGGTGCGCCAGTACGAGCGCGTCGGGATGTGCCTCCTGCGCATCGACGATCTGCTCGACGGTGATGATGTGGTGGCGCGGGCAGTAGCCCTTGTTAAGCAGGACGTGCTTTTGCGGCACCTGCTCGGCTACGAAGCGACCGAGGTTTTGGTCGGGAATGAACAGGACGTGCTGCTGCGGCAGCTCGGACACGATCTTGACAGCGTTGGAGCTGGTGACGCACACATCACTCCAGCTCTTGATCTCGACCGTGGAGTTGACGTAGCACACCACGGCCAGGTCGTCGCCGTACTCGGCGCGCGCCGCGTCGACCGTCTCGCGCTTGACCATGTGCGCCATGGGGCAGTCCGCGCCCGGCTCGGGCAGCAGCACGGTCTTAGTGGGATTGAGCAGCTTGGCGCTCTCGCCCATAAACTCCACGCCGCACAGCACGATGGTCTGCTGCGGCAGGCTTTTGGCGAGCTTTGCCAGGTAGAAGCTATCGCCGACGTAATCGGCAACGGCTTGGACCTCGGGCGCCACGTAATAGTGCGCCAGGATTACCGCGTCACGTTGGGTTTTTAGTTGCTGAATGGCCTCGACGAGCTCTGCGGGCACCAGTGCCGCACGCTCCGTTGCCGTCGTTGCCGATGCCAGGCCGGCCGCGATATCGCGTGCAAGCTCCGACGCATCCATGTTCGCGCTCTGTGCCATCAAGGCCCCTCTCTTTTGGCGAATCTTGGGGCTTTAGTATGACACCTAGGTTTACAGCTGACAAGACAGCTGTAAACCTAGGTGTAAAGTTGAAATAAAGATTCAATCATGTGGCAGGTCCATATTCGAATTGGCAAGCTGAGGATAGCTGAGCTCTCGATGGCGCAGGAGGCATCTTTCGTCACCGCAATACCGCTTGGCGCGAGTTGCACGCCGTGGGGCGCAAACGGTCCGCACCCCCACAAGCGGCGCGTGCCCGATGTGGCAAAATCGAACTACTAAAGGGGGCCGAATGCTCAAGATTATTGCCTGCGACGATGACGTCGCTTTTCTAGATAGACTGCACCGAATGATCGATCGTTGGTCGACCGAGACGGGCACGGCGGTCGATGTTGCGCTCGTCACGCGCGGCGAGGACCTACTGGCCCGCCATGCCGCATCGCGCGCCGACATCATTCTGCTCGACATGATCATGCCGCTCGTCAACGGCATGGACACCGCACGCGAATTGCGCCAGGCCGATACCGCCGTGCGCCTGGTGTTCCTCACCTCGTCGCCCGAGTTTGCGCTGGAGTCCTACGAGGTCCGCGCCTTCGACTATCTGCTCAAGCCCGTGACTTACGAACGCCTGGCGCAGTTACTTAACGAGCTTTCGAGCATGCGCCCGGCGGCAACCGACGAGCTCGTGATCAAAACTTTCTTTAGCTACCACGCCCTGCGCCTGTCCGACATCGAATATGCCGAGGCGCGCAACAAGCACGTGGTCTTCCACCTGCGCGACGGACGCGATATCGAGGCACTCGAATCGTTCCGCAGCGTCGAGGACCGTTTGGCGCAAAACGCGGTCTTCTTTAAATGCCACCGCAGCTACCAGGTCAACCTGCGCAATATCGATCACTTTGACCGCACGGACATCGTCATGCGCTCGGGCGCTTGCATCCCGCTTTCGCGCAGCTGCAAGCAGGGATTCCAAGACGCCTACTTTGCGGTGCGCTTTGAGGGTGGGAGACACTGATGGTCTCCTCGGCCGAAATGGTCCTTTGGGCAATCCACCACGCCACGACGCTGCTCTTTGGCGTCTTTGCCTCGGCGGCACTGTGCGGTGTCGAGATCAACCGGCGTCATGCGCTTGAACTGGTGTTGGTCGGTGCCGTAACCGGATGCGCATTTGGCCTCGCCAATGCCGTCGGCGGCGAGCTTTTTGCCCGCCAGGTATATCCGCTCGTCGTGCATCTGCCGCTCGTCATCTATTTGTGCGCGCGCTACCGCCTGAGCCCGCTGCTTGCCGTGCTCGGCATTACGAGTGCCTATCTGAGCTGCCAGTTCAGCAATTGGATGGGCATCGCCGCATTTGCCGCAACCGATTCTCAGATCGCGTACTATCTGGCGCGCATCGCGACCACACTCGCCGTCTTTGCCGTCCTGTTGCATTGGGCCGGCGACATCGGTCCGCGCTTGGCGATTAAAAGCACCACCGAGCTGGGCATCCTTTTAATCCTGCCGCTCGTCTATTACGTCTTTGACTATGCCACCAACGTCTACACCACGCTGTTCCACTCGGGCTCGGTGGTGACGGTTGAGTTTTTGGCATTTGCGCTCTGTGCCTTCTATCTTATGTTTCTTGCCGTTTACCTGCGCGAATACGAAGAAAAGGAAACCGCCGAGCGAGAGCGCTGGATGCTCGAAACCCGCGACAGCGCCGCCATCAAAGAGCTCGAGGCTTGGCGTCAATCTGGGCGCGAGCTGTCGATTCTGCGCCACGACATGCGCCACTTCCTACGCGGCCTGGCCGCTTTAATTGAGGAGGGCCACACCGACGAGGCGCTCGATCGCATCGACGAACTCTGCGAAGCCGGCGACCGCACCGCCGTACGCCGCTTCTGCGCCAACGAGACTGTAAACATCGCGCTTTCGTCATTTAACTCGGATATCAATAGAAACGGCATTACCGCCAACCTGCGCGCCGCCGTACCCGAAACCATCCACGTAGGTGACGCCGACCTGTTTAGCGTGCTCTCAAATGCCTTGGAAAACGCTATCACCGCCGCAAGCGCCGCACCCCAAGGAAAGCGATTCGTCGACTTTGACCTGCGATTAGAGGACGGCCAGCTGCTGCTGTTAGTTTCCAATACGTTTGACCGCGCGCCGCGCATGGTCGACGGCATGCCCGTGACCCGGCATGCGGGCCACGGCTTTGGCACCAGGAGCATCAAACTTGCCGTGGAGCGCATGAACGGCAACTGCCAGTTCCGCATTAACGGCGATCGGTTTGAGCTGCGCGCTGTGATGTAGGGGCTGCCGCCAGCCTCGCTACAGCGGAGCGGCTGCCGGGGTCAGCTGCTTGATGTATGCCCACATGCGCTGCTTGGCGGCTTTGTCAGTGAGTGCCGCCTCAAAGCCGTCGAGCGCGAGCACGCGGCGGCCCTGCACATGGGCGACCAAGCCGGGCTTGAGCATAGCGGTATCGAAGTCGTCGATTGCCACAAGCATGTCGGCATAGGTCTCGCGCATGGTATCGGCCGCGCGATCGTCCAGCAGCAAGACCGCCTCGGGGTCCAAGGCCTCGAGCGCCTCGCGGAACAGCTCGCACGGTAGGCCCTCGCCTGTCGCGACCGCCCCGTCACCCACGCCGGCGACGCTTGACAGCACGCAAAAATCCTCGGGCGCGTAGCCGATGGCCCCAAGCGCCTTGCGCAACGCCGCGCCATCCGGGCCGGCGGCAAGCTCGCCACCCGAACGCTCGGCCTCGTCCAAATCGCCTTTGACCAGCACGATCGGCGAGCACGCGTTGCCCGCGATACGCACGCCGCGACCCGCGAGCGATGTGAGCTCCTGCTCGGCCGCCTGGGCGATGGCTTCTTTTTTCTGGCTTTGTGACGTGGACATGCGCTCTCCAATCGTTTGCGTGCCCACCATTATATAAAAGAGCTGCCCGCGAGTGGTTGCTTTGCGGGCGGCTGGGTATAAGCACGGTCGTACTGAGTTTTACGCGGCCGAGCCGCGTCGCATTATGGAGGTCACCATGGCTGACATTAATCAGATTACCCCCGAGAACTTCGATTCCATCGTTAACGACAGTCTGCCCGTGCTGGTCGATTTTTGGGCACCGTGGTGCGGGCCCTGTCGATCCCTCTCGCCCATCGTTGACGAGGTTGCCGATGAGCTGGCGGGCAAGCTTGCCGTTGCCAAATGCAACGTCGACGACAACCAGGACCTGGCCATGAAGTATGGCGTCATGAGCATCCCCACGCTGGTTGTGTTTAAGAACGGCGAGGAGATTGACCGATCGGTTGGCGCTCTGCCCAAGGCGAGGCTGCAGGCGCTGCTGGAGAAGCATCTGTAATACGCTTGTTACATGTTGCCGTCTGCCTGCCGTCCATGAGCGCTTTTGCACCGCTCGCCGGACTTCTGGATGCACCGAGTGCAACCACGGATAGTATGGTAGTCACAAACAGCCCCCAGTGAACGGGTGCGGGTCGCACAGACTCGCACCCGTTTTCTTATGCAGCTGCGCACAGAGCGGGCGTAGTAAAATCTGAACCACTGAACTGCCCCATACAAAAGGAGATTTTCCATGCATGACGTCGGAATGAACATGAGCCAGCTTGCCATGAGCGTCAAGCAGGTCGACGACACCATCGAGCTCGCTCACGAGTGGAGCCATCAGCTGCTGCATGCGACCGAGAATTTTGACATGGAGCGCATCGGCGCCAAGCTCGAGGCCGCCATGGCCGCGCTCCACGAGGCCCACGACGCACTCGAGGGCTACGAGGAAGCCATCGAGGCCGACCACAACTCCGTCGGCTCCGTGAAGCTGGTGTAAGGTGGCCGAACACGAGCACTGCTGCGGGTACGAGCACGAGCATCCGCACGGGGCGGACGGTGACGCGGGCTGCCACTGTAGCGGCTCCGGCTCCGAGCTGGTCCGTTTTTCGGTTACCGCACCCGACGACCTGCTGCGCCGTTTTGACGAGCAGATCGCGCGCCGCGGCGACGTGGCCAACCGCTCCGAGGCCGTGCGCGATTTGATTCGCGCCTCGATCGCCAAAGAGCAGATGCGCACGCCCGATGAGCACGTTATCGGGTCGCTCACCATGATCTACGACCATCACACCGGCGATCTGACGCGCCGCCTGGACGAAGTGCAGCACGACTACACCGACGAGATCGTATCGACCATGCACGTGCATCTGGATCACCACAACTGTTTGGAGATTCTGGCGCTCAAGGGTCGTGGCGAGCGCGTCTACGAACTAGCCGACCGCCTGCTGGGCCTGCGCGGCGTTAAGCACGGCGAGCTCACCTGCGCCGCCACCAAGCAGAGCCTGGGGCTATAGCGGGATTTCCCGCAGCGCACCTGCCAAAAAGGGACAGGTTTGTTTTGGCAGGTTTAGAAGTTTTACCTACCAAAATAAACCTGTCCCTTTTTGGTCGGTTTTGATGAGGGGTGTCGCATGCGGCATGCGCATATTCATGTGACGGGCATTGTGCAGGGCGTTGGCATGCGACCGTTTGTGTATCGCGAGGCCATGGCACATGGCATTTGTGGATGGGTGCTCAATGCGGGCGACGGCGTGCATATCGAGGCGCACGCTCCGGCCGATGCGCTCGATGCTTTTGTTGCCGCGCTTTCTGAGCATGCGCCTGCGGCAGCCCGCGTTGAGCGAGTCGATATTGCGGATTTGGAGCCTGGCGGCTGGAGCGCTGCCGATGAGCAGGGCTTTCACATTGTGGCGTCGCAGGACCAGACCGCGCACACGACGCTCGTCTCGCCCGATATCGCCACCTGTGACGATTGCCTGCGCGAGTTGTTCGATCCCACCGACCGACGCTATCACTACCCCTTTATCAACTGCACTAACTGCGGCCCACGCTTTACCATCATCCGATCGCTGCCTTATGACCGAGCGGCCACATCGATGGACCGTTTCCCCATGTGCCCCGCCTGCGCCGCAGAGTATGCCGATCCACTCGACCGTCGCTTTCACGCACAGCCCGATGCCTGTTTTGATTGCGGGCCGCATATTACGTGGCGCGAGGCTGTGAACGGCGATGCGTGCGGGAATTCGTCCGCGACACCGGCCGTCGGCACCACACGCGAGGCCAGCGACGCTATCATCGAGCACTGCGTTGAGCTGCTGGCCAGCGGTGGCATCGTCGCCATCAAGGGCCTGGGCGGATTCCATCTATCCTGTGACGCTGCCAACGAGCAGGCGGTGGCCGAGCTGCGCCGTCGCAAGCGTCGCAGCAACAAGCCGCTTGCCGTCATGGTGCGCAGTCTTGCCGATGCCGGGCGCCTGTGTCATATCGACGATGCTGAACGCAATCTGCTCGCTGGCAGTATCCGCCCCATCGTGCTGCTGCGCCGGCGCACTGTTGGCGAGGGCAACGGCGGCTCCCCCGACATCCTCGCGCTCGCGCCGTCCGTCACGCGCGACCTTCCTGAGCTCGGTGTTATGCTCCCCTACACCCCGCTTCAACATCTGTTGCTTGCCGCGGCAGAAGCCTGCGGTATGCACGCGCTCGTCATGACCAGCGGAAACCTGAGCGAAGAGCCCATCGAGACCGATGACGATCTTGCCTGGGAGCGCCTCGTTGCCGCCGGCATCGCCGACGCGTTGCTCGGTAACGACCGCGCGATCCTCTCGCGCTATGACGATTCCGTGGTGCGCGTGGTTGACGGCGCCGTTATGCCCGTACGCCGCGCTCGCGGATATGCACCCCAACCGCTGCCGTTGCCGGCGCTCGACCGCGCTCCGTCCTGCGTACTCGCCTGCGGGCCGCAACAAAAGGCCACGATTACGCTCACGCGTGAAGGGACGAACGGCGAGGCGACCTGTTTTGTGTCGCAGCATATCGGCGATGTTGAAAACGGCGGGACCTTCGATGCCTGGAACGCTGCGCGCACGCGCTTGGAAGATCTCTTTGATTTGGCGCCCGCCGCCTTGGCCTGCGATGTACACCCCAGCTATCTATCGGGCCAGTGGGCGCGCGAGCAGGCGCGAAAATGCAATCTGCCGCTCGTCGAGGTGCAGCACCATCATGCGCATATCGCGAGCGTAATGGCCGAAGCCATCGCCGCGGGCCAGCTTACAACCGACGCGCGTGTCCTTGGCATCGCCTTTGACGGCACCGGCGCCGGCACCGATGGGACCATTTGGGGCGGCGAGTTTCTTGTTGCCAGCCTTGGCGGCTTTGAGCGCGCCGCGCATTTGCGCACTTGGGCGCTCCCCGGTGGGGCGGCCTCCGTGCGCGACGCCCGCCGCAACGCCTTTGCCCTGCTCAGTGAGCTCGGCCTGCTCGAGCACCCAGGTGCCGCCCGGCTTTTGGACAGCCTCGACGAGCAAACGCGCAGCGTGACAGCTACCATGATCGAGCGCGGCATCAACAGCCCGCGTACCAGCAGCATGGGGCGTCTCTTTGATGCCGCGGCAGCGATTCTGGGCGTCTGCGACAAGGCAACCTACGAGGGCGAACCCGCCATCGAGTTTGAGGCTGCCGCCTGGCGCGCGCTCGACAACGAAATCGCCCATTTTCCCGACGACAACGCCGGCTATTTCGCATCTGGCCCATCGTGGCTGGACGGCCCCTATGTTCTGGACCAGAAAGCACTCTTTGAGGCACTTTTGGGAGGAATTGAAGCCGGAGCGCCCGCCGACAGGCTCGCACTCGACTTCCATGTCGCCGTCGCGCGCTCTTCGGCACGAATCGCACGCGAAATCTGCGCGCGCGAAGACATCGATACCGTCGCGCTCTCGGGCGGCGTGTTCATGAACCAACTTCTGCTTCAGCTCCTCACCCGCGAGCTTAAAGACGCAGGCCTTACTGTCCTTGTCCCCCACACCGTACCCGTCAATGACGGCTGCATCGCCTACGGTCAGGCGGCAGTCGCACGCACTCGCCTCGCACAGGTCGCACCGCAATAGGCTGTTTGGCCAACCCGCAAGCCGCCGTCTCACAGGTGTAGCGCGTTTGCCCGCAGCCCCCGCGAGCGCTACCATCAAACGATGGATTATCCAGCGCCCATCCAGCGCAAAGCGTATAAAAGAGGAACATTATGTGCCTTGCCGTTCCCGGTAAAGTAGTCAAACGCGACGATGACCTCAAGGCCACCGTCGACATGATGGGTATCGAGCGCCCTGTTTCGCTGAGACTCGTGCCGACGGCGCAGGTAGGCGACTATGTTCTCGTGCACGCCGGCTTTGGCATCCAGATTGTCGATAAGCAGGAAGCGCAAGAGACGCTCGAGCTGGTCAACGACATGACCGAACTGGTCGAAGAAGACCAGCTGACCACCAACCCGGCGGAGGCTTACTAGTGGCGCCCGAGCAGCCGGCGCGCTCCGGTATCGATTTCTCGGCATTCCGCGATCCCAAGCTGGCTCGCGAGCTCATCGAGCGCATTCATGAGCTTGTCGGCGACCGCACCATCAACCTTATGGAAGTCTGCGGCACGCATACCGTGAGCATCGGGCGCTATGGCTTTCGCTCCATTATACCGGCCGGGCTCAAGCTGCTGAGCGGCCCGGGCTGCCCCGTCTGCGTCACCGCCAACCGCGACATCGACCACGCAATCGCGCTCGCCAACATAGACGGCGCCATCATCACCACCTTTGGCGACATGATGCGCGTGCCCGGATCATCCACCTCGCTCGCTGCGCAAAAGGCGGCGGGGCGCGATATCCGCATCGTCTATTCCCCGCTCGACGCGCTCGACATTGCCGAGCAAAACCCTGATCGCCCGGTCATTTTTATGGGCGTGGGCTTTGAGACTACGACGCCCACCATCGCCGCCGCCATCTTGGAGGCCGAGGCGCGCGGGCTTTTGAACTTCTCGGTCTATTGCGCCCACAAGACCACGCCGCCGGCGTTGCGCGCCATCGCCAACGACCCCGAGACCACCATCGACGGCTTTATCCTGCCGGGCCACGTCGCCACCATCACGGGCTTGGCGCCCTTTAGCTTTTTGGTCGACGAATTCAATACCCCGGGCGTGGTCACGGGATTTGAACCGGTCGATATCCTGCAGGGCATCTGCATGCTGGTCCAGATGGTTGTCGAGGACAGGCCGGTGATTGACAACGCCTACCGCCGTGGCGTCAACGCAGACGGCAATCCCGTGGCGCGCCAGCTGGTCGAGCAGGTGTTTGAGCCGTGCGATACCACATGGCGCGGGCTGGGGCTGATTGCCAACTCGGGCCTTTCCATCCGCCCCGAGTTCTCGCGCTTTGATGCCCGCGCTCGCTTTGACGTGCCCGTTGAGGCGACGGTCGAGCCGCGCGGGTGCCGCTGCGGCGACGTGCTGCGCGGGGCCATTGCGCCGAGCAGCTGCCCGCTCTTTGGCCGCACCTGCACGCCCGAGCACCCCGTCGGCCCGTGCATGGTGAGCTCCGAGGGCATCTGCGCGGCGTACTACCGCTACCGCGACTAGCCCGGGCACACCCGCACACCGGCACCACCCACGATTGGAGTTTTCGATATGTCCCATAGCGTTACCGATAGCACCGTCCTGCTGGGCCACGGCTCCGGCGGCCAGATGATGAAACGCATCATCGATGAGGTCTTTTTGGATGCCTTTGGGTCGCCCGAGCTGCTCGAAGGCAACGATGCCGGCGTCGCCGCGCTGCCCGCGAGCGGGCGCATCGCCATGTCGACCGACAGCTTTGTAGTCTCGCCGCAGTTCTTCCCCGGTGGCAACATCGGCCGCCTCGCCGTGTGCGGAACCGTCAACGACGTCGCGACCTCAGGCGCCAACGTGCGCTACCTGTCGTGCGGATTTATCCTCGAAGAGGGCTATCCCATGGATAAGCTCCGCCAGATTGTGCAGACGATGGCCGAGACGGCGCGTGAGGCGGGCGTGTCCATAATCACGGGCGACACCAAGGTGGTCGAGCGCGGCGGGGCCGACGGCGTCTATATCAATACCGCCGGCGTGGGCGAGGTTCCCGCGGGCGTGGCACTCAGCGGCGCCAACTGCCGCCCCGGCGACGTCATTCTGGTGTCGGGCACACTGGGCGACCACGGCATCGCTATCATGAGCCAACGCGAGGGTCTGGCGTTTTCGAGCACCATCGAAAGCGACGCCGCGCCGCTCAACCACCTGATTGCCGATGTGCTTTCCGCAGCACCCGACACACGCTGCTTCCGCGACCCCACGCGCGGTGGCCTGGCCTCGACGCTCAACGAGTTTGCGCAGGCCAGCGGCGTTGCCATGGAGATCGACGAGGACGATGTGCCCGTGCGCCCCGACGTGCAGGCAGCCTGCGAGATGCTCGGCTACGATGTGCTGCAGGTGGCAAACGAGGGCAAGATGGTTGCCGTCGTGCCGGCCGAGCAAGCCGATGCCGCGCTGAGCGCCATGCGCGCCGCCCGCTACGGCGAGAATGCCGCCATCATCGGCCGCGTGCTGCCACTTGCCGAGGGCGCCCATCCCGCCGTGCGCGTGCGCACCGGCTGGGGCTCGACCCGCATCCTCGACATGCTCGTAGGAGAGCAGCTGCCGAGAATTTGCTAGGGCGAAACCACACGGTCGGCGCGATGCGGCCTGATACCCCTGGAGATGTTCAGATTCCAAGCACGCCCAACGCGGAAGCCCAGTATTATGAGGTGCGTTTTGAAACCCAATGACGGGAGCTTTCATGGCAGCAGCTTTTTCCCATGTGATCTTTGACCTGGACGGCACCATTCTCAACACGCTCGAGGACCTGGCGGCCGCCGGCAACCATACCTGCGAGATGCACGGCTGGCCCACGTTCGCCGTAGACGAGTACCGCTACAAGGTGGGAAACGGCATGCTCAAGCTGGTCGAACGCTTTATGCCTGCCGAGTATGCGGGCGACGGTCGCATGTTTGAGCAGACGCTTGCCGAGTTTAGGGCTTATTACGGCGAGCACAAGGAGGACCACACCGCTCCCTATGCCGGCACGACCGAGATGCTCGACCGCCTGCACGCGGCGGGCGTGCAGCTTGCCGTGCTCACCAACAAGGACCACGTCTCGGCGGCTCCGCTTATCGAGAAGTATTTTGGTTCCGAGCGCTTTGCGCTGGTGCAGGGCCGTGTCGATGCGTTTCCGCCCAAGCCCGAAGCACCCGTCACGCTGCATGTGATGGAAGAGCTAGGCGCCGACCCGGCGACCACGCTCTACGTAGGCGATTCCAATGTCGATATCCTGACCGGCCACAACGCCGGCCTTAAGAGTGCGGGCGTCAGCTGGGGTTTCCGCGGCCGCGCAGAGCTGGAAGCCACCGGCGCCGACTACGTGGTGGACACCCAGGCAGAGCTCGCGGCGCTGGTGCTGGGCGAGTAACGAGCGACACTGCTTAACGCAGCTGCGGCAATTCTTCCGCGCGGAAAGCGCATCCCGTTTTGGAGCTCCGGAATGGGATGCGCTTTCCGTTTGAGGCGCATCAGGGAAACCGCATCCCGTTTCAGAGTAATATTCCGGGTCGCACTTTCCGTAACCCACCCCATCCGGAAAATGCGACCCACTATTCGGCCAAAAACCGGGTCGCGGTTTCCCAAGCACTCGATGCAACGCTGGCACAAGGAGTGTCCCCAACTGCCGGCAGAAAAGGAACGTCCCCAAGTGCCGCCCCAATGACCACCATGGCAACGCCGCAGGTAGAGAACGGACAGCGAAAACGCCCCTAAGCGAGCAAGGTGACGTGAAATCAGAACCACCCTTAAAAAGGGTGGTTTGCTCTTAGGGTA
>CATYDM010000052.1 GCA_958405195.1 uncultured Collinsella sp.
GACACCCAAGGACTAGCTAACCTCCCAATAAGTTGCGGTGGAATAGTCCCTAAATTAAAGTCACGGGGCTTTAAACAGGAACTATTTCACCGCAACTGCTGGGGGGATAGACTGCGGCGGCGGCAGAGGCAGCGGCAGCGGCGTTGGCAGCTGTGGTAGTGGCAACGGCAGCTGGCAGGGTGTTTTCCGTCTACTTGCTACAGCAGCTCGCCGTGGCGGGCAATGTAGCGGCACTTTGCCAGCTGGGTGAGCGTGATATAGGCGGTAACGATGCCAATGAGCAGCCCAAAAAAGCTCGTGGGCAGCGGCATGAGGCCGAGCACATCGGCGATGGGGCTTGCCGGCAGCCAGGTGACGAGCGCCAGGCCCAGCACGGTAAGAACGCACAATGCGGGCGCGGCGTGGTCGCGCGGGCTCGGCAGATGCGGGGAGCGCAACATGTGGACCACGAGTGTCTGCGACCACATGGACTCGACAAACCAGCCGCTCTGGAAGAGCGCAGCAAAGGTCGCCATACCCGCGACGTCGCCCGCGGCGGCAAGCTCGGACCAGCTTGCGTCCACGGCGGCGGGGCACACGACAAAGAAGAGCGCGGCGAAGGTCACGATGTCAAACAGCGAGCTCACGGGGCCCAGCTCGAGCATAAAGCCCTTGATGGACGCGGCGTCCCAGGCACGCGGGCGGGCAGTCCAGGCGTCATCGACGGTGTCCCACGGCAGCGCGATGCACACGATCTCGTAGACCAGCGACAGCAGCACCAGCTGCAGGGCGCTCATGGGCAAAAACGGCAAGAACAGGCTCGCGACGGTCACGGACAGCACGTTGCCAAAGTTGGAGTTCACCGTGGTCTTGAGGTACTTGAGCAGGTTACCGTAAGTGCGGCGGCCTTCGATGATGCCGCGCTCGAGCACGCCCAGGTCCTTCTGAAGCAAGATGATATCGGCGGATTCCTTGGCAATGTCGACGGCCGAATCGACCGAGATGCCGCAATCGCTCGCACGCATGGCGGCGGCGTCGTTGATGCCGTCGCCCATAAAGCCCACGGTGTGGCCGAGCATCTCGCGCATGACACGTACCAGGCGCGCCTTCTGCAGCGGCGAGAGCTTGGCGAAGAGGTGGGTTTTCTCGGCGCGCTCGGCAAGTTCGGCGTCATCGAGCGCATCGATCTCGGAGCCGAGCAAGACGTTGCTCGCATCGATACCAATCTGTTCGCAGACGGTGGCGGCGACGCGGTCGTTGTCGCCGGTTAGGACCTTGACCGCCACGCCCTTGGCCTCGAGGGTGGCGACGGCGCCCGCGGCACTTGCTTTGGGCGGATCGAGGAAGGCCAAAAAGCCCATCAGCACCATGTCGCACTCGTCGGCGATGCCAAACTCGCCCACGCAGCGCGGATTGGTCTTCTGCGCCACGGCAATCACGCGCAGACCCTCGGCGTTAAGTCCGGCGACCTGCTTGCGAATCTGGGCGAGGTTCTCGTTGGTGAGTGGCTGGGCGATGCCATCGACCTCGACAAAGGAGCAGATCTCGAGCATTTCCTCGGCAGCTCCCTTGGTAACCATCTGGGTTTTGCCTTGGGCGTCGGCGACAACTACGCTCAGGCGGCGGCGCGAGAAATCGAAGGGAACCTCGTCGACCTTGGTATAGCGGTCGCGCAGACTCTGGCCCAGCATAGAATCGGGCACGACGGTCGAGGGCGTCACATCGGCACGGTCGATTACGGCCAGGTCGATAAGGTTTTTGAGGCCGGTTTGGAAGAAGCTATTCAAAAATGCATGGCGCAGCACGCGTGCGTCTTCGTTGCCGTCGGTGCTGAGATAGCGCTCGAGCACGATGCGGTCTTCGGTGAGGGTGCCGGTCTTGTCGCAGCACAGGACGTCCATCGCGCCGAGGTTTTGAATCGCCGGCAGTTCCTTGACGATAACCTGGCGACGGGCGAGGTCTTTGGCGCCTTGCGATAGGCTCGTGGTCACGATAACGGGAAGCATCTGCGGCGTGATGCCCACGGCCACGCTCGTGGCGAACAGCAGCGCGTCGATGACGTTGCCCTTGGTGGTGGCGTTGATGGCAAAGACGGCCGGCGCCATAACGAGCATGAGGCGTACGAGCAACATGGAGACGCTCGAGACGCCGCGATCAAACGCGTTCTTTTCGCCGCGCCCGTTGAGCATCTTGGCGATGCCGCCCAGGTAGGTGTCCGAGCCGGTGGCAACGACAAGCGCCATGGCGGTGCCGTTTTGCACGGAGGTGCCGGTAAAGACGATGTTCTTGCAGGCAGAGAGTGGCAGTGCGGAGCCGTCGGCGCCCTCGACGACGGTGACGGCGGTGGTCTTCTCGACGGCCTCGCTCTCGCCGGTGAGTGCGGACTCGATCACAAACAGGTCGCGCGCGGTGATGATGCGGGCATCGGCTGGAACCATATCGCCGGCAGAGAGGCGGATCACATCGCCGGGGACGAGCTCGTCGAGGGGGATCTCGATGCGCTCGCCGTCGCGCAGGGTGGTGCAAGTGTTGGAGACCAGGTCCTTGAGGGCTTCTGCCGCATTGCCGCTGCGGGCTTCCTGGATAAACTTCATGCCGCCCGATACCAGCAGCATGATGCCGATGACGATGACCGTGGAGGGGTCGCGCTGCGGTTCGGGCGCGGCGAGCACGTCGATGTAGAGCGAGACCAGCGCGAGCGCGGCGAGGATGCCGGCGAAGGGATCGATGAACGCGTCGGCGATGCGGCGGGCGAGCGTTTTGGTCGTTGCCTCGATGGTGTTGGGGCCGACGGCGTTCAGGCGCTCAGTTGCCTGCTCGACGGTGAGGCCGTTTGCCGTGGCGTCAAGCAGTACGAGGGCGTCCTCGGCACTATGGGTGGCGGCGAATATGGTGTTCTTGGACAGGCCGGTATGAGCGGCGGGGCGCGTCGTGCGGCGGCGCTTGGAGATGGCTTCGAGTACCGTGACGGTTTTGAGCATCAGCATAGGGTCCTCCTTGTTGAAGGGAGTTAGCGTACGTGTCGAATTTGCTTCAAAAAACCTAGATGTCGCTCACGTCATGCTCGCGAATCCCCGTAAAGAGGACAGGCAGCTTTGTGGTGAGTTTTATGGTGCTTGTGCTCGTGAATGAGTGACAGCGATCGGCTGCTGGCGTTTATGCGAGCGGGGAATCCTCGTGGCGTGCCGAGGGCGACATGCAGGTTTTTCGACTATGACTGCCTTCCATGGCACACCTCCTTAAGGCCGGGCGCAGGGCGCGCTCCAGGCACCTTGTACCCGTTTCAATCCGCCCGTATTTTTGACGAGGGGGTTTACCGTGTCAACCCCATGCAAGCTTTCTTCATTTTGCGTCACCGTCGCCGGCGAACGGTTGATTTTCGCCTGTAAACGGTAGTTAAGTTCAGATTAAATCAAATAGTATCAAGAATGGTCAAACTTGATTAACAGCAAAACCACAAGGTAGATGGCCATTTGCAGTGAAAAACTCTGACACAATGAGAAAAAGAATGAAAAATATTGATTGAAAATGAACTTACGTGGCAGTAATCTACATGTCACAGGGTAAGCCCCGGCGCGCAGGCGGCGGCCCTTATCGAATTACGGATATAGATCAGGTGCTCGAACGAGCAGAAACGATTAAGGACGAAGGTAAAGGACGTAGAAGCATGAAGCTTGCAACTCGTATCAACTCCTATTTTCGCGATGGCGACAAGAATCTTGATCGCGTGTTCGCGGAGTTCCAGAGCGTGGGCCTCACGCACGTCGACCTCAACTACCCCGAGCACTGCACAGGTGTCACGGCGGAGGACATGGCCGCCAAGCTCGCAGCTCACGAACTGCAGCTGAACGGCTGCGCGCTGCGCTTCCGCAACGCGTTCCTCAACGGTGACCTGGGCAATGCCGATGATGCCCTTGCCGCGGAAGCCCTTGAGCTCTGCTACGAGGCGTGCGACTACTGCCGCACTGCCGGTGGCAACACGGTGACCATCTGGCTCGGCCACGACGGTTTCGACTACAGCTTCCAGATCGCCTATGCTCGCGTCTTCGACCAGCTCGTAGCCGCATTCCAGAAGGTCTGCGATTATGCGCCCGACCTCAAGATCTCGATCGAGTACAAACCCTACGAGGAGCGCGCGTACGCGTTCATCGACTCCATGGGCATGACCGGCATGATCCTCAACGCTGCAGACCGCCCGAACCTGGGCGTCACGCTGGACTACTGCCACATGCTCATGAAGCACGAGAACCCCGCCATGGCCGTCGACCTGTTCGGCCGCGAGGGCAAGCTCTACGGCATTCACCTAAACGACGGCAACGGTCGCTTCGATGATGGCCTTATGATTGGTACGTCCACGCCGGTGAAGACCCTCGAGTTCCTCTACTACGTGAAGAAGCACGGGTACGACAGCGCGATCTACTTCGACACGTTCCCGGTCATCGAACCCGCTGCCGGCGAGGCTACGCAGAACGACCAGATGATTCATCTGCTCAACGATGCAATCGAGACCGTAGGCATGGAGAAGATCCAATCCGTTATCGATGCAAACGACGCGATTAAGGCAGCCGAGCTTGTCCGCGAGCTCTTCTGCGCAATGGGGAGGTAACCAATGAAACGCGACTGGAACGCGATGGCTCAGGGGATTCTGGACGCCGTCGGTGGTCCCGAGAACATCTCGGGCATGACGCACTGCGCGACGCGCCTGCGCCTCAATCTCAAGGACGACGCGGCTTGTGACGACGCTGCGGTCAAGGAAGTCGAAGGCGTTGTGAACACGCTGAACAAGGCTGGTCAGTATCAGGTTCTCATCGGCACTGAGGTCCCGAAGCTGTACGAGAAGTTTGAGCCGCTGGTCAAGGGCTCGGGCGTGGAGATCTCCGCTGCTACCAAGGACGAGGGCGAGAGCATCGTCAGCCAGATCTTCTCTGCGATCTCCGGCATCTTTGCCCCGCTGCTGCCCGCCATGGCCGGCTCCGGTATCCTGCGCGGCTTCGTCATCCTGGCTGCCCAGCTCGGCATCATCGCCGAGGGTACGGGTACCTACACCATCCTGTACACCCTGGACATGAGCGTGTTCTACTTCCTGCCCGTGCTGCTCGGCTTCTCGGCCGGTAAGCGCTTCGGCGCGAGCCCGTACCTGTCGGCGCTGCTCGGCGCGTGCCTGCTCTACCCGGACTTCATCGCCCTCATGGGCGACGCGGGCAACGGCGCCATGACGGATTTCTTCGGCATCCCCGTTGTTCTCATGAGCTACAACTCCACGGTTATCCCCGCCATCCTGTCCGTCTGGGTCTACTCGTTCCTGTACAAGTGGCTCGATGAGCACGTCTCCGAGATGCTCAAGCTCGTCGTGCTGCCCGCCATCTCCCTGATCGTTATGGTTCCGCTCACGATGCTCGTCATCGGTCCCCTGGGCGTCTACGCCGGCGAGGGTATCGCCTTCGTGGTCAACTGGCTGATCGAGCGCAGCTCCTTGCTTGCCGGCGTGCTGGTTGGCGGCGGCTGGTCCGTGCTCGTGTCCATGGGTATCCACTGGGCCGTGAACCCCATTATGATCAACAACATCGCCCAGAACGGCTTCGACTACATCTGCCCCTTCACCTTCGCCTGTAACTTCGCCGTTATCGGCTGCGCCTTCGGCGTGTTCCTCAAGGCCCGCGACCAGAAGCTCAAGAGCTTTGCCATGACCGGCGTCGTGTCGATCGCCCTGTCCGCCATCATCGAGCCCACGCTGTTCGGCATGCTCGTGAAGAACAAGAAGGTCTGGCTTGCGCAGATCATCGGTGGTGCCGTCGGCGGTGCGTTCCTCGGCATCATGAAGGTCGTCACGACTGCCTTCACCTTCGGTTCCGTTACCACGTTCCCGGCTTTCGTGAGCTCCGACCCCATGAACTTCGCTTGGGCCATGGCCGGCATGCTCATCTCTGCCGTCGTGGCCGGCGTCCTCGCCTTCATCTTCACCGGCAAGGAGGACCAGCTTGCCTAAGAGCTTGAGGTGCGCTTCCCTTGGGTGCTGTCTCACTTGAGGCGCGGTGCCTCGCCCGGGGCTCGTTATCCTTGCTCAAGGAGCGTCGCCCTTACGTGAGGACGTCAACCTCGTTCAAATTGTGAACGAGCGGGTTGGTCAATCGATTAAAACGGCCGTTATCGTTGCGGATGGCGGCCGTTTTTCTGCTCGTGCGTTACACTTCTCGAAAAGAAATGAACGAGCGTGAAGCAAAGTGGTTTGGAGAGGTTCCCGATATGATCCCGTATGAGCGCCAGGAGCGAATTGTAGAGTGCCTGCAGAAGTCGGGCCTTGTGAGGATTTCTGAGCTGCAGGAGGAGCTGCCGGGCGTTTCTATTTCGACGCTGCGCCGCGACCTCAAGGAGCTGGAGGCGCTCGGCAAGGTTGAGCACCTTTCGGGCGGCGCGGTGAAGTTGGTCTCGGCCGTTCACGAGGTGAGTATCTCGACGCGCTCGGGTTTGCATGGGAACGAGAAGGATCAGATTGCCCAGGTCGCCCTGCGTCTGGTTGAGGACGGGGACACGCTCTATCTGGACTCCGGTTCAACCTGCACGGCCCTGCTGCGCCTGCTGCTCGACCGCGACGTGACGATCTACACGACGGACGCCTCGGCGTGCCTGATTAAGAGCGAGACGCGCGCCCAGCTCATCGTAGTGGGTGGCGAGTTCAACCACGTGAACTCCTCGTTTTGCGGCTCCATGACCGAGTCGATCCTGCGCGATCTGTACTTTGACAAGGCGTTCATCGGGACCAACGCGATTGACGAAGACCGGGGCATCATGACGCCCTCGTATGTGGAGGCAACGAAGAAGCGCATCGTGCGCGAGAACTCGAATAAGGTGTACGTGCTGTGCGACAGCTCGAAGTTTCATAAGTTCTCAAATGTTCGGGCTTTTGGGTTTGATGGCGTGGCGATCATCGCGGAATCCTATGACGAGAAGATCGCCCAACATGCGCGCCTGATCACGCCGGAGGCGTAGGGTTCAAGGCCCACGCCCGTGCGAGCACGGCCCATGGTGGCCAGCTGAATGGCGGGGCCTCTTTCTAGGGAACACAACGGCTTTTCGCCGTACGGAATCCGTATGACGCCAGCTAGATAGACAAATATGACAACGTTGTGAATCTAGAGAAACCTGTAGGTTAACAACGTGGTTAAACGATTAATCAGCCAGACTTTAGATACAGGTTAAACGATTAATTATCAACGAGTAGATAACCAATGAGCAGATAAGGAGTTCACCATGTTGCTCTGCCCCAGCCTCATGTGCGCCGACTACGGCAACCTGCGTGCGACCGTCGAGGAGCTCGACGCCGCCGGCATTGATATCTTCCATTGCGACGTGATGGACGGCAGTTTCGTTCCCAACTTCGCCATGGGCCTCGAGGACATTAAGGCCGTGCGTGCTGCTACTAACAAGCTCGTCGACGTGCACCTTATGGTCGAGAACCCCGCCAGCAAGGTGGAGCTTTTTGCCGCCGCGGGCGCGGACATCATCTACATCCACCCGGAGTCCGAGCGCTACGTGGTCAAGACCCTCGCCGCGATCAAGTCTCTTGGCAAGAGCGCCGGTATTGCCGTGAACCCCGACACCTCGATTTCCGAGGTTGAGGAGATGCTGAACCTCTGCGACTACGTGATGGTCATGACGGTGAATCCGGGTTTTGCCGGCCAGAGCTTTATCGAGTTCACGAACGACAAGGTACGTCGCCTTGCCGCTCTTAAGGAACGTTTCGGCTTTGAGCTCATGATCGACGGCGCCTGCTCGCCCGAGCGCGTGCGCGACCTGTCCGCTATCGGCGCGGACGGCTTCATCTTGGGTACCAGTGCGCTGTTTGGCAAGGACGCCGGTTACGAGGAGTGCCTGCGCCGTCTGCGCGCCGGCGAGGTGTATTAGACGCGAAAAGGCAAATTAGGACGAAATAAGCGCGCGACACGCGCGAGCGGATTTGGAAAGGGGTCTCTTATGAAGATCGGTATTGGAAACGACCACGTTGCGGTTGAGTACAAGGAAGCCATTGCGGCTTATATCCAGGAGAAGTACGGCTATGAGGTCGTGAACTTCGGCACGGACAGCACCGAGCGCTTTGACTATCCCATCGCGGGTGAGGCCGTGGCGAACGCGGTCGTGGCCGGGGAAGTCGATCGCGGTATCGTGATCTGCGGCACGGGAGTGGGCATTTCGCTTGCCGCGAACAAGGTGCGCGGTATCCGTTGCTGCACCTGCTCTGAGCCGTATTCCGCTCGCTTGTCACGCGAGCACAACAACACCAACATGCTCGCATTTGGTGCTCGCGTGGTAGGCATCGAGCTGGCCAAGATGATCGTCGACGCCTGGCTCACCGGCGAGTTCGAGGGCGGCCGTCACCAGCGCCGCATCGATATGATTCGCCAGATCGAGGCTCGTCAGCTCGTGCGTGCGGAGGAGGCACGCGGCTGGTAGTGGAAAAGCCCGTCACCCGTGGTGGCGGGCTTTTTGCATATCGCGCGTGGGATAGAGCGCATGCGAGAGGAAAGCTCGGCTGCTTCGGACGGTGTTGGAGGGGGTGCCTGAGAAGACCGAGATCATGCACATCGCCTAACCGTGGTTTCTTCCATTGTCATCCATCCGCTACTCAGCAGGTCGTCCCTAAACCGTCCGAAACAGCCGAGTTTTGGAAACCGACTCCCTCGGGGGATAGGCTGAGCATCACGTTGGGACCATTTACCATCCGCGGTCTAACTGCTCGCACGCTGCACGAGCTTGACAGGGACAAGCGTCTCCATCTCGGGTTTCTCGCCGCGCAGCAGGGCGAGCAGGGCCTGACATCCCTCGTGCGCGAGGCGCTCGGGGAAGCGGCGAATGGTGCTGATCTGCGGCGTCGGGATCTGCGCGTACACGGAATCGTCGAAACCGATGAGGCGGACGTCCTCGGGTACGCGCTTGCCGGCCGCAACGAGCGCCCGCAGCGCACCCACGGCAGCGTGGTCGCTATGGGCAAAGATGCCGTCGACGGGGCAACCCGTGGAGAGGAAGTCGGTCACGAGTTCCTCAGACTCGATGATGCTCGGCTGCTTGCCCGAGACAAACAGCTGGTAGTCGCGGCACAGCGGCATCCCATGCGCGGCAAGCGCCCGCTCGTAGCCCATCTGACGCTCGTTTCCGGGGTAGTTGGCCGTAAAACTCGAGATGCTCAGGATGTTCTTGCAGCCGCGCTCGATGAGGTGCTCGGTTGCCATGTAGCCGCCGCCGATGTTGTCGGAACCCACGTGCGGGAAACCGAGGTCGTTTTCGGGCGCGCGGTCGATGCAGACCACGGGAATGCCGTGGGGGACAAATTCGCCGTCGAGCCTGCGCAGGCCGGAGATGCAGATGATGCCATCGGCTTGTTTGCTCGCAAGCGTGCGGAAGTAATCGCGCTCGCGGGCGGGGTCGTTGGCGCTGTTGCAGACAAAGACCGAGTAGTCCTCGGTGGCGAGCTCGCGTTCCACATGCAGGGCGATCTTGGAAAAGAAGTCGTTCGAGATGTCCGGCACGATCATGCCGATGGTCCGGGACTGGGCCATGCGGAGGCTCTTCGCCGCCATATTCGTGACGTAGCCGTATTCCTCGACGGCGGCTTCAACACGCTCGCGGGTGTCTTCGGAAAAACGGCCACTGCCGTTGATGACGTGGGAGACCGTGGCGACGGATACGCCGGCCGCTGCGGCAATCTGGCGCATGGACGAGCGCTTGCCGGGTGTGGGCATGGGGCCTCCTGCTGTTTGCGAGTGGTTAACAGGTTAACTGAGATTGTAGCGCATGCGCGATGCCGCGATGGACTCCATGTGCCCAGCCTATAAACTACGCCGCTGAACAGGCAATATTATCCATATGTAGGACCTGAGTAACAAAACGCCGCCGTTTGCTCGACGGTATGGGACCGCTTGTCGCCAGCGGATATAAGGGCTTTCAGTCCAATGTGGATAAACGTTTAACCTACAAAGCGTCAAAACATCGGCGCTCAATACGTCAAACACGAACCCTCAACGGGGGAGTGGCGTCGAGAGCGCTATGGAGGTGTGCAGAGAACGGTTAATAACACTCCGGAGAGCGATCACATAGAAGCAGGGCAGGCACCTCAGCGGCATCGGTTCGCTGAGGTGCTTTCTGGTAAGCTAAGAACCGGATTCACACGCGCCCGTCCAAGCTGGACGCGCCTATTGGAAGGGAGACCCATGGAGGCTTACAAGCAAGAATTCATCAAGTTCATGGTCGAGTCCGACGTGCTTAAGTTTGGCAGCTTTACGCTCAAGAGCGGCCGTCAGTCCCCGTTCTTTATGAACGCCGGCGCCTACGTGACGGGCTATCAGCTCAAGAAGCTGGGCGAGTATTACGCCCAGGCCATCCACGATAACTTTGGCGACGACTTTGACGTGCTGTTTGGGCCGGCCTACAAGGGCATTCCCCTGGCCGTCGTGACCGCGATTGCCTACCACGAGCTGTACGGCAAGGAGGTCAAGTACTGCTGCGACCGCAAGGAGGCCAAGGACCACGGTGCCGATAAGGGCAACCTGCTGGGTTATGAGCCCAAGGACGGCGACCGCGTGGTCATGGTCGAGGACGTCACCACCAGCGGCAAGTCCATCGACGAGACCTATCCCAAGGTTAAGGCTGCTGCCGACGTCGAAATCAAGGGCCTCATCGTGTCTCTCAACCGCATGGAGGTCGGCAAGGGTGGCGTGACCACCGCTCAGAAGGAGATCGAGGCCAAGTACGGTTTCCCCGTCGCGAGCATCGTTTCCATGGCCGAGGTCGTCGAGACCCTCTACAACCACGAGATCGACGGCAAGGTCGTTATCGATGACGAGCTCAAGACTGCTATCGATGCCTACTACGAGCAGTACGGAGCTCGGGAGTAGGTAGTTACGCGGGTTTACCAACCCGCGTAACGGCTCGACGCTGCGCGGGCTGCATTTGGACAATCTGACGTTCAACTTCAAGGGCGCGACCGAAAGGTCAGCGCCCTTTCGTTTCACGTCACCTTGTCTCAAATGTGACCCGCTCGCTGGCGTTGCCAAAACACCGGTGTTGCCGTGGTAATCATTGGGGACGTTCTTGTTTGACTAGTCGTTTAAGAACGTCCCCAATGACTAGTCAGAAATGAGCGTGGATAATCTCCCGTTTTTGGCCTGTGTGCGGGCTCAAAGTGGGAGACTATCCACGCTCGCTTTAATTTGGCTGGGCTGCGATGCCTATCTAATCGGCTCAGCGTCTTCCCTGAGAATCGAAAGATACTCTTCATACCCGTACTGCCGGTATCTCTGTCTTGACTCGTCGAGCGGACGGAGGATACCCAATTCTTCAAATGATTTGACGAGCGAGCTCGCGGTACTCCTGCCGATATCGAGTTGGGCAGCGATGAATGCGGTGTCGACGATGGGGTGCTCTTCAAGAATGCCCAACAGCCTTTGCCCGTTTGCAGCAGTCCTTCCGAGATTTTCGGTAATGGTTGCTGTGGAACGGTTATGGAGGTCAACAAGGTTTTTTAAAGACCCTACCGAGTCCTTCGCACTCTCGAGAAGACTGTTGCAGAAAAACTCTATCCATTCCTCGTAAGTGCCTCTCTCCCTTACGGATGTGAGCTGTCGGTAGTACTCGCTTCGATTTTTCTTGAACTGGAACGATGGATAGAACAAGCAAGAATGAAGAACGCCATCATTGATGAGCATAAGTGTAATGAGAAGCCTGCCCAGGCGACCGTTTCCGTCTAGGAATGGATGGGCAGTTTCAAATTGGTAATGGACGAGCGCCGCCCGCACAATCGGATCCATTTCGACTTGAGGCTCATTGATAAAGCGTTCGAGGTCCTGAAGCGTGTTGCTCAAATCTTCAATGTTTGGAGGGACAAACGATGCGGTTGCAATGGTGCAACCTGAGGGGCCAATCCAGTTTTGTGAGGAGCGCAGCTCGCCAGGATTTTTCTCCGTTCCGCGCACTCCGTCCAGCAGGACCGCATGAACTTGCCTAAGAAGTCTCGTGCACAAGGGCATCTTTTTGAGCAGTTCTACGCCGCGGTCGACAGCACGGATGTAATTCACGACGTCTGCGACATCTTTATGATGGAGTTGTGTTTGCGATGGACTAAGTAGGTCGTCAAACGTGCACTGGGTTCCCTCAATTTGCGAAGAAAGGAGTGCTTCTTTGCGCACGTACATTGTCAGATACATGTCGGCGTTGGGAACAAAGTAGAGCATGCCTTCAAGCTCTCCAAGCTTTCGTGAGCATGCGGAAAGCGTGCGATAGGTTTCCTCGGTGAGGTTTAGCTGCCTCAATGATTGCAAGGGCGTTGGAAAAAACGAATAGTAAGCCAATTTCCCCGATAGATTATTGCGGAGCGTTCCCTGGCCGTTCTCCTCGATTTGCATCGCGCCCTCCATATCTTTAGTGCCGGAAACTCGTTATTAGGCTAATCATATCAATTCTAATAACGAGTTTAAGGATTAAATAGTTATTAGAATTGATGTAAACAATCTAATGACGAGAAGTCGTTATTACTTGACCATGGAGCTCGGCTTGGTACAGGGGGTCATCCAAAATGAACGTGGATAATCTCCTGTTTTTGGCTCGGTGACGGCCTCAAAGTCAAAGTGGAAGATTATCCACGCTCGTTAGTTAAGCGTCCGAAAATCCACACTCGCCAAACCTACCAAAAAGGGACGGGTTTATTTTGGCACGTTTCGGTCGGTATCAGGAAGTGCCAGGGACGGGGCGGCGGCAGGACTCGAGAGCGAAAAGAAGTATCGGGTTTGGTGCGCCCGCTTCTGCCCGTCCCGTGCGCAGACGATACTCGGCTTATCGACCCGCGATGCAAAGGAGATGCTCGTCCCACGAGCACTACCGGGAAAGGCTCGCGATTCGAGTCCCCACCTTAGCATTTGAACCATTTGGCACTATAATTACCGTAGGCATGCGCACAACGTTGCGCTTAATCAAGAGGAGAAAACGTATGGGTCTGTTTGACATGTTCAAGAAGAAGGCTGAGCCCGCGGCTGTCGCTGCTCCGGCCTCCATCTCTGCTTCTGCTGGCGCCGACGTGCTGTGCTCGCCCGTCAAGGGCAAGGTCATCAAGATGGCTGACGTGCCCGATCCCGTCTTTGGTGGCGAGGTTCTGGGCAAGGGCTGTGCTGTGTGGCCCGAGGACGATCTGGTCTACGCTCCCTGCGACGGTAAGGTGACCGTCACCATGGGTCACGCCGTGGGTCTGCAGTCCGATAGCGGCATCGAGGTTCTGGTGCACGTTGGTGTCGATACCGTCAACATGAACGGTGACGGCTTCGAGGGCTTCGTCAAGGCCGACGACGTCGTGAAGGCTGGCCAGCCCATACTCAAGATCGACCGCGCCAAGATCGCCGCTGCCGGTTACAAGGACTGCGTCGTCGTGGCCGTGTCCAACACCGCCGAGTTTGCCGATGTCGAGCTCACCGTCGAGGCAGAGTCCGCCGTCGCCGCCGGTGACGCCATCGTCAAGGTCGTCCGCAAGTAAACTGCGGCGTCCAAAGGATGTGCAAGGGTGGTCGGGTTTTCCGGCCACCTTTTTTATTACACCGTGGGGAAGCGTTTTATTGCACGTTGGGCGGGCTTGCAAACCGTTCGGACGCTAAAACGAACCGACCACGCCTTCGCGTTGCCGAGGGTGTTCATAAGTGGATAGTATGGGCTTACTTATTACAACGTGTGCCGCGTCCGGGAAGCGCGGTGCCGCTCATTGGGAGGAACAACATGAAAAAGAAGCTGCTGCTTGTGCCCCTCATGGCCGTCTTGGTTGCATGCGTGGTCGTGCTTTCCGGCTGTGGAGGTCCTTCGGTTGAGGAGCTCATCACCGAGGATCTTACGACGCAGTTTGACGAGGTCAAGAACGGTGGCGACGACTTCCTCTCTGGTCTGGAGGAGGCTTCGGGCGACGAGTTCGAGCAGCTGGGTATCGATCCCAAGGAGTATGCCAAGACCTATCTCGAGGGTTTTGACTACAAGATCGGCGACGTGACGGTCGACGAGGACAAGGGCGTCGCGACCGCCGAGGTCTCTATCACCTGCAAGTCTATGAACAAGATCGTCGAGGACTTCTCCACCCAGTATCAGGAGAAGGTCGCCGCGCTTGACACGGTTCCTTCCGATGACGAGCTGTACAAGATGGCCGGTCAGGTTATGGTCGATGTGACCAAGGCCACCGAGCCCAGGAAGACCACGGTTATCTTCAAGTACACCTGCAACGACGACGGCGAGTGGTCTGCCGACGACTCCGTCAACTCCGAGATGATGGATGCAATGCTGAGCTAGGGGGTTACGCGGTAGTTCGTTACGGCGTTTTACCAAACGCCGTAACTGCTCGACGCTGCAAACGCCCTTAAGCGGCAATCTGACGTTCAATTTCAAGGGCGCGACCAGAAGGTCAGCGCCCTTTCATTCAAGACTTTAGTCCGCTGGCCGCGCAGCGGCCAGCTTTAAACCACCCGCTACG
>CATYDM010000053.1 GCA_958405195.1 uncultured Collinsella sp.
GCCAGACCCTCGTTCAGGTCACCTCTTGGTACGACAACGAGAACTCCTACACCTCTCAGATGGTCCGCACCATCAAGTACTTCGAGAAGTTCGTTGCTTAATTTAGCTTTTAGCGAATAGCTCGTTGAGCGTCTAAAGAAGGGCGCGGCCTTATAGGGCTTACACCCTAGGGTCGCGCCCTTTTTATAAGAAATCGTCTGCCGTAATGGGAGGCAGACACGTACGAAAGGTAGAAGCAAACATGGCCTTTACCAAGAAGACCGTCCGCGACATCGATGTCGACGGAAAGCGCGTTCTCGTCCGCGTTGACTTTAACGTGCCTATCAAGGATGGCGTCGTTGGCGACACCACCCGTATCAAGGCTGCCCTGCCCACCATCAACTACCTCGTTGAGCACAACGCTCGCGTCATCCTCATGAGCCACCTCGGCCGCCCCGAGGGTACCGGCTTCCAGCCTGAGCTCTCCCTTGAGCCTGTCGCTAAGAAGCTCGCCGAGCTCTCTGGTCTCGACGTTGCCTTTGTCGCCGACACTTACGGCGAGAAGGCTGCCGAGGCTGTCGCCGCCGTCGAGCCGGGCAAGGTTCTCGTTCTCGAGAACGTCCGTTTCGACAAACGTGAGAAGAAGAACGACCCCGAGATCGCCAAGAAGCTCGCTTCCTATGGTGACGTCTTCGTTCTCGATGCCTTCGGCACCGCTCACCGCGCCCAGGGTTCCGTCGTGGGCCCCGCCGCTTACCTGCCTGCCGTCGCTGGCTTCCTGCTCGAGAAGGAGGTCGACACGCTGACCGGCATCTTCGCCGAGCCCGAGCGCCCCTTCGTCGCTATCGTCGGCGGTTCCAAGGTTTCCTCCAAGATCGGTGTTCTCGATCACCTCATCGACTCCGCTGACACCCTGATCATCGGTGGCGGCATGGCCTACACCTTCTTCCTGGCTCAGGGCCTGTCCGTTGGTCAGTCCCTCAAGGAAGAGGACTGGGTCGAGCGCGCCGGCGAGATGCTCAAGAAGGCCGAGGAGAAGGGCGTCAAGATCCTGCTCCCCATCGACAACCGCGTTGCTGATCACTTTGGCGAGGACGCTGTCCCCGAGGTTGTCGCTTCTGATGCTATCCCCGACGATCGTGAGGGCATGGATATCGGCCCCAAGACCGAGGAGCTCTACGCCGAGGCCGTCAAGGGCGCCAAGACCGTGTTCTGGAACGGCCCCATGGGCGTCTTCGAGTTCGATAACTTCGCCCACGGCACTCAGGCTGTCGCCGAGGCTGTTGCCGAGCTCAAGGACAACGGCGGCACGTCCATCATCGGCGGCGGCGATTCCGTCGCTGCCGTCAACAAGTTCGACCTTGCCGACAAGATGAGCTGGATCTCCACCGGTGGTGGCGCTTCCATGGAGCTCGTCGAGGGTAAGGCCCTGCCCGGAGTGGAGGCGCTTCTCGATGCCTAATCGCACCCTTCTTATCGCTGGTAACTGGAAGATGAACAACGACGTCGCCGAGGCCGCCAAGCTCGCCGACGAGCTGGCTCAGGCTCTGCCCGAGGTTCCGGCTGGCGTCGAGGTGCTCGTCTGCCCTCCGACCATCGACATCACCACGGTTCATGACCGCATTCAGGCTGCCCCCATCGCCCTCGGTGCACAGAACGTGTACTGGGAGGCCAAGGGTGCCTTCACCGGTGAGTCCTCTTGCGACATGCTCAAGTCCGCTGGCTGCACCTACTGCATCATCGGCCACTCCGAGCGTCGTGACTACTTCCACGAGACCGACGAGGACCAGAACAAGAAGGCTAAGGCTCTCGTCGCCGCCGGTCTTGTTCCCGTCTTCTGCTGCGGCGAGTCCCTCGAGGTCCGCGAGGCTGGCACCTATGTCGAGCACGTCGTGAACCAGGTCAAGGCTGGCCTTGCTGGTCTTGAGATCACTTGCCCCAAGCAGGTCGTCGTCGCCTACGAGCCCATCTGGGCCATTGGCACCGGCAAGACCGCTACCGCCGAGGACGCTCAGGAGGTCTGCGGCGCTATCCGTGAGACCCTCAAGGAGATGTTCGGCGAGGAGCTCGCTAACGGCATCCGCGTTCTCTATGGTGGTTCCGCCAAGCCCGGTAACATCGCCGAGCTCGTCGCCAAGCCCGACGTTGACGGCGCCCTCGTGGGCGGCGCTTCGCTCAAGGCTGCCGACTTCGCCTCTATGGTCGTCAAGGCAGGCGAGTAGGACATATGGCACAGCGTCATCTTCCTGCACTCCTGATTATCATGGACGGCTGCGGCCTGGCTCCGGCCGATGGCGAGAACGCCGTCGCCGCTGCCAAGACGCCCTTCCTTGATAGCCTGTACGTGAAGTACCCCCACACCACGCTCGGTGCTTCGGGCGAGGACGTGGGCCTTCCCGACGGCCAGATGGGCAACTCCGAGGTGGGTCACCTCAACATCGGTGCCGGCCGCATCGTGTTCCAGGAGCTTTCGCGCATCAACAATGCCATCAAGGACGGCTCCATCGCCAAGAACGAGGTTTTCGTCAAGGCTATGGACGATGTCAAGGCTGACGGCAAGACTCTTCACCTCATGGGCCTTATGAGCCCTGGCGGTGTTCATTCCCATATGAACCACGTCGAGGCTCTGGTCAAGATGGCTGCCGAGCACGGTGTCAAGACCGTTCGCGTCCACGCCTTCATGGATGGTCGCGACGTCGACCCGCAGTCCGGTGCTGGCTACATGAGCGAGTTCTGCGCCTTCCTGGCCAAGATTTCCGAGGAGACCGGTTGCGACGCTCGCGTTGCCACCGTCTCGGGTCGTTATTGGGCGATGGACCGCGACAACCGTTGGGAGCGCATCCAGCGCGCCTACGACGTCATGGTCAACGCGTCCGATGCTGATACCGACCCCGTTGCCGGTATCAAGGCCTACTACGAGAAGGACCCGCGCGGCGACGAGTTCGTCGAGCCCTTCGCTGCCCACAACGAGGGCATTCACGAGGGCGACGCGGCCATCTTCTTCAACTTCCGTCCCGACCGCGCTCGTCAGATGACCCGCGTGTTCACGGACAAGGAGTTCGACGGCTTTGAGCGCGAGCAGATCAAGCTTTCGCACTTTGTGACGATGACCGAGTACGATCCGACGTTTGACGTCGAGGTCGCCTTCCCCAAGACGTTCCCCGAGAACGTCCTGGCCGACGTTATCGCCGCCAATGGCCTGAAGCAGCTGCACACCGCCGAGACCGAGAAGTACGCCCACGTGACGTTCTTCCTCAACGGTGGCATCGAGGAGCCCAAGGAGGGCGAGGAGCGCGTGCTCGTCGCTTCCCCCAAGGTTGCTACCTACGATCTGCAGCCCGAGATGAGCGCTCCCGAGGTTACCGAGAAGCTCGTCGCCGCCATCAACGAGGATCGCGCTGATTTCTACATCGTGAACTTCGCGAACTGCGACATGGTTGGTCACACCGGTGTTTTCGACGCTGCCGTTAAGGCTGTCGAGGCTGTTGACGATGCCCTGTCCAAGGTTGTCCCGGCGATTCTCGCCAAGGGCGGCTTTGCACTGATTACCGCCGACCACGGCAACGCCGATCACATGTTTGACGTTGCTTCCGACGGTTCCAAGCATCCGTTTACGGCTCACACCACCAACCGCGTGCCGTTCATCATCGTTGATGAGAAGGCCAAGCTCACCGGTATCGAGGACGGCCGTCTTTCCGATATCGCTCCGACCATGCTCACCATGGCTGGTATTGAGCCTTCCGCCGAGATGACGGGCCGCGTGCTCGCCACCGAGGCCTAATAGAAAACAAATACCGTTTTCTAGTAAGGGGGTTGTCCACAACCGGACAATCCCCTTTTTGGTATTTCTGCCATTTCCACCCCGTCCTTGAGTGGCAGGTAGGGGAGAGCGGGGGATTGTGGTACAGTACTAGAGTTTGAACTGTTCTATTAAGGAGCTTATCTATGGGTCCGTTCCAGATTCTTCTGTTTGTCGTTTGGGCTGTCTCTGCCGTGGCGCTGACGATTCTCGTCCTGATGCATTCCGGTAAGGGCACCGGCGTTTCGGATATGATCGCTAGCTCGCTGTATAACTCCAGCTCTGCCACGGGCGTCATGGAGCAGAACCTCGATCGCCTGACGGTAATTATGGCCGTTGTTTTTGCCGTGTGCGTCGTCCTGTGCATGTTCTTCTTCCCGCAGGGCATCGTCGGCTACTAAGCATCGGCGTATATACGTTTGCAATGGGTCTCGCAGGTGCGGGACCCTTTTTGTTTACATATTTGTAACAGAGTCAAAATATCCCCACATACTTCGCCCAACTAAAGAAATTCTCGACCGTTAACCGGAATTAGCCCCAAATCGTGCATAAAATACGCTACTGTATTGCGAAACGTTGGTCCGTTGTGCATAACCAGCCATAGCAGCGGGCGGCGTTTTGATGGTTCGGATCGGATTGTTTCGACATATGTCCGACTGAACATTTCTTTGTCCTATCTCATAAGGAGGATGGCATGGCTGATTCTATGTTCCACCAGCCCGTTATGGGTCGTCGCGCCTTTGTTGGCGGCACCCTCGCTGCGAGCTCCATGGCTTTTCTTGCCGCATGCGGCAAGAAGGGCGGCGACGCTTCCGGTTCTGAGTCCGGTTCGACGCTGAACTTCTACATCAACAACCCGGTCTGCATCGACCCCTACAATGTCCAGGAGGACCAGGGCACTCAGGTCGAGTACCAGCTCTTTGACGCTCTGACCTCTTATGACGCCGAGAAGGGCGAGATCGTTCCGCTGGCTTGCGAGTCCTTTGAGGCCAACGACGACGCCACCGAGTTTACCTTCAAGATCAAGAAGGCCAAGTTCCACAACGGTGACGACGTTACCTCCAAGTCCTTCAAGCTCGGTTGGGAGCGTCTGGTCAACACCAAGTCGGCCATCGCTACCGAGTACGGCCCTTCCGAGGTCTCCTATCACCTTTCCATGGTCGAGGGCTATGACGACCTGCTTGCCGGTAACGCTACCGAGCTCAGCGGTGTTACTTGCCCCGACGATGAGACCCTCGTCGTCAAGCTGTCTTCCGCTTACGCCGACTTCCCCTTCGTCGCCTCTCACCCGGCTCTGGCCCCGGTTCCCGAGTGCGCCGAGTCCGATGTCAAGAGCTTCTACCTTGCACCGGTCGGTAACGGCCCGTTTATGATGGACGGCAAGTGGGAGGATGGTCAGGAGATCAACCTCAAGAAGTTCGACGATTACTATGGCGACAAGGCCAAGATCGATGGCATCCACTTCCAGGTCATCAAGGACATGGAGACCGCTTACAAGGAGTTCCAGGCCGGTAACCTCGATGTCTGCGACGTTCCCGTTGCTCAGATCGACGCTGCCAAGAAGGATCGCGGCGTGTCCAAGGACGGCTACACCATGGGTGACGGCGAGCGCATGCTGCTCGGCGCCGAGCCTTCCACCTACTACCTGACCTGCAACAACACGGCCGAGCCGTTCAACAACGCCGACCTGCGCAGGGGTATCTCCCTGGCCATCAACCGTGAGGCCATCTGCAAGACCATCTTCAAGGGTACCCGTACCCCTGCCGACGGCATTGTTCCTCCGGGCATCGATGGCTACAAGGAGGGCGCATGGGAGTTCTGCGCCTACGACGTCGACAAGGCTAACGAGTACCTCGACAAGGTTGCTCCCGCTGGCGCTAACGGCGATCGTGGCATTAACGTGACTCTGTCCTACAACCAGGACGGTGGCCACAAGGAGATCATGGAGTCCATCATCGGCGACCTCGCCAAGGTTGGCGTTACCGCTGTCTCCGATACCCCCGAGTGGTCTGCCCTGCTCGAGCAGTATCAGAACTTTAACTATCAGTTCGGTCGTCTGGGTTGGATTGCTGACTACCCGATCATGGACAACTTCCTGTATCCGCTGTTCCACTCCGACTCCCTCGGTGGCGACAACCGCTCTGGTTACAACAACCCCGAGTTCGACGCCAAGGTCGACGAGGCCCGTACCACGGTTGACGACGAAGAGCGCGTCGCTAAGATGCAGGAGGCCGATGCAATGGTCGCTGCCGACTGCCCGGTCATCCCGGTGATGTTCTACACGCACACCATCGCCGGCTCTGATCGCATCAAGCACCTCTATGTCGATCCGCAGAAGCACGCCGATCTGGGTACCGCTGAGCTCGCCTAAGAGTTTGCAGCTTCCGTGAGGGTCAAGTATTTACGTAGACCTCATGGGAAACATACAGTTCTCCCTAACCTGGGGTAAACTGGCTGATGGTAATTTTGGGATGCCGGTCTGGCGATCGGCATCCCATTTAGGTTAATCCCTAGATAGGGGAGTGGTATGGGTAAGTACATCGTTAAACGTGTGCTTCAGTTCATCCCGGTGTTTTTGGGCGTTACGCTGATTTTGTTCGCCCTCCAGAATATCGTGCCGGGAGATCCGATCAAGCTGATCGGTGGAGACAAGGCTCTGTCCCCCGAGGTGGAGCTTCAGCTTCGCGTCCGCTATCACCTGGTCCAGTCGGACGAGGACGGCAACGCGATCCTTGACGAGAACGGCGACCCCGTTCAAACGTCGCTCGTGGACCGTTACTTGTATTACATGAACGGCCTGCTTCATGGTGATCTGGGCAATTCGTATCAGCGCAAGCTGCCGGTTACGGAAATCTTTGCCCAGAAGTATCCGTATACGGTCAAACTTGCCGCGTGCGCCATCGTGCTCGAGGCAATCATGGGTATCGGTGCGGGTATCATTTCGGCGGTAAAGCGTTATTCCTTCTGGGATATTTTGGTAACGCTCACCACGTCGATCCTCGTTGCCGTCCCGGCCTTCTGGCTCGGTATGTTGCTGCAACTGTTCTTTGGCGTCATTCTCAAGGACGCCACGGGCGGTGCATTCTCCATGCCGATCTCGGGTGCCGGCGGTGCCAGCTCTCAGTATCAGGATTGGATGCACTATGTGCTTCCGACCATTACGCTGGCTTCGGTTTCGACCGCTTATGCTGCCCGCATTATGCGCTCGCAGCTGCTTGACGTCATGAACCAGGATTACATTCGTACGGCAAAAGCCAAGGGTCTCTCCAATCGCGCGATCATCATCAAGCATGCGCTTAAGAATGCACTCATCCCCGTCGTTACCTATATTGGTGTCGACTTTGGCGGCATGCTTTCGGGCGCCATCCTGACCGAGACGGTCTTTAACTGGCCCGGTATCGGCTATGAGGTCTATCGCGCCATTAGCATGCGTGACTGGCCCATCGTTATGGGCGGCGTTACGCTCATCGTCGTCGTCGTCATGGTGATCAACCTGCTCGTCGACATTAGCTATGCATTCCTCGACCCGCGCATCCGCCTTGGCGGTCCGTCGGATAAGGCCTAAGGGAGGTACGTCTCATGCAGGAAACTGATTCTCAGTCTCAGGAGCAGGCTACCGCCACCAAGGCCGCATCTGCTCCCGCCAAGTCCCGCACGCTGTGGGGCGACGCTTTTAAGCGTCTTCGTAAGAACAAGCTCGCCGTTATCGGTGTCTGCTGGATCATCATCGTCGTTGTGGTTGCCCTGACCGCAGATCTGTGGGCTAAGCCCTGGCTCGGTTCGCCGACGGCTTCCGACTCGACCACCATGGCCCAGACGTCGCTGATGGCTCCGTGTGCAGAGCACCCGTTTGGCACCGACGCCCTTGGTCGTGACATTCTCGTTCGCGTTATCTACGGTGCACGTGTTTCGCTTTCCGTCGGTATTATGGCCACTGCGATCTCCACGGTGATTGGTCTGGTCATGGGTGCTCTGGCCGGTTTCTACGGCGGCATCTGGGATACGATTATCATGCGCTGTGCGGATATTTTCCTGGCGTTCCCGTACGTGCTTTTCGTTGTCGCCATGATCGCCGTTATCGGCCGTGGTCTTCAGAACGTCTTTTTCGCCATCGGCATTCTCGGCTGGCCTTCGATTGCGCGCGTCTTCCGCTCTGCAATCTTGACGGTCAAGGAAAACGATTATGTTGACGCTGCGCGCGCGATGGGTGCATCTGATGCTCGTATCGTCGTGCGTCACATCTTCCCGAACTCCGTCGCCTCCATCGTGGTCTACGCGACCATGAACATTGGTGGCGCCATCCTGACCGAGTCAGCTCTGTCCTTCCTCGGCATGGGCGTTATTCCGCCTACGCCTTCGTGGGGCTCCATGATTCAAGACGGTCAGCAGTATCTTCTGACTGCTCCCTGGATGATGATCATGCCCGGTCTGGCAATTCTCTCGACGGTGCTCGCCTTCACCCTGCTGGGTGACGGTCTGCGCGACGCCCTCGACGTCAAGATGAAGGACGCATAAGGATGAAGAAGAACAAGAACTATGTGGACCTGAAGGACCAGCCGGTTCCCGAGGGCCAGCATCTGCTCGAGGTCGATGACCTTAAGATGTATTTCCACACCGAGGATGGCGTTGTTCGCGCTGTCGACGGTGTCTCCTACACGCTCGATCGCGGCGAGACCCTGGGCGTCGTCGGTGAGTCCGGCTCCGGTAAGTCCGTGACCGCCATGACCATCATGGGTCTTATCTCGATGCCTCCGGGAAAGATCGAGGGCGGCGACGTTCGCTATCGCGGTCGTTCTATCCTCGAGATGACCGAGGAAGAGATGCAGCACATTCGCGGTAACGACATCGCGATGATCTTCCAGGATCCTATGACCTCCTTGAACCCGGTCTATAAGATCGGCAAGCAGGTGGGCGAGGGTCTTCGTCTGCACCGCGGCTACTCCAAGCAGGAGGCGCTCAAGCGTGCCACCGAGCTTTTGGACCTCGTTGGTATTCCCGAGCCCGAGAAGCGCGTCAATGAGTATCCGCACCAGTTCTCTGGCGGTATGCGTCAGCGCGTCATGATTGCCATGGCTCTTGCCTGCGATCCCGATATTTTGATTGCCGACGAGCCCACGACTGCCCTGGACGTTACCATTCAGGCTCAGATTATTGAGCTTATGCAGGAAATGCAGGAGAAGAACGGCAACGCCATCATCATGATCACCCATGACCTGGGCGTTGTCGCTGATATGGCCGACAAGATCATGGTTATGTACGCCGGCCGTCCCGTCGAGTTCGGTACTGCTGAGGAAATCTTCTACGAGAGCCGCCACCCCTACACCTGGGGCCTTATCCGCTCCATCCCGGAGCAGGCCATCGATGAGAAGAAGCCGCTTACGCCGATTCATGGCAACCCGCCTTCGCTCATGAACCTGCCCGAGGGCTGCGTGTTCTCTCCTCGCTGCCCCTATGCGACGGATAAGTGCCGCAAGCAGCGCCCCGAGCGTTTTGTTACCGAGTCTGGTCACTATTCTGCGTGCCACTACGCTGGCGACCCCGAGTTCCTCAAGAACGCTCCTGTGACGTCCCGTACGCGTAAGGATTCCAAGAAGGGAGGCGAGGCGTAATGGCAGATACCAACGAGCGTACTCCGCTGCTGAAGGTCGAGCACCTCTCTAAGGAGTTCCCCGCTGAGTCCGGCATGTTCGCCAAGCGCTTCTCCAAGCGTGTCGTCTCTGCTGTAAATGACATCTCTTTTGAGATTTATCCTGGCGAGACCTTCGGTCTGGTTGGCGAGTCTGGTTGCGGTAAGTCCACCACGGGCCGTACTATCATGCGCCTGACCAAGCCGACCGCCGGTAAGGTGTTCTTCCAGGGCAAAGACGTTGCCGAGATGAGCAAGCATGAGATCAAGGACATGCGTCGCGAGATGCAGTTTATCTTCCAAGATCCTTATGCTTCGCTCAACCCTCGTATGACCATCGGTGAGATCGTCTCCGAGCCCATGACCATTCACGGCGTGGGCACCAAGGAGGAGCGCATTGAGCGCGTCCGCGAGCTTCTCGACGTTGTCGGACTGAACCCCGAGCACATCAACCGTTATCCTCATGAGTTCTCCGGCGGTCAGCGTCAGCGTGTCGGCATCGCCCGCGCGTTCGCTTTGAAGCCCAAGCTGATCATCTGCGACGAGCCGGTTTCCGCTTTGGATGTGTCCATTCAGGCCCAGGTTCTGAACCTGCTCAAGGAACTCCAGGACAAGTTCGGTACCGCGTATCTGTTTATCGCTCATGACCTGTCCGTCGTGCAGCACATTTCCGATCGCGTTGCCGTTATGTATCTGGGCAAGATGGTCGAGGTTTCGGACTGGAAGACGCTTTACAGCGAGCCTCACCATCCGTACACGCAGTCGCTGCTGTCTGCTGTGCCGGTGCCCGATCCTGATATCCAGAAGACGCGCAAGCGCATCATCCTCGCTGGCGATCCGCCGTCGCCGCTGGATCCGCCGACCGGCTGCCGTTTCCACACGCGCTGCCCGATCGCGCAGAGTATCTGCTCTGAGAAGCTTCCCGAGTTTAAGGAAGTCGCACCGGGTCACTGCTGCGCCTGCCACTTCGCGGAGCCGTTCCCGATCAAGGAATCGCACATCGACCTGTAGTCGGTTGTTCTCGTCCGGGCCCGCCCTGAAGTTACTTTTCAGAACGTCCTCGGACATGCAAGAAACCCCCGCTGCGCACTTCGTGCGGCGGGGGTTTCTTGCGTCCTGCGGAGTGTTCTGAAAAGTAACTTCAGGGCGGGCCCTGCGGTAACTCGGCAGGGGGAGTGCGATTCCTCGATCGCTCACTTAATCTAATAGGAAAGTTAGTGAGGCCTGAGCTTTAGCTCCGGCCTCCCCATATAAGGGCTCGGCAAAGCCGAGCCACTAAATTTGAATCAGCCCCAGAACATGTTTGAGAACGGCGCATGGAGTACGTGGATGCAGGCCCCGAATCGGTGTTGCCTCCCGGCGCATTTACAAATTTGTAAACTTTTTTGAAAAAAGTGCTTGCACAGTTCTCGAATCATAGGTTATTATCTTCCTCGTTGAACGCGCGGGTCCAACAAAACGAACCGTGAATCAACAACATAGCATGTCGGAGTGGCGGAATTGGCAGACGCGCTAGCTTGAGGTGCTAGTGACCGCTTTTTGGTCATGCGGGTTCAAGTCCCGCCTCCGACACCATCGCATTTGAGAAGCCTCTTCGGAGGCTTTTTTGTTACCGATAGACGGTGGGGTCCACGATGGAAACGCTTGAACGCAACGAGTGGGCAGACGTTGCCCAACTAGTCGAGATCACGAGCGATGCTGTCATCATCTGCGAGCTCGACGGAACCATTCTGCATGTGAATAATCGCTTACTTGGTTTGCTGTGCGAGGAACGCGCCGACGTCATCGGTGGAGATGTTAAAGACGTCCTGTACTCGTCCGCTTTTGAACGTGCGACGGAACATCGTCTGCCATTTGAAACTGATGGCTCCGAGAACGAACTGATGCTCAAGCTGAGTGACGGCTCCTTTATCCCCGTCTTGGTTCGTGCGGGCTCCGTAACGCCTCCACGCATCTTTGGGCGCCGCGCGCCACGTGTCCTGGTGGCGCTCCATAGCATCGAAGAACAGTATTCGCACGACCGCCAGCTCAAGCGTGCGCTTTCGGAGCTTAGAGTGGCGAACAAGCGCCTCTCTGGCACGCTCTCGGTCATTATGAGCACTGTGGGCTCCGATGAGTTACCCAGCCTACTTGATACCGTTATGAACCAGCTTGTAGGAACGCTCGATGCTTCGGGTGCCGCTATCTATTTTTCTGAGAGCGGCGGTTTTAAACTTCGCGGTGTTTCCAAGGAGCTGTACGACAGCTACCTGCCTGAGTTTTTGCCGTATGGTGCTGGCATTCCGACGTATGTTCTTCGTGAGTCGCGTGCCTGTCGCTTGTCGATTCAACAGGACCTTGAGGGTGATAAGGCCGCCTCCGGTATGTTTATGGACTTGGACAATCGTTCTAAGCACCTGTTGCGCATGCAGGATATGCCTCCGTACCGCAGCGAGATCTGTCTTCCCGTTTTTTACGGTACGCAGATTCTTGGCGTGCTGGAAGTTGGTTGGAAACGCCCTCAGGCACCGCTCGCCTATGACGTTAATGTGCTCGAGGTCATTTGCGATTACCTGTCTATCCAGCTGGTCGGCATGGCATCGAGCCTTCGCTCCCGTCGCACGGCCGAGCTTGGCCGCTCGCTCAATGTCTTGCGTGATGAGTTGTTTACCTTTCTAGACGATTCCGCCGCGGCTACCCAGGCGGTATCGTCCGAGATCTGCAATATGCTTAACTGCCATTTTTGCCCTGTTGAGTATGACGCCAGTCTGGATTCCTACGTCATAGATTTTGAAGGCGGCAGTCGCGTTGCTTTGCCGGACGATCCCGAGAAGCTTTTCTATTCCACGACGGCGCCAGCGGCACGTCTGGGGGCTGGCCCTGATGGCTTTGAGGCATCTGTTTTGGGCGGTACGAGTGCCGAGGACCTTAAGCACGTCCGTATAACACGCGTTGACGAATCGATGCCTATGGGAGGCTGGCTTAGGGCGCATGGTCTGCCTTGTCAAGGTCTCTACGTCGACTCCGGCATCGAGGCGGGGCGCCCGCGCTCTGAGGGTGATGGCAAGCACAGTAACGACGCGATTGTTCCTGCTTCTGTTGCGAAGAGCCCGACGACGCGCGCGCTGCTGCTTCGTGATGGTAGCCAAGAGCCGATTGATGATCTTGAATATGACTACTTGGTGCACTTGGCGCATGACTTTGAACTGATCTACGAAGGCGAATCTCAAAAGCGCGAGGAGCGCCATATCGCTCAGACCCTTCAGATCGGCATGAGAAATTCCCTGGGGGATGTTCCGGGTATCGCAACCGATTCGGTGTACCTGTCGGCCACGAACTCGGCGTTGGTCGGCGGCGATTTCTATACGCTCATCCGTCTTCCCGACGACTGCGCCGTCATGATTTTGGGCGATGTGTCTGGCAAAGGCATTGAGGCTGCATCGATGTCCGCGCTCGTCAAGACGGCCCTGACGGCATATGCCTGGGAGGGCGCTGGACCGGCCCGCATGGCACGCTCCCTTAACAGCATGCTCATGGGCTTCTCGAGGGTCGAGACGTTCGTGACGGCCTTTATCGCCAAGATTGACCTTAAAGCCGGACGCGCAACGTATTGTTCGGCGGGCCATCCTCCGACCATGGTCATCAGGCCAGAGTCGATGCCGCTGGGTGGCGGCGAGCCCCGTGGGGGAGAGGTCGAGCTGCTTGGATGCCAATCGGGCGTAATCGGTGCCTTTGAGAGCATGGTGTACGAGACGGGAGTGTTTACGTTCGCTCCTGGCGACATGCTCTTCATGTATACGGATGGAACGATTGAGGCCCGCGACCGCACCGGAGCGTTCTTTGGCGAGCAGCGCCTTCGTGACCTTCTGCTCTCTGTCTCGGGTGAGGGCGTATCGGGAATCTGCGGCAAGGTCTTGGGCGAGCTTGACCGATTTACCGAATCGGCGCTGGACGATGACATTGCATTGGTGTCCCTTGAGTTTTTACGGGGTCGTTCATAGACGACGCTGAGCGGGCTGAATCCGCACGGTTGGGGAAACGAATGCATCGAGTGGGCTTTTTTGGGGAACCATGGTCGTATGAATGAGTGGAATGACATAGCGGTTTTGACGCCACCAGGCGATATCGACATCGCCACGGTGCCTGCGCTGCGTCGGCGGTTGGATGCTTTGATTGGCCGCGGCGTGCGTCGTGTTGTCATCAACTGTCAGGCTGTTAGCTTTATCGATTCGACGGGCTTGGCATTCCTGCTTACGCGCGCTCGTGAGCTCATGAGGCGAGAAGGCCTGCTTTCGCTCGTCAATGCATCAGGTGAAGTTGTTCGCTTTTTGGAGATTGCTCGTCTTGTCGATATCCTTCATGTCGCGGGGCCGGCACGGGAGTCTATTCCCGCCATTCCGGTGGGGGAGCTGCCTCGTTGGAGTAAGAGCGTCGAGGTCCGTCAGGGTATCGAGAATCTTCCATACTACCGACATCGCATCGCTGAACTCCTTGAATCGCTTCCGTTGCGCCGTGACGAGCGCTACGATGTCGCATTGGCGTCGGGGGAGGCGCTGGGTAATGCCTATGACCATGCGGGCGGTATCGGGTGCGTCCTGACGGTTCAGGCCTATGGCGATCGCGTTGTGGTTGAGGTGCTTGATCGAGGTGCCGGCTATTCTATCGATGAAACGAGCGAGCCGGTCGCATCTGAGGAGCGCGGCCGTGGCATCAAGCTTATGCGTATGCTTGTCGATAACGTGGAGGTTGCTCGTCGTACGGACGGCGCCGGCACGCGCGTGCAGATGGTGAAGCTGTTTAGCGGAGCGTTGGAATCGTGTGCCTAGCCAATCGCTTTAGCGAGTTTAGCTATTAAGAACATACGGCAGACAAGTTTTTTGAAAAAAGTACTTGCGTCTTTTGGACAACTCGCGTAAATTAATAACCCGCAAGCGGACATGGCTCAGTTGGTAGAGCACAACCTTGCCAAGGTTGGGGTCGC
>CATYDM010000054.1 GCA_958405195.1 uncultured Collinsella sp.
CCGCCCCCCCACAAGCCGTGGCGGGGGATTTGGCCCGGTCTGGGCCTTCAGAAGCCTTAAACAGGAACTATTCCACCGCAACTGATGAGGGGACGTGATTAGGCGACGGGCTTGGCGCGGCGGATGGCCGGAAACAGCACGGTGATGGCGAGGATGACGCCCACGACGGCAATCGCCCCGCCCACAAAGCCGATCCAGGCGATACCGGGACCCGAAACCACGGCTCCGCCGATCGCGGTACCCGTGCCGATACCGAGGTTGAACAGGCCCGAGAAGATCGACATGGCGACGGCCGACGAATCTGCCGGCGTGTGCTTGATGAGCTCGGCCTGAAACGCCACGTTAAAGGCCGTGGCGCAGCAACCCCACAGCGCGCAGACGGCAAGCACTGTCACGAGCGACGATGCGGCCGGCCCCATGAGCAGCAGGGCCACCGGCACGCCGGAGAGCGTGATAGCCAAGAACGGGAACCGGTGCCCATCGAACAGTCGGCCGAACAGCCAGCTTCCGAGCAGACCAGAGCAGCCGAACGCCGTCAGCGTCATGGTGATGGCGCTTGCGTCGACATGCGCGACCTGAGCCAGGAACGGCTCGATATAGCTATAGCCCGCGTAATAGCCGGTCGCCATGAAGACCGTGACTGCGTAGAGCGCGACGAGGAGCGGGTTCTTGAGCAGCTCGGGCAGCTGTTTGACGGTAAAGCGCTCACCCGCCGGCATGGCCGGGAACACCGCTGCCTGGTAGACGACCGCGATGGCTGAGAGGCCCCCGACCACGGCAAACGTCATGCGCCAGCCCACGGCCAAGCCAATGGCGCGACCGAGCGGCAGGCCAAAGATCTGCGCGATGGACGAGCCCGTAGCGATCATGCTGATGGCGAGCGCGCCGTGGCGAGTGTCGACCAGGCGCGAGGCCATAATCGAGGCGACTGACCAGAACACGGCATGTGCGCAAGCGACCACCAGGCGCGCGCAGACCAGGATGGGATAGGTCGGCGCCACAGCGGACAGGAACTGACCGAGCGAGAACACGGCCAGCACGCCCAGCAGCATCCGCTTGAACTCAAAGCGCGAGGCGAACACCATGAGCGGCAGCGACAGCAGCATGACGCCCCAGGCATAGACCGAGATCATGATGCCCGCCTGGGCCTCGGTGAGCGAGAACGACGCGGCGATATCAGTCAAAAGGCCGATGGGCATAAACTCCGACGTGTTGAACACGAACGCACAGCAGGTGAGCCCGACGAGTGGGAGCCACTGCTTGAGCGTGATGCCGTCTTGCCTTGTCTGAGTCATATATAACGTCTCCAATCGTTTTGAGCGGAGGCGATTATATAGCAACGGCCCCGCATCCGTCAGTACAGATGCGGGGCCGAAAACAATTCGATACACAGAGGTTGCGCCGTCAATTCATAACTAAGCCAACCCCAGCAATATGCCCGCCGAATGCACGACAAACGCCACGATCCAGGCAACGGCGACCTGAAACGCGAATACGGCCACGGCATAGCGCGCGCCCAACTCGCTCTTGACGGCGCCGATTGCCGCCACACAAGGCGGGTACAGCAACGTAAAGACCAAGAACACGTAGGCGGTAAACGGCGAAAACATGGTCGACAGCGCCGCGGGCGACGTTGCGCCCAAAAGCACCGTGAGCGTCGAGATGACGCTCTCCTTGGCAATGAGCCCCGTGACGAGCGCCGTCGAGGCGCGCCAGTCGCCAAAGCCGAGCGGGGCCAACACCGGCGCGATGATGCTACCCAGACCGGCAAGCAGGCTTTGCGACTGGTCGGCGACCACGTTAAAGCGGATGTCGAACGTCTGAAGGAACCAGATGACCACGGTAGCGGCAAAGATAATGGTAAAGGCCTTGGTGATGAAGTCCTTGGCCTTATCCCATGCCAGCATCACCGTCGTCTTGACGCTCGGCAGGCGGTAATTGGGGAGCTCCATGATAAACGGCACCGGGTCGCCCTTAAATGCCGTGCGGTTGAGCACCAAAGCCGCGACGCAGCCGACCACGATACCGATCAGATAGAGCGAGACCATGGCGGGAACCGTCGCCTGCGGGAAAAACGCCCCGCACAGCAAGCCGTAAACCGGCAGCTTGGCTGAGCAGCTCATAAACGGCGTGAGCATGACCGTCATCTTGCGGTCGTGCTCGGATGGGAGCGTACGGGTCGACATGATAGCCGGCACGGTGCAGCCAAAACCGACGAGCATGGGCACAAAACTGCGGCCCGACAGGCCAAAGCGACGCAACACCTTATCCATGACAAAGGCCACGCGCGCCATGTATCCGGAGTCTTCCAGAATGGAGAGGAACAAAAAGAGCACGACGATAATCGGCAGGAAGGTCAGCACACTGCCCACGCCCGTAAGCACGCCGTCGACAGCCAGCGAGCGCACCACGTCGTTGGTACCGAACGCCTTGAGGCCCGCATCGGCCGAGGCGATGATGGCAGCGATACCGTCCTCCATGAGTCCCTGCAACGCCGCGCCGATCACGCCAAACGTCAGCCAAAAGACGAGGCCCATGATCACCAGAAACGCCGGAATGGCTGTGTAACGACCTGTCAGGATGCGGTCAATCTTGACGGAGCGCACGTGCTCGCGGCTCTCGTGCGGCTTGACGACGCAACGCCCGCACACGTCGCCGATAAAGCTAAAACGCATATCGGCCAGCGCAGATAGGCGGTCGGTGCCGGCCTCGCCCTCCATCTGGGTGATGATGTGCTCGATAGCGTCGAGCTCATTGCGATCCAGGTGAAGCGCCTCGGTTACCAGCTCATCGCCCTCGACCAGCTTGGTCGCCGCAAAGCGCACCGGGATGTGCGCCGTCACGGCATGGTCCTCGATCAGGTTAGCAATACCGTGGATGCAGCGATGCAGCGCACCGCCGTCCGGACCGTCGGGCGCGCAAAAGTCCAGGCGACCAGGGCGCTCGCGGAACCGCGCCACGTGCAGGGCGTGGTCCACCAGCTCGCCGATGCCCTCGTTGCGGGCAGCGCTAATGGGGACAACGGGCACGCCCAACAGGCTCTCGAGCAAGTTGACGTCTACGGCGCCGCCGTTGGCGGTCACCTCGTCCATCATGTTGAGCGCGATGACCATAGGACGGTCAAGCTCCATGAGCTGCAGTGTCAGGTACAGGTTACGCTCGATGTTGGTGGCGTCAATGATGTCGATGATGGCGTCCGGACGCTCGTCGAGGATGAACTGACGGCTCACGACCTCCTCGCCTGTGTACGGCGACAGGGAGTAAATGCCGGGCAGGTCGGTAACGCTCGCCTCGGGATGGTTGCGGATGGTGCCATCTTTGCGGTCGACCGTCACGCCGGGAAAGTTACCGACGTGCTGGTTGGAGCCCGTCAGCTGGTTGAATAACGTGGTCTTGCCGCAGTTTTGGTTGCCGGCGAGGGCAAAGTGCAGCGGCGCGCCCTCGGGCACGGCCGTCTTTGCCGCACGGGGCGAATACGTCCCCTCGCCCAGGGCCGGATGCTCCGTCGTGCCGATTGCGGCGTTAGCGCGCGGACCTGTATCGGTGTCGTGAATACCCACGAGCTCGATGCGAGCGGCATCGTCCTTACGCAGTGTCAACTCGTAGCCACGCAGGCGGATCTCGAGCGGGTCACCCATGGGGGCGTACTTCATCATGGTGACTTCGGTGCCCGGCGTTAGACCCATGTCCAAAATATGCTGTCGGAGTGCCTGATCGTCCGATGCCACCGATGCGACAACGGCGTCCTTTCCAATCTCGAGTGTATCGAGCCTCACGTCCGTGTTCCTCCCCCGGCGCCCACAGGGCGTTGTATTTATGTTCACCATGGCTAACCGTTTGCCATGGCTAACCAATTGTAACCATGCATGATAGCGCGAACACACAACGACGTTCAATCAGCAGATTGGCGCAATGGGGACAGGCAGGAGAGTTCAGGGCCATAGTTTCCCGATGAGGCCTCTCGGGGAAACTACATCCCAGAATTCTGGCTCGAAACGGGATATGGTTTCCCAAACAGGCCTCTTACGGAAAATGCATCCCGGAATCCCCGCTCGAAACGGGACGCACTTTCCCAGTCGAGGCCCTATGGGAAACTGCGTCCCACCTTGAAAGGCAAAACTGGGACGCAGTTTCCGGGCGGGGCATCAAAAACGAAGTTGCGGTGGAATAGTTCCTGGATGGACTGGTTGATGCCCCAGATAGGAACTATTTCACCGCAAGTTATTGAAGGGCTGGGATGCCGAGACTCTTACAGATGGCGCCCCAGGAAGCGGAAGGCTAGGCGAATCCAGGGACGGACCGCCACCTGCTTGTCCTCGTTGTCGACCGCGGTGTTGGCGTTGCCGAGCGAAAGGCCGTGACCACCCTGGTCGAAGACGTGCATCTCGCATGCAACGCCCTCCTCGGCCATGCGCTGCGCAAACGGGTAGACCTGCGCGATCGGCGCCGTCTTGTCGTCGGACACGCCCCACACAAAGGTCGGTGGCATCTGACGCGAAACATGCGTGGTGGGGCAGATGTCGGCCAGATGCTCGTCAGTTGCCTCGCCGCCCGTCACCATCGACAGGTAGTCGTTGAGCAAATCGCGTCCCGTCTTGCCGCCCGTCTTGGGCACGCGCAAGTCAATGCGCGGATCGCGCGTCTGCATGTCGCGCACATAGGCAAAGTCGAGCAATGGATAACCCAGCACCACGGCATCGGGACGAATGTCGTCCGGACGCGCCCCGGCAAGTGCCGCAAAGGGGCCGGTCTTCCACTGTGTTGCCAGCGAGGCGCAAATCATGCCGCCAGCAGAAAAGCCCACGACGCACACGCGCTTAGGATCGACATGCCACTCGTCGGCGTTGGCGCGCACCGTGGTGACCATCTTGGCAAGATCTGCCTGGGGGTGCGGAAAGCTCACGTCACCCGTAGAACTCGTGACATAGTTGAGCACAAAGGCCTGGTAACCGTGATCCAAAAACGCAAACGCCACCGGGTCCTGCTCATGCGGAGCGATATGCGTAAACGCACCTCCGCCACAGATAATCACCGCGGGGCGGCGGCCATTCGGTTTATCGGGCAACGGCTCGGCACCCAAATACGTAAACGTCGCCGGATAATCCTCGGTCGACTCCTCGCCCCACAGCGCATGGTTCTCGACAATCATATGTGCTCCCTTCGCGCAAATTATGCGCCCTTGTTTTTCGCCTTCAAGCGTACCCCACTTGAACCCGTGGCGCAGAAACACTCCGGCAATAAGTTTCCCTTCAACTGATATATCACATAATCCCAGTTCAGAGGTATCGTTGAGCAGCGTAGAATAGGGGCGTTGACCAAGCCGCGAAACACATGTGAAACGTTTCCGGCAAACCAAACGCGCGATATGCGCCTATTTAAGTTGGAGGCAACTATGGGTCTGCTCGATTCGCTTAAGTCCACCTTCACCTCGACCGGCGAGGCGTCCGTTCCGCCCGCAGCAAGCTTCGCTACCCGCGAAGGCGTCATCTATGCCCCCGTCAACGGCGTGCTCGTCAACCTGAACGAGGTTCCCGACGAGACGATCGCCTCGGGCATGCTTGGCCAGGGCTATGGCATCGAGCCCATTACCGGCACCATCTATGCGCCCGCCAACGGCCGCATCGGTGCCACCACTGTCACCAACCACTCCATCGGCATGATCACCGAGGACGGCCTGCGTGTGTTCATCCATGTTGGCCTGGGCACCGTGGAAATGAACGGCAAGGGTTTTGCCCGCTTTGTCGAGATGGGCGATGTGGTCAAGGCAGGCCAGCCGCTCATCAGCTTCGACCGCGAGGCCATTAAGGCCGCTGGTCACGAGGACATCGTGACCGTCATCGTCTCCGAGCTCGATCGTCTTAAGAGCATCGACCATGTCGGCGAGTCTGGAACGCTTATCGGCGGCAACCCGCTCGTCAAGCTTGGCGACCCGCTGCTGGTTGCCAAGACCAAGTAGCCAGGCCCCACGCCACACAGCCAAAAGGCACCTCGTCAAGCGCCCGCGACCATTTGGCCGCGGGCGCTTTTCGTTTGAAAAACCATCCCGCCAATGCTTTATCTGTATAGCTCAAATGAGCCGAGCTGCTAGAATATCGAACTGTATGGATAACTATCATTCAACCGTTATGGGAGGATACGTGAACCGCACCAAAATCGCGCAGCTCTATGCCGATGCCGAGTCGCTCGGCGGCCAGACCGTCACCGTCGCCGGCTGGGTCAAGTCCGTCCGCGACATGAAGAACTTTGGCTTTGTTACGCTCAACGACGGCAGCTGCTTCCGCGACCTGCAGGTCGTCATGAACCGCGAGGCACTCGACAACTACGACGAGATCGCCCATCAAAACGTCTCGGCCGCACTCATTTGCACCGGCACCGTCAAGCTGACCCCCGATGCGCCCCAGCCTTTCGAGCTTTCTGCCACCTCCATCGAGGTCGAGGGCACGAGCGCCCCGGATTACCCGCTGCAGAAGAAGCGCGCAACCGTCGAGTTCCTGCGCACCCAGCAGCACCTGCGCCCGCGCACCAACCTGTTCCGCGCCGTGTTCCGCATCCGCTCTGTCGCGGCTGCCGCCATCCACCGCTTCTTCCAGGAGCAGGGCTTTGTCTACGTCAACACCCCCATCATCACCACGAGTGACTGCGAGGGCGCCGGCGAGATGTTCCGCGTGACCACGCTCGACCCCAAAAATCCGCCCCTCACCGAGTCCGGAGAGGTCGACTGGAGCCAGGACTTCTTTGGCAAGCATGCGAGCCTCACCGTGTCCGGCCAGCTCAATGCCGAGAACTTTGCCATGGCCTTTGGCGACGTGTACACCTTTGGTCCCACCTTCCGTGCCGAGAACTCCAACACCACGCGCCACGCCGCCGAGTTTTGGATGATCGAACCCGAGATGGCCTTTGCCGACCTTAACGACTACATGGATAACGCCGAGGCCATGCTCAAGTATGTCCTCAAGGACGTCATGGCAACCTGCCCCGACGAGCTCAATATGCTCAACAAGTTTGTGGACAAGGGTCTGCTCGAGCGCCTGGACCATGTCGCCAACTCCGACTTTGCCCGCGTTACCTACACAGAGGCCGTCGAGATCCTGGAGCAGGCCGTCGCTGCTGGCCACCAGTTTGATTACCCCGTCAGCTGGGGCATCGACTTGCAGACCGAGCACGAGCGCTTCCTGACCGAGGAGCACTTTAAGCGCCCGACTTTTGTGACCGACTACCCGGCCGAGATCAAGGCCTTCTACATGCGCATGAACAACGACGGCAAGACCGTCGCCGCCGCCGACTGCCTGGTGCCGGGCATCGGCGAGATCATCGGTGGCTCCCAGCGCGAGGAGCGCCTGGATCTGCTCGAGGCCCGCATCAAGGACCTGGGTATGAATCCCGAGCAGTACAAGTACTACCTTGACCTGCGCCGCTACGGTTCCTGCAAGCACGCCGGCTACGGTCTGGGCTTCGAGCGCTTGGTCATGTATCTGACCGGCGTGGGCAACATCCGCGACGTCCTGCCGCACCCGCGCACCGTAGGCAACGCCGACTTCTAATTGTCGGACGCTAGCTCGCGTCGCCACACGCCAACGCTCATCGCACAAGCGTCTCTCGACATCGGTCGAGAGACGCTTTTTTCAACAGCATCCGTCAAGCTTTTGGCAAGTTTTTGGTCAGTTGAGCAGGGCTGTTGAAAACTCGACCCGCCGTTTGCCGACGACTACCGACCGCCCAGAGCGCCCTGCGCCCCTGGGAAAGCCCCGCGTCTTAGGCTCCATACCGTCGCCACCCAAAACGGAAAGGACGTGGGCACCATGACCGAAGCCGCTGTTGAAACCTACGACACCACGACTAGAGGCGCCGCCTCGATGGCAGCCTATCGCGCCGTTCGTATCCTGCAGCTCTTGAGCGAAAACACCGGCGAAGACAAGGCCATGCTTTCCGATGAGCTGATCCGGCGCCTCGCCCATCCTGACGACCCCGCCCGCATGCCCATCTCGGCGGCGCGGCGCAGCATCTACACCGCCATCTCCGCGCTTCGCCATGCCGGATACGAAATTGAGTACAAACGCGGCGTGGGATACAAACTTCTTACCCGTCCGCTCACCGACGAAGAGATCATCAGGCTCCACGGTATGGTCATGCGCAACCGCTCCACGCCTATCGCTATCCGCAAGAGCATGGCGCAGCACTTAGTTGCCATGGCGAGTGCCGACGTTCGCGGCTACCTCGATATACCCGAACCCGTTCCAAGCGCAGGCAGCAAGGCCACCAAGGCAACACGCACGCCCATCAAGCGCATCGACACGTGCGAGCTCGTCGAGCAGGCCATCGACCACGGAACCACGGTGAGTTTTGATATTTCGAGCGTCACGACGCGTGGCGAAACCGAAGCAGCACGAATGACACTCCGTCCCTTTGCCATCAGGCAGCGCGATGGCATCTCGTATCTGCTGGGAACGGTCTACGACGCCCGAGGCGCCGATGACACGTTGCGTACCGTAGAGATTGGCCGAATGAGAAACGTCACCACACGTCTCCTCGACGGCAAGAAGCTCTTCGCCGCCCTAGACGAGGACGACGCCTCCTCCGTCGCATAAGACCCTCCGCCGCCCATTCGACTACCCGTACCGCCCATCCGATTCTGTATTAAAAAACCCGCCAGGCTGTTGTAAAAATGGACATCAGCGCTACTATAGTTCCACTTGCACTTTGTCCCAGTGCAGTGTTTCCAGCCATTTTTATACTGGGGGTAATGATATGAAGGACATCACCATCAGCCGCAGGAGCCTTCTGGTCTCCGCCGGCCTGCTCGCGCTCGCCCCGCTCGCCGGATGCGGCGGCAACTCTGGTTCCGGCTCTGCTGCCGCCGGTTCCGACTACACCATCGGCGTTCTGCAGCTCACCGAGCACTCCGCACTCGATGCCGCCAACGACGGCTTTGTCAAGGCCATCAAGGAGAGCGGCCTTAAGGTCAAGATCGACCAGAAGAACGCCCAGAACGACCAGTCCACGTGCAAGTCCATTGCCGACAAGTTTGTGGGCGACAACGTCAACCTGATTTATGCCATCGCCACGCCCGCCGCGCAGGCCGCCGCCGGCGCCACGGCCGATATCCCCATCGTGGGCTGTGCCATCACCGACTACGCCGCCTCCGGCCTGGTCCAGGACAACGACAAGCCGGACACCAACGTCACGGGCGCTTCCGACCTCACCCCGGTCGCCGAGCAGCTCGAGATGATGCAGAAGGTTCTGCCCGACGTTAAGAAGGTCGGCCTGCTCTACTGCACCGCCGAATCCAACTCCGACGTCCAGATCAAGGCCGCCAAGAAGGAACTCGACAAGCTGGGCATCGAGTACACTGACTTTACCGTCTCGAGCTCTAACGAGATCCAGTCCGTCGTCGAGTCTGCCGTGGGCAAGGTCGACGCGCTCTACTCCCCCACCGACAACACCATCGCCGCGGGCGCCTCGCAGGTCGGTCAGATCTGCAAGGAGAACAAGCTTCCCTTCGTGACCGGCGAGGAGGGCATGTGCAAGGCCGGCGGCCTGTTCACCCTCTCCATCAACTACGAGGATCTGGGCTACGTCGCAGGCGAGATGGCCGTCAAGATCCTGAAGGGCGAAGCCAAGCCCGAGGACATGGCGATCAAGCACCTCTCAAGCAAAGACCTGGTCGTCGTCAAGAACGACGAGATGGCCGAGGCTCTGGGCATCGATCTTTCCGCTCTGGACGAGTAGCGCCATGCGCGGTAGCGCGTCTAGGGCACGCACTCGCGCCGTTGACGTGTTATTCAATATCTGAGCCACAGGGGCGAACGCCAAAGACCGGCGTTCGCCCTGCTTGTTTCGGATGAGTCAAAACATCCGGCCGAAGCTCTTTTATGCATTGTTACCGCTATCATGGTGACTCACGTGTCCACCCTATCCTAGGAGGTATGAAGCATGCTCATTGCATTGCAGGGCGCCGTTTCGCAGGGCGTCCTCTGGGGCATTATGGTGCTTGGCGTGTTTATCACGTTCCGCCTGCTCGACATTCCCGATATGACCTGCGACGGCAGCTTTGCCCTCGGCGGCTGCGTCTGCGCCGTGCTCATCGTCAATAACAACGTCGACCCGCTGCTCGCCGTGCTGGCCGGCATGTGCGCCGGCGCCATCGCGGGCGCCGTCACGGGCATTCTGACCACCGTCTTTGAGATTCCCGCGATCCTCGCCGGAATCCTCACCCAGATCAGTCTGTGGTCCATCAACCTGCGCATCATGGGCAAATCCAATACGCCCATTCTTGCCAAGGGCACCGTGTTCTCGGCCGTCAGCAACATGACGGGCCTGCCGCAGTCCACCGTCGCCATCATCTTGGGCATCCTGCTCGCCGTGGCTATCGTTGCCATCCTGTATTGGTTCTTTGGCACCGAGATCGGCTCGGCACTGCGCGCCACCGGCAACAACGAGTACATGATCCGCGCCCTGGGCGTCAACACCAACTCCACCAAGATGATCGCCCTCGTGCTCTCCAACGCCCTCATCGGCCTTTCGGGCGCACTCATCTGCCAGAGCCAGAAGTATGCCGACATTGGCATGGGCACCGGTGCCATCGTTATCGGTCTTGCCGCCATTGTTATCGGCGAGGTGCTCGGCCGCCTGTTGCCCGGCGGTCTCACGCAGTTTAGCGTCCGTCTTGCCTCCGCCGTCTTTGGCTCCGTGGTGTACTTCCTTATCCGCGCCATCGTGCTGCAGTTGGGCATGGACGCCAACGACATGAAGCTGCTCTCCGCCGTGATCGTCGCCGTGGCCCTGTGCGTGCCCGTGGTTTGGGAGCGCTATAAGCTCCGCAGCTCCTACACGAAGGGAGATGAGGCAGATGCTTAAGCTCTCGCACGTCAAAAAGACCTTTAACAAGGGCACCGTCACCGAGAAGCGCGCTCTTACCGGTGTCGACCTCACCCTTAACGACGGCGACTTTGTAACCGTGATCGGCGGCAACGGCGCCGGCAAGTCCACGCTGCTCAACATGATCGCCGGCGTGTATCCGCTCGATTCGGGCGTTATCGAGCTTGACGGCAACGATATCTCGCGCCTGAGCGAGTCGCAGCGTGCCAAGTACCTGGGCCGCGTGTTCCAGGACCCCATGCGCGGCACCGCAGCCGACATGCAGATCGCCGAGAACCTGGCCCTCGCCAAGCGCCGTGGCCAGCGTCGCGGTCTTTCGTGGGGCGTCACCAAGGCCGAGAAGGACGAGTACGTTGAGCTGCTCAAGCGCCTGGACCTCGGTCTGGACACGCGCCTCAACGCCAAGGTCGGCCTGCTCTCGGGCGGCCAGCGCCAGGCACTCACCCTGCTCATGGCCACGCTCACCAAGCCGCGCCTGCTGCTGCTCGACGAGCACACCGCGGCGCTCGACCCCAAGACGGCCTCTAAGGTGCTCAATCTGACCGAAGAGATCGTCGACGAGCACCACCTGACCACGCTCATGGTCACGCATAACATGAATGACGCCATCCGTCTGGGCAATCGCCTGATCATGATGCACGAGGGCCACGTAATCTACGACGTGGCGGGCGATGAGAAGAAGTCGCTCACCGTCGCCGACCTGCTGCAGAAGTTCGAGGAGGTCTCGGGCGGCGAGCTCGCCAACGACCGCATGCTGCTGAGCTAAACCTACCAAAAAGGGACAGGTTTATTTTGGCAGGTTTTACCTGCGCAAACGTCAAAACCGCCGCAAAGGGACAGACGCCCTTGCGGCGGTTTTCGCATATTATGTCGATAATCCGATATTCGACCAGACATTCTGGCTAAGGACTAAGGAAACTGCCATGAAAAGACTCCCCCGCCTTGCGTTAGCCGCCGCGTTGTTTGCCGGCTCGCTCGCAGGCATCCCAAGCCTCGCTTTCGCGGGGAACCTGCCCGCCGCTATTGACGGCTCCGTGGCCGTCATGCACACCAACGACATCCACGGCAGCTACAAGTACAGCTACAACGAAAGCAAGGGCACCGGCACCGTCGGCTTCGACGGACTGGCAGTTCTCTATAGCGCCCAGGGCAACGCCCCCGATCCTTTGCTCGATGCGGGCGACACCTTCCACGGGCAGTCCTTTGCCACCATGAGCGAGGGCAAGAGCATCGCCGAGCTCATGGACACCTTCTACGCCGACGGCTACGACGCGACCACGCCAGGCAACCACGACTGGAGCTACGGCGCGGACAAACTCCGCACCATGACCGGCTACAGCACCACCGGCACGCCCTTTGCCATGCTCTGCGCGAACGCGAAGTCTACGAGCGGCGTATGGAGCTCGAGCATCACGAAGACGCTCAACCGCACTTGGAAGGACGGCGAGGACAGTCCCACGTTTAACTACAAGATTAAGGTCGGCGTCGTGGGTGCCATGGATGAGTCGCTGGAATCCTCGCTGCGCGCGGACCTGGTCGCGGGTACGTCGTTCTCGAGTGCCGCGAACGCCATCAATGCCGAGGCAGAGCAGCTGCGCAAGGAGGGCTGCGATGTTGTTGTGTGCATCGCGCACACGCTCGACGCCAAGACCTTTGCCACGCGACTCCGTGGCGTCGATGCCCTTATCGCAGGCCACGAGCACATCAACCTTAACGAGAAGGTGACGGGAGCCGACGGCAAGACGATCCACGTTGTCGAGGCAGGCAGCGCCTTTGCCGAGGTGGGGCTGCTTTCCGTCCCCTACGAGTACGACACCAAGGGCACCGAAAGCACCGACGATGACACGGTCACGGTCCCTGCAGACGGCAGCGACGAGAAGCTCTACACCGCCAAGAACGTCAACGACCTTTTGGCAGACCCCGACAAGGGCTCCGACTACCAAAGCCGCCTTGAAGCCGTCCGCAACAAGATCAAGCCGCTCGACGAGGACTTTGAAAACGAATCGAACAAGGCGCTCGGCACATCCACCACCAACTATTTCTACGGCGAGGACGCCGCAGGCACGCATGGTTGCGAAATGGTGCGCACCACCGATTTCCGTCCCAGCAAGGAGGGCGACACCACCAAGGCCCAGACCATCGGCCACGTGATTTGCAGCTCCTATCTTGACCTGACGGGCGCGGACCTCGCTATCGAAAACGCTGGCGGCATCCGCGGCGGCATCGCGGCGGGCAACGTGACCGCCGGCAACGTCATCGCCATCTCGCCCTACGGCAACACCGTGGAGACCTGGGCCATGACCGGCGCGGACTTCCTCGCAGCGCTCGAGCACTCGCTACAAATCAGCGACGATTGCAACGACAGCTACGAGCTTCAGCAGGCTTATGTGGCGGCCGGTCACACCGAGCAGGAGGCGCAAGACAAGTACAAGTGGCGCGATGACTCTGGCAGCGTTCTCTCCTTTGGCGGCATCAACGTGACGATTGATTGGACGGAGCCCGAAGGCAAGCGCATTGTGAGTGCCACACTCACCAAAGACGGCAGCACGCTCGACCCCGCCAAGACCTATACCGTCGCCACCAACAACTACATCATTACCAACACGACCGATTTTCCCACCTTTGCACACGCCACCAAGTACACCGAGTGGGGCACGTGCGAGGCGGCGCTGAGGGCACTGATCGGGCAGGACAGCTGGGAGAGCAAGATGGCCTCGCTCGCGGGCACCATCAGCTTTGGCTCCGCTGCCGTGGACCCCACGCCCACACCGGCCCCGACGCCTAAGCCCTCGCCTAAGACGGACACGACGACCACGAAGGTCATCACCAAGAAGACGACCGGTAAGCTCGCCGCAACGGGAGACCGCACGCTGGCAGTAGTTGGCGCGTGCCTTATCGGCGGCATCATCGTCATCATCCTCGGCATTATCTGGAAGCGTCGACGCTAAGCTACACCGCCGGGCCTTGCAGCCCCGCCGCGTAAACCTTATATCGAGCACAGAAGCCCGTCCGAATTTGAACTGCGCCCCAAATCTTGGACGCCCTAAATAGCGACTAGGCCGCGAGGGC
>CATYDM010000055.1 GCA_958405195.1 uncultured Collinsella sp.
GAGAACAAGGCGATCGTAGTCGGTGTGCTGGCCAACGCGGCAAGCCTCGACGAGCTTGGCGCAACGACGGACCGGCGAATACAAGGAGTCAACGTGAATGACGCCGATGGGATCGTTGTCACGCTTGTTGGCCTCGTAAGAAACGTAGCCGCGACCGTAGCCGATGCGCATGCTCATGGTGAGGTGTCCGCCCTCGGTGAGGGTTGCAATGTGCTGCTCGGGGTTCACGAGCTCGAACTCCGACGGGATGAAGAAGTCCGCACCGGTAACCTCGCACGGGCCGTCGACCGAAATGGTCGCGGTAGCCTCATCCGTGGTACCGAGCGAATGGAACACCAGGCCCTTAACGTTCAGGACAATGTCGGTGACATCCTCGACCATGTTATCGATCGACATGAACTCATGCTGAGCGCCATCGATCTGAATCGCCTCGACGGCTGCGCCCTCGAGAGAGGACAGCAGCACGCGACGAAGCGAGTTGCCGAGCGTATCGCCATAGCCGCGCTCAAGCGGCTCGACGGATACGCGGGCGCACGTATCGTTGATTTCCTCGACCTGAACCTGGGGCCTAATGAATTCTGACATGTATTACCTCCAGCCTCAGCAGCCCAAAAGGACTACTTAGAGTAGAGCTCGACGATGAGCTGCTCTTTGATATCGCCGCTGATCTGCTCACGAACGGGCATAGCCAGAACGTTGCCAGACAGCTTCTCGATATCAACCTCGAGCCAGCCGGGAACCTCGAAACGCTCAGAGGAGATCAGGGCCTCCTTGATGGGGAGAAGATCGCGGAACTTCTCGCCAACGGCGACGACGTCGCCAGGCTTGACCTGATAGGAGGGGATGTCAACGCGACGGCCGTTAACGGTGAAGTGGCCGTGGCGGACAGTCTGACGAGCCTCCTTGCGGGTGCGAGCAAAGCCGAGACGGAACACGACGTTGTCGAGACGGCTCTCCAGGAGAATGAGAAGATTCTCACCGGTGATGCCGTTCATCTTACGAGCGCGGTCGAAGTAGTGATGGAACTGCTTCTCCAGAACGCCGTAAATGAACTTAACCTTCTGCTTCTCGCGCAGCTGCATGCCGTACTCAGATTCCTTGCGACGGCGCTTGGGCTGACGGATAGATTCCTTCTTGCTGCTGTAACCGAGCTCAGCGGGATCGATCCCGAGCTGACGGCAGCGCTTAAGAACAGGAGTCCTGTCGATTGCCATATTGATACGATCCTTTCAGTTACACGCGGCGACGCTTCTTGGGGCGGCAGCCGTTGTGCGGAATGGGGGTCTTGTCCTGGATGCTGGAAACCTCGAGGCCGGCAGCCTGGAGGGAGCGAATCGCGGTCTCGCGGCCCGAACCGGGGCCCTTCACGAAGACGGCGACCTTGTGCATACCGTGCTCCATGGCGGCCTTGGCGCAAGCCTCGGCGGCCATCTGGGCGGCAAACGGGGTCGACTTACGGGAACCCTTGAAGCCCACGGTACCAGCGGACTGCCAGGCGATGACGTTGCCCGCGGGATCGGTGATGGAAACGATGGTGTTGTTGAACGTAGAACGGATGTGAGCCTGGCCCACGGAGATGTTCTTACGGTCGGCGCGCTTGATGCGAGTGGAGGCGCCGCGCTTGTTCTTTGCAGTAGCCATGATGCGTCAGTCTCCCTTATTTCTTCTTCTTGGCACCGATCTGACGCTTCGGACCCTTGCGGGTGCGAGCGTTGGTGTGGGTGCGCTGGCCGCGGACCGGCAGGCCCTTGCGGTGACGCAGGCCACGGTTGCAGCCGATGTCCATAAGGCGCTTGACATTCTGGGTGCGCTCACGGCGAAGGTCACCCTCGACCATGATGGCGTTCTTGTCGATGTACTCGCGAATAGCGTTAACCTCATCTTCAGTAAGGTCCTTAACGCGGGTATCGACGTTGATCTGGCATTCGTTGCAGATCTTGGTAGCAGTAGTGCGGCCGATGCCGTAGATGTAGGTCAGACCGATCTCGACGCGCTTCTCGCGCGGAAGGTCGACACCATTAATACGGGCCAACGTTGGTCTCCTCTCTTAACCCTGACGCTGCTTGTGGCGGGGATTCTCGCAGATGACGAGAACCTTGCCATGGCGCCTAATGATTTTGCACTTATCGCACATCTTCTTGACCGAAGGACGTACCTTCATCGTTCTTCCTTTCGGTAGCGCTCAAACTACTTCCCTACTATCTACTCGCCCAGCCGCAGGCGTTTAAAACTATGGCTGGTCTTCACACACAATCCGACCGTAGGTTGAGCTAAGCCTGCAGCCGGAAATGGAGTGCGTGTATGCGTGCCGCTATTTGTAGCGATAGGTGATGCGGCCGCGGGTCAGGTCGTACGGGGAAAGCTCCACGACAACCCTGTCACCGGGGAGAATGCGGATGTAATTCATTCGGATCTTGCCAGAAATGTTGCACAGAACCGAATGACCGTTCTCGAGCTCAACCTTAAACATGGCATTGGGCAGCGGTTCCTTTACCGTACCCTCGAGCTCAATTGCGTCTTCCTTCTTCACAAGCAATCATCTTTCTCTAGAAAACGACAGCGATTGAGTATTCTACAACACGTATGCACGCATCGTAATAACTTCGTAATGGCTCCACAACTAAGTGGAACTTGTTACATTTCTCCGCCTTGGAGCGAACACCAAGCACCTTGGGCATCCGTGGTGAGAATCACCGGACCGTCATTGGTAATGGCGACGGTGTTCTCGTAGTGCGCGGCGGGCAGGTGGTCGTTGGTCGTAACAATCCAACCGTCGGAGCCCGTGCTCACATGGTTGGAACCCATCGTAACCATCGGCTCGATGGCAATGACCATGCCGGCCTGGAGGCGAACGCCCCTCCCCTTCTTTCCATAGTTAGGAACGTTGGGGTCCTCGTGCATCACGCGGCCAATGCCATGGCCAACATAATCACGAAGCACGCCGTAACCGTGAGACTCGGCGAGGGACTGAACGGCATAACCGACGTCCCCGATATGGTTACCGGGAACAGCCTGCTCGATGGCAGCCTTAAGGCAATCGCGCGTGACCTCACACAAAGCCTTGGCTTCGGGCGTGGGGGTGCCGACGAAAAACGTCCATGCGTTATCGCCGACCCAACCGTCGACAACGGCTCCCGTATCGATGGAGATGATATCGCCATCGCGTAGGATCATGTCAGGGTTGGGAATACCGTGGACCACAGCATCGTTGATCGATGCGCAAATGGTCCCCGGGAACCCGCCGTAGCCCTTAAAGGCCGGGGTGCCGCCATGCATGCGGATAATCTGCTCCGCGAGCTGATCGAGCTCAAAAGTCGAAACGCCGGGACGCACCATGGCTCCAACGTGGCGGAGCGCCATCTTAGATAGCGCTCCTGCCTTCTTCATCTGCTCGATTTGCGTTGCAGACTTAATCTTGATCATAGACCGAGAGCCTCTTTGACATCCCCGTACACGGTCTCGCGAGCCTGGTCACCGTTGACCGACTTGAGCAGACCCTGGCCACGATAGTAGTCGACGAGCGGGCTCGTGGACTTCTCGTAGACGTCGAGACGGTTCTTGATGGTCTCGGGCTTGTCGTCGTCGCGCTGATACATCTCGCCTGCGCACTTGGGGCAGGTGACATCGGCAGCGGTGCCGGTGTAACCGCATGCGCGGCAGGTGCGACGCGAAGACAGACGATCGATGATGACCTCGGGGGCCACGTCGACCAGAAGGGCGCAGTCGATCTCGCGACCCATGGCGGAGAGCTCGGAATCGAGCGTCACAGCCTGGGCGGTGTTGCGCGGGAAGCCGTCGAGGATGAAGCCCTGCTGGGCATCATCGGCGGCAAGGCGCTCCTTGACAAGGTCGATTACGAGCTGGTCGGGAACGAGCTCGCCAGCGTCCATGTACTTCTTAGCCTGAATACCAAGCTCGGTGCCACCCTTGACGGCAGCACGCAGCAGGTCGCCCGTGGAAATGTGAGCGACGCCAAACTCGGCGACGAGCTCCTGTGCGACGGTGCCCTTGCCGGCACCCGGAGCTCCGAGCAATACGAGGTTCATGAGCAATCCTCCTCTAGCCTATTTAAAGAATCCATCGTAATCATACATCTTGATCTGGCCTTCGAGCTTATCGACCGTGTCGAGCACGACGCCGACCATGATGAGGATGGACGTGCCGCCAAATGCCTGGATCAGATGGTTACCCGTAAAGGAGAAGATGATCGAAGGCACGATGGCGATGAGCGCCAAAAAGACAGCGCTGGGAAGCGTGATCTTGTTGAGCGCGTTCTTGATGTAGGCCGCGGTAGCCCTACCCGGACGCACGCCCGGAATAAAGCCGCCCTGCTTCTTAAGGTTGTCGGCCGTGTCATCGGGGTTGAACACCATGGAGGTGTAGAAGTACGCGAAGAACACGATGAGGACAACATTAAGCACCCAGTTGAGCCAACCGGTCGAAAGCGCGGAGGCAACTGCCTGAATCCAGCCGATGCCGGGGAAGAACACGGCAATCTGAGCCGGGAAGTACAGCAGCGCCGAAGCGAAGATGATCGGCACGACACCCGCGGTGTTGACCTTGATGGGCAGGTAGGTGGTCTGGCCACCCATCATGCGACGGCCCACGACGCGCTTAGCGTAGGAGACCGGGATGCGGCGCTGGCCGCGCTCAAGGAAAACAATCAACGGGATAACCAGCAGGATGATGGCGCAGATGATCACCATGGTGATGAGGCCACCGGCATTGCCCTCGGTGCTGGAGAAGATAGCCTGCGGCAGACCGGCCATGATGTTCGCGAAGATAATCAGCGACATGCCATTGCCGATACCGCGCTGGGTGATGAGCTCACCAATCCACATGATCAGCATGGCGCCCGCGGTGAGCGTGCCGACGATCATGAGGTCGAAGATGATCTCGGGAGCGCCGGCACCATTAAAGCTGATGCCGAAGCTCTTAAAGAGAAAGAGGTAACCCACGGAGTTGAGGATTGCCAGAGCCAGGGTGAGGTAACGCGAATACTGCGTAATCTTGGTCTGACCGACCTCGCCCTCGCGGGCAAGCTCATGCAGGGAAGGCACAACGGCCTGGAGCATCTGGAGGATGATCGAGCTGGTGATGTAAGGCATGATGCCCAGCGAAAACACCGAAACATAGCTCAACGCGCCGCCAGAGAAAAGATTCAGGAGGGCCATAGCACCTGCGGCGACCGAATTGTTATCGGTCGAGAAAAGGCCCAGCATCCCCTGGAAGGGAATGCCGGGCACAGGAACGTGCGCACCAATGCGGTACACGACGAGCATAGCTATGGTAAAAAGAATCTTTTCGCGCAATTCTTTGATGCGGAAAGCATTCTTAAGACCATTTAGCACGGCAGCTCGACCTTTCCGCCGGCGGCCTCGATCTTGGCCTGCGCAGAAGCGCTGACCTTGTCGACCTTGACCGTGAACTTCTTGGTGAGCTCACCATTGCCGAGCACCTTGACGGGCTCGAACTCGCTCTTGGTGATGCGAGCGGCCTTAAGAGCGGCACCGTCGATCACAGCGCCATCCTCGAACTTACGCTCGAGACGCTCAACGTTAACAGCGGTGTACTCGATACGACGGGGGTTGCGGAAGCCCGGAAGCTTGGGCAGGCGCATAGCCAGCGGAGTCTGGCCACCCTCGAAGCCGGCACCCTTGGTGCCGCCAGAGCGGGAACCCTGGCCCTTCTGACCGCGGCCAGAAGTGGTGCCGTGACCCGAAGAATTGCCACGGCCGACGCGCTTGCGGTTCTTGGTGGAACCGGGCGCGGGAGTAAGATCGTGAAGCTGCATTTGCTACTCCTCTACAATCTCGACAAGGTGCTTGACCTTGAAGATCATGCCGCGGACGGACTCGTTGTCAGCAATCTCGCGAACCTCGCGGATCCTGTGGAGACCGAGGGCACGGACAGTACGGACCTGGTCCTGCTTGCAACCGTTGGTGCTGCGGACCTGCTTGATCTTGATGGTGTCAGCCATGCTTAGTTCTCCTTACCGACGAACATCTCGGAGACCGTCAGGCCACGGCGAGCCGCGACGTCCTCAGGGCTGGAGAGCTCCTTGAGGCCCTCGACGGCAGCCTTGATGATGTTGAGGCCGTTGTCGGTACCGAGGGACTTGGACAGGACGTTCTTGATGCCAGCAAGCTCAAAGAGGGGACGCACAGCGCCGCCGGCGATAACGCCGGTACCCTCGACAGCGGGCTTGATGATGATGCGGCCGGCACCAAAGTGGCCGAGAACCTCGTGCGGGATGGTGCCCTGCTCGGTCACCGGCACGTGGAACATGTTCTTCTTGGCATCGAGAGATGCCTTGGAGATGGCCATGGGCACCTCAGCGGACTTGCCCATGCCAACGCCGACGTTGCCCTTGCCGTCGCCAACGACGACGAGAGCGACGAGGCTCATGCGACGACCACCCTTGACGGTCTTCGACACGCGGTTGATGTAAACGACGCGCTCCTCGAACTCGGAGGCCTCGCGCTGCTGCTTCTGATTACGAGCCATGTGCTACATACCTCCTAGAACTCGAGACCGGCGGCACGAGCACCGTCGGCGAGGGCCTTGACGCGGCCATGGTAGATACGGCCACCGCGATCGAAGGCGACCTTGGTGATGCCGGCCTCGATGGCGCGCTTGCCAACGAGCTGACCGACCTTCTCCGCAGCCTCCTTGTTCGAGGTGTGGGTGCCCTTGAACTCGGCCTCGAGGGTCGAGGCAGAGACGAGCGTCAGGCTGGAGCCCTTGCTGTCGTCGATGATCTGGGCATAGATGTTGGCGTTAGTACGGGTCACGCGAAGACGCGGACGCTCGGAGGTACCCGAGACCTTGCCGCGAACACGACGCTGACGACGCTTGAGGCCTTCCAGCTTCGCCTTATGCTTGTTCATACGTAAACTCCTAAAAAGGTTGATCTTGCCAGCACCTGACGGGGTGCTGGTCTTATGCGAGTGAGTCGGTTACGACTACTTGGCGGCCTTACCCAGCTTGCGGCGGATGTGCTCGCCAACGTAGTGGATACCCTTGCCCTTGTAAGGCTCGGGAGGACGATGGCCGCGGATCTCAGCGGCGATCTGACCGACCTGCTGCTTGTTGATACCCTTGACGTTCACGTGGGTGTTGTCGGGAACCTCGAAGGTGATGCCCTCGGGAGCCTCGACGATCACGGGGTGCGAGAAGCCCAGGGAGAACTCGAGGTTCTTGCCCTTCTGCTGCACGCGGTAACCGACGCCGGCGAGCTCGAGCTTCTTCTCGAAGCCCTCGGAAACGCCAACAACCATGTTGTGGATGAGGGCGCGGGTGAGGCCGTGGCGGGCACGGGTCTCACGCTCGTCGTCGGGACGGGAAACGGTGAGGACGTTGTCCTCGACGTTGATAGCGAGCTTCTCAAAGACATCGAGCTCGAGCTGGCCCTTGGGGCCCTTGACGACAACGTTGTTGCCGTTGACTGCCACTTCGACTCCGGCGGGAATCTGGACAGGCTTATTACCGATACGAGACACGGTGATCTCCTTTCCTTCTACCTACCGAGCGAATTACCAGACGTAAGCGATGATCTCGCCGCCGACGTTGTGCTTGCGAGCATCGCGGTCGGTCATGACGCCATGGCTGGTGGAAATAATGGCGGTACCAAGGCCACCGCGGACGCGGGGCATGTCGGCAACGCCGGTGTACTTACGCAGGCCCGGCTTGGAAATGCGGCGGATGCCGTTGATGACCTTAGCCTTCTTGGGACCATACTTAAGCGTGATGTGCAGAGTCTTCTGGGGAACGGTGTCCTCGACATCGTAGCCCTCGATGTAGCCCTCCTCGTGCAGAACACGAGCGATCTCGACGAGCTTCTTGCTGCTCGGCATGGAGACCGTGGCCTTGTTCACAGAGTTAGCGTTACGGATGCGCGTAAGCATATCTGCGATCGGGTCTGTAAGGTTCATACAGATTCTCCTTCGTTCTTGATGAACACGTGCTCTTGGTTCTTCGCCGCCCTTAACGGCAAAGCCTTTTTAGCGCGTTTTCCCTGTTCCAAACTGATGCTTGAAACGCTGGTAGTGACTTACCAGCTGGCCTTCTTAACGCCGGGAAGCTCGCCCTTGAGTGCAAGCTCGCGGAAGCAGACACGGCACAGGCCGAACTTGCGGTACACAGAGTGCGGACGGCCGCAGCGCTGGCAGCGCGTGTACTCACGAGTAGAGAACTTCTGCTTGCGATTGCACTTGACGATCATCGATGTCTTAGCCACTTATATCCTCCTCACATAGAGTATTGTTCGCCCCAAGCGCCGCCCCCTTGTGGGAACGGCGCTTATAGGGCAGGTGAACCTATTTCTTGAACGGGAAACCGAAGGCGTCCAGAAGGGCCTTGGCCTCCTCATCGGTGTTGGCGGTGGTCACGAAAGTGATGTCCATACCACGCTGGTGATCGACGGAATCGAAGTCGATCTCGGGGAAGATGAGCTGCTCGGTGACGCCCATGGAGAAGTTACCACGGCCGTCGAAGCTCTTGGCGGAAATGCCGCGGAAGTCGCGGATACGGGGGATCGCGACGGAGGTCAGACGATCGAAGAACTCCCACATACGGTCGCCACGCAGGGTAACCTTGCAGCCGATCGGCATACCAGCGCGCAGGCGGAAGGTAGCGATGGACTTACGGGCACGGGTGATCATCGGCTGCTGTCCGGTGATGGCGCGCAGGTCGCGCACGGCACCGTCGATGGCCTTGGAATCGGTAGCGGCCTCGCCGACACCCATGTTCACGACGATCTTCTCAAACTTGGGGATCATCATGACGTTCTCGTACTGGAACTTGTCCTGAAGCTGCTGCTTGACCTCGTTGTTGTACTTGGTCTTCAGACGCGGCACATACTTCTCTTCTGCCATTGTTCACTCCTTCTTGGGGTTTTAAGCACGGGGCGTGGCCACGATGGGTTGTCCTCGTGCCTCCTGGCTGCATCCGCGCCGCTCATGGCATATCGCGGTTTGGACTCGACGCAGCAGGAGCCGACAAAACAATCGGTACTATACGCGCATCGGGAGCGTATTTCCAGAAAAACCTCGTCTGCCTGCACAACTCCACAACTCCCCCGCACAAATGGGTCCCAACAAGCAGTTGCGGTGAAATAGGGACTGTTTGGCGGCCTAACAGGCTTAAACAGTCCGTATTTCACCGCAACTTATTGGTGGGGATGCGATTAGCGCTTGCGGGGGATGAGTTTGGTGCGGCGCAGGTGGATCATCTCGGCGGCGATGGAAATGGCGATCTCCTCGGGGTCCTCGGCCTCGATGGCAACGCCGATCGGAAGGTGCAGCTCGTCGATCTGGTCCTGCGTAAAACCTTCCTGCTCCAGGCGGGCACGCACAAAGGCCGTCTTGCGGCGCGAACCCAGACAGCCCAGGTAGGCAGGCTTGGCGCGCATGGCCTGAATCACCACGTCGATATCGGACTTGTGACCCGCCGTGGCGACGACCACCAAGTCGCGCGGACCGATGGGACACAGCTCGCTCAGGTTCTTGTAATCGACCAGGCGACGATCGTAGACACCGGGCACCCATTCGGGCGTCAACGTGCCGGGGCGGTCATCGCAGGCCACGACGGCAAAGCCCGCCGCCGTGAGCACGCGCGCCGTCGCGGCACCCACGTGTCCGCAGCCAAAGATATAGGTCAGGCCCTCGGGGCAGAGCGTCTCGATGTGCGCGGGAGGAATCTCGGAGGCGGCATTAGTGTAGGTGACGTTACTCCCCTCCTCCACCAGTGAAAGCCCGGGGCAGCCCGCAATGGTATGGCGCGATGCCTCGCCATGGTACTCGGCCACATCGCCCTCGAGCGCGCTCGCGATAAACGGCTCAAAGTCGATGACGAAGTCGCCGATGCGCCGATAGACCAAGACGTCGGCAATTTCCTGGAACAACGGTGCCTGGGTCGCATCCAGATGCAGATAGCACAGGCAGATGGCTCCGCCGCAGATCATGCCGGTATCGGAGTTCTCGCCGCCCATGGTGTAGCGGACCAGACGCGACTGTCCCGCGCTCAGGAGTTCGCGCGCCTCATCCAGCGCAAAGAGCTCAATCTTGCCGCCGCCGATAGTGCCCGCCTGGCTGCCGTCGGCAAAGACGGCCATCCAGGCGCCCACGCCGCGCGGCGACGACCCCGCCGTGCCGGCCACGACCACGAGCTCGCACGTCTCGCCAGCACGCAGGGCGGCAAGCGCCGCATTTACAACATCGAGCTTTTCCATTGCCGCCTTCTATCCTCTAAAGATATCGGTGAGCATAGCGAGTGCCTCGAGCACGCCGCCGCCGACCGACGTCGCCTTGTCCGAAATGTAGTTGATATAGCTGGCATCGCCGCGCGGATCGACATCGGCGCATTTAAAGCCCTCAGTCACCTGCACGCCGTTCGCCAAAAGCCCGCGCAGGCAGCCATCGATCTGCGTGCACATGGGCGTATCGCCCGCGTAGCCAATCACGTCTCCGGCGCTCACGATGTCGCCGATTGCGCGGTCGGACCGAAACACGCCGGCGGCGGGGCTGTGGATAACGCGCTCCTTGCCATAGCCGGCGATCACGCCCGGCACGCCCGTGTTGGGCTGGGGCGAGCCCTGGGTAATGACACGGCCCAAAAAATGCCCGCGCATGGTCTCGACCACGGCGTCGCAATCGACCGGCGCGGTAAAGCCCGGCCCCACGGCGATGACGGTAGGCGCCATGTCGCGCGTGGTGCCCAGGTTGCGCTTGGCCAGAATCGCGTCGACCACAGCCGCGGGTTTAAGCTCATCGAGCATCTTGGCCTGAGGGTCCACCACGACGGCAACATCCCCCGCTTGGGTAATCTCGAGCGCCTCTGCCGGCGTCTGCGCCAAGCGAGCGCGAATGCCCTCGACCTGGGCCTCGCCCAGGCGAATAGCCTCGCAAAAACTGATTGTGCGGCGGATGCACGTGGGAACCGCGATATCGGCCATAACGACCGACACGCCGGCGCGCACCAAGCGAGCGGCGACACCCGTGGCGATATCGCCGGCGCCGCGAACATAAACGAGCATTCCCGGGGCACCTCCCTGTGCTACGGTTTGAGCAGAGCAAAAGCGGTTCGACCGCTACTCTGATGATTATTTATTATCACAGTATTATACGGCGGTGAACAGATGGAAACGGTTAGCGGCAATCTTGCCTCGGCGCTCAGGATCGAGCCGGGCATTACCGCGATTATCGGCAGCGGCGGCAAGTCGACGTTGCTCAAAACGCTGGGTCTTGAGCTCATGCGCGCTGGCGGCCGCGTGCTCCTCTGCACCACCACGCATATGCTTCCCGTTGCCGGCGTGCCATGGGACGGGTCGAATCGTCGCCTGGACGCCGCGCCTTGGAAGCCGGGCGCCCCACACGCCTCAGGCTGCACCTGCGAGGCCTGCGCGGGGCTTGTGCGGGGAAGCATCTGCCAGGCAGGCGTCTTGGACCCCCAGACGGGCAAGCTCTCCTCCCCTGCCGAGCCGCTCGACCAGCTGGCGCAGCGCTTTGACTACGTCCTGGCCGAGGCGGACGGCAGCAAGCGGCTCCCGCTCAAGGCCCACGCCGCCTGGGAGCCGGTGATTCCCTCTGGCACGGCCAACATCGTCTGGATCGTCGGCGCCTCAGGGCTCGGCAAGCCCATCCACGAAGCCGTCCACCGCCCCGAGCTCTTCTGCGAGCGCTGCGGCTGCGAGCCCACCGATACCGCCACGCCCGAGCGCGTCGCCCAAGTGCTCAATGCCGAGATGCAGGCGCTGAAACTCAATACCGCACGCGTCATGCTCAACCAAGTCGACACGCTCAGCGACCCCACAATGGCCGACCGCTTCGAGGCAGCCCTCGGCCGACCCGTCGTCGCCAGCAGCCTCAAATAGCCGGCCCCATCTCGTCAGTTGCGGTGAAATACGGACTGTTTGGCCGCCTAACGGCCGCAAAGGGGGTGCGGACGATTTCTTGGACCGCGCCTAGGCGTATCCAAGCTTCCTGC
>CATYDM010000056.1 GCA_958405195.1 uncultured Collinsella sp.
ACATCACACTTGATATACTGCATGGTATCATAAATAGCCATGCCGTCGGTGATCATAAAGCCGTAGACGCCGGCCATGATGACCGCCGGGGTAATGATGCCGGCAAACGATGCCAGTACGTGCTGAAGGGCACACGGGATCATTTCCTTAACGGGAGGCATGCCTTCGCGAGTGAACAGGGCTTCAGTGCCGTTCGTAACCGTCTCCTGGGTCATTTGACCACCAATCCTCGAAGTAGTTGTTTTCGCATCTAACGCTCTATTGTGACGCAGTGCGGGGTTGAGGTTGTGCCTTCATTGCATATCGTATTAAAGATGATTCTCATTCTCAATAATAATTTTTTGTTATCAGACTATTCTTCAGCTGAAATAACGCATTTCCGCAGGTCAGGAAAGTGTCTGGTCAAAATAACATCTAACTTTTCTTTTGGTCAACCGTTTACCGCTAAATTCCTACCGTTCGTCTGCATTACGCAATGTACCTGCGGATATACGAGATGATGGGCAGCGTGTTACCATGAGAAAAAATTGTTATGAACATTTCCGATTTCACCCAAAGGAGTTGCCCGTGAACGAGACCGTACGTCGCTTTTTGCCGATGGTCGATTTTCTGGAGCAGATACTCGGCAAAAACAGCGAAATCGTGCTGCACGATTTCTCGGATCCCGACCACGCCATCGTTGATATTCGCAACGGCATCGTGAGCGGCCGCAAGGTCGGCGGTCCCGCCACCGATCTGGCACTCAAGATCATGCACGACGCCAAGTATCGCGACCTGCCGTTTATTACGGGCTACGAGGGGCGCGGTGCCGGCGGCAAGACGTTGGAGTCAGCGACGTACTTTATCCGCGAGAATGACGAGATCGTCGGTATGCTCTGCGTCAACACCGACCTCTCGACCGTGCGCTCCATCAACGCCATGGCGCAGCAGCTCATGGCGTGCTTCGACGCGGCGCCGACGCGCACGGAGCCCGCCCCTATCGAGGTCGAAAGCCTTTCGGAGTCTACACAGGAGCTCATCGACCGCAGCATTGCCGAGTTGCTGAGCACGCGCGGGCTGGATGTGGCGTCGCTTGGTCAGAGCGACCGCGTGGACGTCATTCGCCACCTCAACGGCAACGGGGTGTTCATGCTCAAGGGCGCCGTGGCCTGCGCCGCCACCGCGCTGGGCATCTCGGAGCCCAGCGTCTACCGCTACCTGCAAAAAGTTCGTAAGGAGGGCTAACGAGCAAAATGGAGCGCGGCTCCACAAGCGATCCGTCACTTGACAAAAGACCCTGCAGCTCGCACGCGCTGCAGGGTCTTTTTGCATGTCTTGTTTTGTTTTCGCCAACACCTTAGAGAGCAGCGACGGCCTCGATCTCGACCAGACCGCCGGCCGGAAGGGCGGCAACCTGGAAAGCGCTGCGCGCGGGGAACGGGGCCTCGAACTTGGAGGCGTAGATCTCGTTCACGGCGGCGAAGTCGGCGATGTCGGCCAGGTAGACCGTGGTCTTGACGACATCGGCAAAGGTGGCGCCGGCAGCGGTCAGCAGGGCCTCGACGTTGGCGAGGGACTGCTTGGCCTGGGCCTCGACGCCCTCGGGCATCTTGCCAGTTGCGGGATCGATGCCCAGCTGGCCGGACAGGAACACCATGTTGCCGGCCTGGATACCGGGGGAATACGGGCCGATGGCTGCGGGTGCGTTATCGGAAGACACGACGGTCTTGCTCATGTTTTTCTCCTTACAATCAGATAGAGAGCGTGAGCGCTGTGTTCGCACCGGGAGGCACAGTTCGGTCTGAACACCGCGCTTGATTGGGATAGTACTCAAGGTTTCTGTTTGATGCAAGAATATTATCAGCTTGCGAGAATATTTTATCGCCCAACGGTTTCCCCGAACCGCTGAACGGTTCTCATGTGGAGCAGCCAGTCCAAGCTGCTGAAGACTTTGTCCTGCTTAGGCTGCGGGCGTCGCCCACCGCAGCGACGTCACTATACTTTTGAATATCTGAGCATTTTGAAAGGCAGGATATGACCGCAACCGCCAGTCGAACCACCAACCGCAGACCCGAGCTTTTGGCCCCCGCCGGAGGCCCGGAGCCCTTTGCCGCCGCGCTCGCCGCGGGCGCCGATGCCATCTACTGCGGCATGGGCAGCTTCAACGCCCGCCGCAAGGCAACCAACTTTACCGACGAGGCCTTTGAGCAAGCCTGCCGCGCCGCGCATCTAGCCGGGTCGCGCGTCTACGTCACGGTCAACATCGTCATCAAGCAGTCTGAGATGGGCGATGCACTGCAGCTCATCCATCGCTGCTCCACGCTGGGCGCCGACGCCTTCATCATCCAGGACTGGGGCCTGTTCTTTGAAGTCAAGCGCACGATGCCCGGCATCGAGACGCATATCTCGACCCAGGCGAACATCCACGATGACCGTGGGACTATCTGGTGCCGCGAGCAGGGCGCCGACCGCGTGACCCTCTCGCGCGAGCTTTCCATCGACGAGATCGCCGCCATCCACAATGCCGCGCCCGACGTTGACCTGGAGGTCTTTAGCCACGGTGCCATCTGCTTTTGCTATTCGGGCCTGTGCCTGCTCTCGAGCTTTGCCATGGCGGGCCGCTCGGCCAACCGTGGCATGTGCGCTCAGCCCTGTCGCCTGCCTTACGAGCTGATCGACGAGAACGGCCGCGCGCTCTCCCCTGCCGGTCGCGAGCGCGCGCTGTGCCCGCGCGACACCAACACGTCGCAGCTTGTTCGCCGTCTGTATGACGCCGGCGCCGCGTCGCTCAAGCTCGAGGGCCGCATGAAGGCCCCCGATTACGTGTATTCCATCGTCGACGTGTATCGTCACGAAATTGACGACATGCTATCCGGAGCCGCCGTTGCCAAGGATGAGGATGCAGCCCGCCAGCGCCAGCTCAAGCGCTGCTTCAACCGCGACTTTACGCACGCCTATCAGGACGGCACCTCGGGCGACGAGATGATGAGCTATGAGCGTTCCAACAACCGCGGCCAGATCGTGGGCACGGTACTGGGCAGCCGTCTGGCCAACCGCGATGTGTGCGGCCTCAAGCCCGACGACCGCCGTCGGCGCGCCGCCATCGCCCGCATTGAGTTGTTTGAGCCCGTGGGCAAGGGCGACCTGCTGGAGCTTCGCCACGATAACGAGTTTGACCAGTTCCTGACCACCATTGCCGCCGATGATGCCGCCGCCGGCGACATCATCGAATGTCGCGTGCCCCGCAGCATGCCCGAGGGCTGCCGCGTCCGCGTGATTCGCAGTCAGCGCGCCATCGACGCCGCCGGCGCCGCGCTCAAGCGCGATGTGCTGCGCCGCCGAGCTGTTGACGTGTCCGTCGTGGCGCGCCTGGGCGAGCCGTTTACTGTCACACTCACCTGCTGTGACAACCCCGCGCTCACCGCCACCGCCACGGGCTTCACCGTCGAGGCCGCCAAGACCCGCGCCGTCGAGGCATCCGATCTGGTTGAGCATGTGGGCCGCATGGGCTCCTCGCCCTTTGAGGCAGCGAGCTTTGATGTGGCGCTCGATGAGGGCTGCGGCATGGGCTTCTCCGCTGTACACAAGGTGCGCGCCGCCGCTTGTAAGGCGCTGGAAGAGGCCATTCTGGCACCGTACGAGGAGCGCGCGAAAAAGCTCGAGTTGCCGGTGCTCGACAAATGTACTCGCCCCATGCCCGAGCACTACCGCGACGAGCCGCAGATCTGCGCCACCGTCACCTCGCTCGAGGCCGCCGAGGCAGCCCGCGCGGAGGGTGCAACGCGCATCTATATGACCACCGACGCGCTCGAGGCTGTCGGACTCTCCCCTGCCGATGCATTTGAGCAGGGTATCGTTCCCGTACTCGACGAGGTCTGCCGCGCCGTCGACCACGAGCGCGTCGATCCTTGGATCAATGCCGGAGCCACCGTCGCCGTCGGCAATATCTCCGAGCTCGCCGTAGCCGCTCATGCCGGCGCCACGGCCGAGATTCGCTCTTGCCTGCCGGTGCACAACACGCCCTGCATGGAGGCGCTTGCCGAGCGCGGAGCCGGTGCGTTTTGGCTCTCGCCCGAGATCACGCTCGACGAGATCATCTCGCTCGGCGCCGCCGCGCCCGCAGCCCTGGGCATCACCGTCTTTGGCCGCCCGCGCGTTATGACGAGCGAGCACTGCATCCTGCAGGTGGCCAATGGCTGCATCCACGATTGCGCCAACTGCCGCCTGCGCGCCCGCAAGCTGTCGCTCAAGAATATCGACGGCAAGGTCATGCCCGTACGCACCGACATCCATGGCCGCTCTCGCTTGTACGACGCCTACCCCATCGACCTTACGCCGCAGGTACCACAGCTGCTCGATGCCGGCGTGCGTCGTCTCATGGTGGACGGAACGCTGCTCGAGACGGATGAGGTGGGCCGCGCCGTCGCACGCGTCCGTCGCGCCGTCGAGGCCGCGCAAACCGGCCGCAAGCCCGCTACCCGCCTGCGCGGCGCCACCTCGGGCTGCATGTTTGTGGGAATTAGCTAACCGAAAGGCTTACACGTGAACGAAGAACCTCAAGTCCTCTACTGCGACGCCTGGCTCATGGCCATCGATAAGCCCGCCGGCATGATCGTCCACGGCGACGGCACCGGCGAGCGCACGCTCACCGACTACGCCAGCGATCTGTTGCTGGCGATGGGCGACGGCTTTGCCGCGACTGACATGCAGCCGCTCAACCGCCTGGACCGCAACACCACCGGCGTGGTGTTGTTTTCGCTCGACAAGCAGACGCAGCCCGCCTTTGACCAGATGGTGATCGACCACGCCTTCGAAAAGCACTATCTGGCGCTGGCCGAGGGCAAAATCGACTGGAACGAGAAGCTCATCGACAAGCCCATCGCCCGCGACCGCCACGACAGCCGCAAAATGCGCGTCGGCGCCAGCGGCAAGCCGTCTCAGACGCGCGTCAAGGTACTCAAGCGTCTTAAGAGCCGCCGTGGCCTGCCCACGCGCTCGTATATTGATGTCGAGCTGCTCACCGGCCGTAAGCATCAAATCCGCGTGCATCTGGCCAGCGAGCATCACCCCCTGGTCGGCGACGACCTGTACGGCACGCCGCGTCCCTGCGGCCTCATGCTCCATGCCCACAGCGTGTCCTTTACGCATCCCGTAACCGGCGAGCACATCCACATCGAAGCCCCCTGCCCCTGGGAGCCCTAAAACCTGCCGAAAAGGGACAGGTTTATTTTGGCAGGTTTTATCTGGACAAACGTCAAAAGCACCACAAAGGTTCCTGCCCTTCGCGGTGGTTTTGGCCTTAGCCCGTCCCCTGCTGTTAGACCGTGATGACGTTGTCCATTGCCCGGTACTTGGCGGGGACCTCGCCTGCGGTAATAATCGTTGCGTCGCGGAAGTCCGCGAACTTGACGGGCGCCACCATGCCAAATTTACTGGCGTCCGAGATTACGAAGCGTTTGGCGGTATGGCGCATCGAGATACGCTTGACCTGTGCTTCCTCGATATCGGGCGCCGTGAAGCCCTGCTCGGCGGCAATGCCGTTAGAGCCCCAAAAGCCACAGTTGAAGTTGTAGCGGTCTAAGGTTGCCAAGGCATCGGGGCCAACGAGCGCCTCGGTCTCGGGTTTGAGCTCGCCGCCCAACACCACGGTACGCATGCCGCGCAAAGCAAGGTGCTGAGCATGGAGCACGGAATCGGTCACATAGGTGACATCTTCAAGGTGTGGAAGATGCTCGATGAGCCTGAGCGTCGTCGAGCCCGAGTCGATGTATACAAAGCTCTCGGGCTCCACAAGCGCCGCCGCACGGGCGCAGATACGCTCCTTGTCGTCGTTATGGAGGTCGCTGCGCTCATTAAGCGTTAGGTCGCGCGTCACGTGCGCGCGCTCAAGACTCGTCGCTCCACCGTGGACCTTGGCGATGCGATGAGCTCGGTCGAGCGTCTGCAGGTCGCGCCGAATGGTAGACGCCGTCACGCCCAGGGCTTCGGCAAGCTCCGGCACCGTTACCGAGCCGGCCTGCTGCACCATCGACACGATCGCGTTGAGTCTATCTTCCGCAAGCATCGCTTACTCCTCCTCGGGGTACACAACTCCCCAGTCGGCGCGGAGCTTGGTCATAAGCTCCATAACATCAGAAGCATAATCCAGCAGCTCGCGCTTGGAGTCGTCGGCGGCAACGGCCTTCTCCAGGTCGGCCATCTCATAGCACAGGGCGTAAGCCTCGGTGCCGGCGTGGACCTCCTCGCGGTGGCCGTCCGCAGTCCACACGATGGTCGCGTGATCGGCACGCGGATATTCATTGACCTCGATGTAGCACTTGTCGAAGCTGATGACCGAGCGCTTGGGCTGCTTGGAGTGGAGCGTAAGGCTCACGACGCCCAGCTGCTGCTCGGCATTTCGGCAGACGATGCCACCCGCGACGTCAACGCCAGTCTCGCAGTTGTTGCCCAGCGAAACGACCTCAGCGGGCTGGCTTGCCATAAAGAGACGCATGACGGACAGGGCATACACGCCAATGTCGAGCATGGCGCCGCCGGCAAGGTTGCGATTGTAAAAGCGGTTGGTCAGGTCACCATACTCCTTATAGCTACCAAAATTGAGTTGGGCGAGGTTCATGCGGCCAAACTCGCCGGCATCCATGCGGCGGCGCAGCTCCTGATACAAGGGCATGTGAAGCACCGTGGTGGCGTCCATGAGGATCACGTTATGTTCGTCGGCAATGGCGCGGGCCTCGTCGAGCTCGGCGGAATTGAGGGTAATGGCCTTTTCGCAGAGCACGTGCTTACCAGCTGCCAGAGCGGCTCGCAGGTAGGTGATATGAGTGTTGTGCGGCGTGGTGATATAGACTGCGTCAATGTTCGGATCGGCATAGAGGTCCTCGACCGTGTCATAGACCTTCTCGATGCCATACTGCTCGGCAAAAGCTTGAGCCTTTGACAGCGTGCGGTTGGCGACGCCCGCAAGCTTGCGGCCGGCCAGCGCGAGGGACTGGGCCATTTGGTTGGCGATAACACCGCACCCGATCACTGCCCAGCAAAGCTCGGGAGCCGTAAAGATGTCGTTTGGGAACGGCTGATTCTGGACCGAGGCAAACGCCGCCTTTGCGGCTGCCTCGGCGTCGAGCGGAGCCTGTTTGGAATCTGCCATGATGTGCCTCCTGAGTCATCGGAAGTCCTTCATTTCTAACAACCTTATAGTCGCACAATTGTGCGCGTATCTGCTCGTGTTTGCGTTTTTATTTGCTTATCGGTCATTATTTAGCCATAGTTGGCAGATGTTTGCGCGGCTATGCGCATTATCGCGCAAGGCTATGCGCGTAAATGCGCATGCGACGATCCTTGTGAAACATAAAGGGGCGGAACACCAAAGCCCTAAAAGACAGACCCAGCTGTATTACTTCACCCCTCTGGGGGCATCAGACATCAAAGGACTGTCCCTAGGTGCCGCTTTCGTTGAAGCCTATCCTAGATGGCCAGATATACAGATCTAAAGACCGTCCCTATCAACTAGTCATTTAAGTCTGTCCCCAATGAGTGGGGATAGAAAAAGGCCCGGATGCCGTGGGGCATCCGGGCCTTTACTAGCAACTTGATGTTGCGGGCAGCTTAGAACTTGTGGCCGCACTTCTTGCAGACGCGCAGCTTGTTCTTGCCGTCCTTCTCGTGACCGACGCGGGTAACCTTACCGCACTCGGGGCAAACGAGATTGACGTTGGAGGCGTCGATGGGAGCCTCCTGCGAAACGATGCCGCCCTGCTGGTTGGCAGCGTTGGGCTTGACGGCCTTCTTGACGACCGAAACGCCCTCGACAACGACCTTGTTCTCGGCGGGGAGAGCACGCAGGACAACGCCCTGCTTGCCGCGATCCTTACCAGAAAGAACCTGGACCTTATCGCCCTTCTTGATATACATATATCTCCCCTAACTACAGGGTCTCGGGAGCGAGCGAGACGATCTTCATGTACTTCTTGTCACGAAGCTCGCGAGCGACGGGCCCGAAGATACGGGTACCGACGGGCGAACCATCGTTGTTGATGACAACGCAGGCGTTCTCATCAAAGCGAATGTAGGAGCCATCCTTGCGGCGGATCTCCTTAACGGTGCGAACGACGACGCAACGGACAACGTCCTTCTTCTTGACGTTGGCGCCAGGGGTAGCCTCCTGGACAGCACCGATGAACACATCGCCGATGCCTGCATAACGACGCTTGGAACCGCCAAGCACCTTGATGCAGCGAATCTTGCGAGCGCCGGAGTTGTCGGCGACGTTCAGCATGGTTTGCATCTGAATCATGGTAGATGTTCCTCCGAACTAAGAACCGAAGAGAGGTGCGCAGCCTTTATGCGGCCCGTGGTATGCAAGCCAGGCATACGCACATCTTCGGAAACGTACAAGTCGTAAGAGCGACTGCTTATTTAGCGCGCTCGACGACCTCGATGAGGCGCCAACGCTTCATCTTGGACATAGGACGGGTCTCCATAACGCGGACGGTGTCGCCCACGCCAGCCGTGCACTCCTCGTCGTGAGCGTGCAGCTTCTTGGAGCTGGTCATCATCTTGCCGTACTTGGGGTGACGCTTGCGCTCGGTGATGGTGACAACAATGGTCTTGGCACCGGAGACGGAGGTAACGACACCCGTACGGACCTTACGCGAGTTACGCGAATCAGTCATGTTCTCTCCTTAGGTCCTACTCGGCGACAGCGGACTTCTCCGCTGCGATCTCGCGGGCGCGCTGCTCCGTGAGGACGCGAGCGATGTCCTTCTTCACGGTGTTGACGCGAGCGGTGTTGTCCAGCTGGCTGGTGGCCATCTGGAAACGAAGGTTAAAGAGCTCGGCGCGCATTTCCTTCAGCTTCTCAACGAGCTGAGCGTCCGAGAGCTCACGAATCTCTGCGGGCTTCATTAGTTCTCCTCCTTGGCGGCGGCGGCGTCCTCAGCAGCCCACTTGGCCTCGAGAGCGGCCTCCTCAGCCATCTCCTTCTCGATGCGCTGCTCAGCGTTCTTGGCAGCAACAATCTTGGTCTTGATGGGGAGCTTGTGCTGCGCAAGACGCAGAGCCTCGCGAGCGACCTCCTCGGGAACACCCTTGACCTCGAACATGATGCGGCCGGGCTTGACGACGGCCACCCACTCCTCGGGGTTACCCTTACCAGAACCCATGCGAGTCTCGGCAGGCTTCTTGGTGATGGGCTTATCGGGGAAGATCGTGATGTAGACACGACCGCCACGCTTCATGTAGCGGGTCATGGCAATACGAGCGGCCTCGATCTGACGGTTGGTGATCCAATGGGCCTCGAGAGCCTGGATACCAAACTCGCCGAAATGCAGCTCGGTATTACCCTTGGCCTGGCCCTTCATGGAGCCACGCTGCACCTTGCGGTGAAGAATACGCTTAGGGGCAAGCACTACTGACCCCTCCTCTCGGAGTTACGACGACGAGGACGGGAAGAGCCCTCGAGTGCAGGGTTGGGAACAGGCTGGCCCGGGAGCTTCTCGCCCAGGTAGATCCAGACCTTCACGCCGCAAGCGCCCATGGTGGTGCTGGCGACAGCCGTGCCGTAGTCGATCTTGGCACGGAGGGTGTGCAGAGGCACGCGACCCTCGCGGTACCACTCACGACGGCCCATCTCGGCACCGCCGAGACGACCGGAGCACTGGATACGGATGCCCTTAGCGCCGGCCTTGCGGGCGGACTGGACAGCCTTGCGCATAGCGCGACGGAAGGCAACGCGGCCCTCGAGCTGCTCAGCGATGGACTGAGCAACGAGGTTGGCGTCGAGCTCGGGGCGCTTGATCTCGACAACGTCGACGGAGAGCTGGCCCTTGGAGACGCCAGCGACCTTCTCGAGCTCGGTGCGGAGGGTATCGATCTCGGCACCCTTCTTGCCGATGACAACGCCAGGGCGAGCGGTGAGGATGATGACCTTCACCTTGTCGCCAGCGCGCTCGATCTCGACGCGGGAGACAGCTGCGCGGGAAAGACGCTTCTCGAGGTACTTGCGGATCTCGAGATCGTTACCGAGGGTCTTAGCGTAATCCTTCTCTGCGAACCAGCGGGAGCGCCAGTTCTCGGTGATGCCAAGACGGAAGCCGGTGGGGTAGACTTTCTGACCCATACAGCTTTACGCCTCCTTTCGAGGAGCAACGACGACGGTGATGTGGGAAGTACGCTTCAGAATGCGAGAAGCGGAACCCTTGGCGCGGGGACGGATGCGCTTAAGCGTCGGACCCTCGTCAACATAGGCAGCGGCGACAACCAGGTTGTCGGCACGCAGACCGTTGTTGTTCTCGGCGTTCGCAACGGCGGAACGGAGAACCTTCTCGACATCCACGGCGACAGCGCGGTCGCAGAAGTGGAGGATGTCGAAGGCCTGAGCGACAGGCTTGCGGCGGATCAGATCGACCACCAGGCGGGCCTTGCTGGGGGAAACACGCACGTACTTAGCGACGGCGCGAACCTCGGTGGCCTCAGTTTCAATAGACTTAGTTGCCATTTACGGTTAACCCCCTATTTGGCCTTGTGGCCACGGAACGTACGAGTCGGCGCGAACTCGCCGAGCTTGTGACCAACCATGGACTCGGTAACATACACGGGCACATGCTTGCGGCCGTCGTGGACGGCGATGGTGTGACCAACCATCTCGGGGAAGATGGTGGACGCGC
>CATYDM010000057.1 GCA_958405195.1 uncultured Collinsella sp.
TTTAGGTGGGTTCATTTTCGTAACGTGGGGGGTGGTTTTCTTTTGCCGAAAATCACCATTACAGTCCATATGGATCCCCGCCGGCATCCCGACAAGCCATCGACAACATCCCAATATCTGGTAAGCGCGTGATAATCGCTGCGTGCAATTCCATGCACCCCCCTTGGTCGAGTATCATGATTCGGCTATGCCCTTTGCGCATGGCGTTCTTCTGACCTTTTCCTTCGACGCTTGGCGGTTTTTAGATTCATGGCTTCATCCCCGAGCTACATACCGTACCTATGCGTGGCAGCGGCGGCCTTTATCACGACCTTCCTCGCGGTGCCCCTGGTCAAGCGCTTGGCAATTAAGCTCGATGCCGTCGACTACCCTTCCAAGCGCCGCATCAACACCAAGCCCATCCCGCGTTTGGGCGGAACGGCGGTGTTTTTGGGCCTGGTCGTTGCCTGCATTGTGCAAATCCTAGGCACCTGGTACCTAGGCTGGCCACCCGTCCTGGTGCCGCACCCGCGCCTTCACATTAGCTATCCCATGCTGGCGCTCTCCTTTACCGTCATCTTTGCGACCGGCGCTATCGACGACGTCTTCCAGCTCACGCCCAAGCAAAAGCTGGCCGGACAGGTCCTCGCCGCGCTTATCGCCTGCATGGGCGGCCTGCGGATCGGCGTCATCGTCAACCCGTTTGCTCCCGGCGAGATCATGCTCGGATGGCTCGCCTACCCCATTACCGTGATCTATCTGGTGGCATTCACCAACATCATTAACCTCATCGACGGCCTCGACGGCTTGGCCACGGGCATCTGCGGCATCGCGTCGTTCACCATGTTTTCGATGGCCGTTCTCTCGGGCCGCATCGACGCCGCCGCGCTCTCCATTGCGCTCTTTGGCGCCTGTCTGGCCTTTTTGCGCTACAACTTCAACCCCGCAAGCATCTTCTTGGGCGACTCGGGGTCGCTGCTTCTGGGCTTTGCGCTGGGCTCCATCTCGCTGCTCAACGTGAGCCGCACCGCCGCACTCACCTCGCTTATCATCCCGCTCATCGTTGCCGGCGTGCCCATCATTGACACGTTTAGCGCCATTGTGCGCCGCAAGCGCGCCCACATTAGCATCGGGCAGGCCGACAAGGGCCACATCCACCACCGTCTGATCCAAGAAGGCTACAAGCAAAAACAGGCCGTGCTGCTCATCTATGCCTGGTGCATCATGCTTTCGGCCGGCGCCGCCGCGATTAACCAGGTCGAGGTGCCCATGCGTGTGCTCATCTTTACCGTGCTCGCCATTGGCTCGGCTGCCTTCGCCAAGCACCTGCACCTGTTTGAACCCGTGCTGCGCCACCATTACAACAAGCGCACGCACGAGGACGAGCTCGTCACCCCCGACGACCCCGCTTTTAAGCAGGAGGAACAGGCAGCCGAGGAGCGCAAAGAAGAGCGCCACCACAAGCTCTAGGGCAAGCTGCCGAGGATGTGCCAAGGCGTTGGCAGCCGTTCGCGCGAACGCCTTGGCGGACTTGAAAGCCGGCCCCTGGCAGTCCCTCACCCACTCACGCCCACCCCTCTCAATAAACACGCTATCATCAAAACCTGCGAACGAACGTTAGGAGCAATCATGCCAAACGAGAACAGCTACGAAGTCGCGCTGCAAAAGAGCAACGCCATTCGCGAGGGCCTGGCCAAGACGCCCGAGAAGTTCACCATGCTTACCGGCGACCGCCCCACCGGCCGTCTGCACCTGGGTCACTACTTTGGCACCCTCAAGGGCCGCGTGGAGCTGCAGAACATGGGCGCCAGGACCAACGTACTCATCGCCGACTACCAGGTCATCACCGACCGCGACACCACCGAGCACATCCAGGACAACGTGTACAACATGGTCATGGACTACCTTGCCTGCGGCATCGACCCCGACAAGACCATGATCTACGCGCACTCCGCCGTGCCCGCCGCCAACCAGCTCATGCTGCCGTTCCTGTCGCTGGTGTCCGAGGCCGAGCTGGCGCGCAACCCCACGGTCAAGGCCGAGATGGAGGCCTCGGGCCACGAGCTCACCGGCCTTCTGCTCACCTACCCGGTGCACCAGGCCTGCGACATCCTGTTCTGCAAGGGCAACGTCGTGCCCGTCGGTCGCGACCAGCTGCCGCACATCGAGCTCACCCGCACCATCGCACGCCGCTTCAACAACCGCTACGGCAAGGTATTTCCCGAGGTCGACGCGCTGCTGTCCGAGACCCCGCTGCTGCCCGGCCTTGACGGTCGCAAGATGAGCAAGAGCTACGGCAACGCCATCAATATCTCGATGACCGCCGAGGAGACGGCCAAACGTATCAAGAAGAGCCAAACCGACTCCGAGCGCATGATCACGTTCGATCCCGAGAACCGCCCCGGCGTGTCCGGCCTGCTTTCGACGGCTGCAATCTGCACCGGTCGCTCCGAGGTCGAGATTGCCGAGGAGATCGGCATGGGCGGCTCCGGCCAGCTCAAGAAGTACGTGACCGAGGCCGTCAACGAGTACTTCGCGCCGATCCGCGAGCGTCGCCAGCGCTACGAGAACGATCTGGACTATGTGAAGGACGTGCTGCACGAGGGCAACCGTCGCGCCAACGAGATCGCCGAGCAGACCCTGGCCGAGGTTCAGGACGCCATGGACATGGTGTACTAGACCGATCTGCTGGTTTGAGCTTTCGATTGCTATAGGGCGGGCGCTACGGCGTCCGCCTTTTTTGGTGCCCGACCTGTTCGGCTCCGCCCCTCGCACTCCCCCGACAAACAGGAACAGGCCCGCCGGCAGTTAGTTGCCAGCGGGCCTGTTCCCGAAGTACACCGTTGAATCGCACAGAGGGGAGGAATGCGAATCAAACTCAACAGGGCAGGCTTTTTCATCGCCTATTGCCTGCTCCGTTGATGAAACCAATATAGTTCACCGTGGTTTACTTTCTAGCGTCAATATGTGCCGCCATAGCTTCTCCATAAGTTAGCCCCGGTAAACCTACAACGTAAAACCACCACAAAGGGGACAGGCACCTTTGTGGTGGTTTTAGCTACGTCAGAACCGTTAGAGTCCGGCAGGCCAGCGACAGGCGGCCAAGTCAACGTGCATGTCGTCCTTAAACGCCACACCCTCCCCTAGCAAAAGCTCACGTTGAGCATCGGGACCGCCAAAAGCGAAGCCCTCGCATATGTGCCCGTCGGCAAACACCACGCGGTGACAGGGAATCTCGCCGGGACGCGGATTACTATGCAGGGCATACCCCACGTACCGCGCACTTCGTGGACGACCGGCAAGCAGCGCCACCTGACCATACGTGGCGACCATCCCCTCGGGGATCTGCTCGACCACCTCGTACACCCGTTCAAAAAAGCCCTCAGACGCCATTGCTCGCTCCCTTCCACCCGGAAAAGCATAAACCACCACAAAGGTGCCTGTCCCCTTTGTGGTGGTTTATGGCAGATCGGTTAGTTGGCGGGCTGGAAGAAGGCTACGGCGACGGCGCCGGGGCCTACGTGGGTGCCGATGGTGGCGCCGATGGTGTGAACGGGCAACTCGCCCTCGGTGTGGCCAGCCCAAAGTGCCGCGCTGTCCTCGATATACTTCTTGAGCACCGCATCCGAAAGGCCCGTATAGCCGAGCGCCAGCGGCATGGAAAAGTCGATGCCGCCCGCTTTTTCGACCTTCTGATTGAGCAGATTGCGGCCGTTCTTGGAACCGCGCGCCTTACCCAGCTGCACGATCAGACCGTCCTCGACAGCCACCACGGGCTTTACGTTGAGCAGCGTACCCACGGCGCCGGCCGCAGCAGACAGACGACCGCCGCGCACCAAGTACTCCAGCGTTTCGAGCAGGCCGATAACCACCACGCGGTCGCGCACAGCCTCGACCGCCGCCGCGATCTGAGCTGCACTGCGGCCCTCGTCCACCAGGCGCAGGGCATACTCGACTAGGACGCGCTCACCCAGGGTGACGTTGTTGCTGTCTACCACAAACACGTCGCCGCCCGGCGCCTCGGCAAGTGCGGTACGGGCACTCTGATTGGTACCGGAAAGCTTAGCGCCCACGGTAATAATCACGGCCTCGTCGCCGGCCTCACGCGCCTCGGCGATGGCCTGCGAAAACGCGTACGGGTTGACCTGGCCGGTCTTGGGCAGCTCATCGCGCTCCACGAGCATCTCGTAAAAGCGCTGGTGATCGATGTCGATGCCATCCATGTACACATCGGTGCCAAAGGTGACGGACAGCGGCAAAACGGCCAGTGCTGGGTGCTCGGCCGGCGACATATCGCTTGCGGAATCGGTAATAATGCGGACGGACATAGCGAATCCTTTCTTGCGCAGGTCTCGCGCGGGGAATTTTGACAGCAATGCCCCGGCACGGTATACGCGCTCAAACGGGACTATGCAGTTGTTAATGGGAAGCAAATACCTTGGCGGCCTTAGATCTCGCGCAAGGTATTGAGAATCGTGCGCAGCGACGCGTACATCTGCTCGCGCTGCTCCACGCCCATGGCCTTACCGGTGGTGTCGAGCACTTCGCGAATGATGCGATCGGCCTCGCTCATGCTCTCGCCGCCCAGGGCAGTCAGGCGCACCGGGGCACGGTACTTGACGGCCGCATCACCCGAGTCATCGACCTCGACGTAGCCGCCTTCCTCCAGATGTGCCAGTGTGCGCGAGACGGCGGCGCGGGTCACGCCTGCCATGCGAGCCAGGTCAGCGCCAGTCAGGCCGTCCTTGCTGCGCTCAAGATAGTACAGGCACATAACGTCGGAGCCCTTGAGGCCCAGCCTTGCGCCCTCGGATGTCTTAATGCGCTGAATCTCCTTGTAGAGCCCGCTGATCAGTCCGACAAAGTCCTCGAAACGTGTCTCGTCGTTCTGCTGCATGGGAGACGACCGCCTTTCGCTTGCATAATGCTTACGGGTAAACATCTTAGTCGCATAAGGCGACACCCGTACCCAAATACCCCATTTGTTAACCCATCAACATAAAAACCACCACAAAGGGGACAGGCACCTTTGTGGTGGTTTGGGCCGAGCTACAGTTCCACGCGCGGGTTGTCGCGGGTCACAAGCGTCTTAACGACAACCGTCGCTCCCAGATAGCGCTCGAGCAGCTCGGCTAAGCGATCGATCGCAGCCTGGCAATCCCCCATCCGCTCGGGCTCCACGCACTCAATCGCCAGGAACGCATCGGCCGAATCATCGGACAGCGCCGTGCGAACGCCGTCGCGCCAGTTCCAGCAGCGGCACACAGCGCCCGCATCGTCGATGTAGGCGAGCTCGCCGGGCAGCGTCGAATCGTCCGCCTCCTCGCCAAGCGGCAAGAACGCATCGCCACCGTCGGTCACCTTCAAGCGAAGGTCTCCCTCGATCGCATGTAGATCCTCGCCTCCCACGGGCAGCGCGTAGGTCAGCGACACCGTGTTGTAAATATCAACCGCGGGCGTAATGTGGCCCACCGGCTTGCCTTTGAGCACGCGTTTGAGTAAGTTCTCGATCGAGCAGCGCGCGCCTTTCTTGGTCTTGAACAGACGATAGGCCTCGCGCCATGCCTTGACCGGTGCGTTCTCGCTGATAGTGTCACTGGTCAGATGACGCTCCGCATCGATATTGGCGCGGTCGAGCAACGCCGCAATCGCATCCACGTCCTCTTGAGGAATCTGAGCCGTGGGCTTCATGCCCTCCACGACCACAACACCGACCGCTGCCTGCGGAAACAGCTCCCAAAATGAATCCTCGGCAATAAAGCTCTTCATACGCTCTCCCTTCATTGTGCGCACCCGAGTGAGGGCGCCTAAACAAAAAGCGCCCTTACAACGGCCACCTTCAAAGTCCTACGGTGCCGTCACAAGAACGCTTGCGCTGTCCCCATCCGGAGAAGGGGACGATATGTCAGGCGTATTGTAACCCGAGTCATCCACGCGAGCAAAACCACCATAAAGGTGCCTGTCCCCTTTGTGGTGGATATGGACTCACGGCGAAGCTAGTGGCGAAGTCCCAGCAGCCCGCGGCCGCGATGACGGGCGTCGGCGTGCACCTGAGCGTGCGGGCCGGCGGCTTTGACGGACTCGGGCAGGTGCGAGTACTTCTTCTCGAAGTTCTCCTCGAACATCACCGCCAGGTTGTGCGCGGCCTCGTCATAGCGCGCGGTGCTCTGCCAGCATTGGCGCGGCACCAGGATGCCATCGGGCACGCCGTGGCACGTCGTGGGAATGTCGACGTTAAAGATGTCGTCGTGCACGAACTCGCTGTCCTCGATGGTACCGTCGAGGGCGCGAGCGACCAGTGAGCGCGTGTAGGCAAGCTCGATGCGATGACCCACGCCGTAGCCGCCGCCGATCCAGCCGGTGTTGACCAGGTACACACGCGTGCGGCCGTCGGCGATGCGCTCGCCGAGCATCTTGGCGTAAACCATGGGGTCGAGCGGCATAAACGGCTCGCCGAACAGCGAAGAGAACGTGGGCGTGGGCTCGGTGACGCCGACCTCGGTGCCAGGAATCTTAGCCGTAAAGCCCGTCACAAAGTGGTACATGGCGGCATCGGCCGTCAGGCGCGAGATGGGCGGCAGCACGCCAAAAGCGTCGCAAGTCAGGAACAACACGACGCTCGGGGTGGTGCCCATGCCCTTAGTCCACGCGTTAGGAATGTGCTCCACGGGATAGGCCACGCGCGTGTTGTGCGTGATCGAAATGTCGTCGTAGTTGGGCTTGCGGTTCTCGTCGAGCACCACGTTTTCGCAAATGGCGCCAAAACGGACGGCGTTGAAGATCTCGGGCTCGTGGAAGGCGTCCAGACCCTCGCATTTTGCGTAGCAGCCACCCTCAATGTTGAAGATGCCCATGTCGGACCAACCGTGCTCGTCGTCGCCGATCAGCAGGCGCGTGGGATTGGCCGAAAGCGTGGTCTTGCCGGTGCCGGACAGGCCAAAGAACACGGCGGTCTCGTGCGTGACGGGATCCATGCTGGCCGAGCAGTGCATGGGCAGCACGTCGTCCTCGACGGGCAGCAGATAGTTCATGACGCTAAAGATCGACTTTTTAATCTCGCCGGAGTAGCCGGTGCCGGCGACCAGAATCACGCGTTCCTGGAAGTTGATGACCACCGCGGCGCTGGAGTTGAGGCCCTTGATGGCGGGGTCGCACTGGTAACCGGGCGCTGCGAGCACGCAGAAGTCGGGCTCGCCGGTGCGCGCGATTTCGCGGGCAAGCGGGCGGGCGAGCATCTGCTTGATAAAGAGTGCCTGGCTGGCTCGCTCGCAGGCAACGAGCAGTCGACGCGTGTGGTTGCGGTCGGCGCCTGCCATGCCGCGGGTGACGAACACGTCGCGCTCGTTGAGATAGTCAACGATGCCGGCCTTGATGGCCTCATAGCTCTCGACGGACAGCGGGCGGTTGACCGCGCCCCAGGCGATTTTTTCGTGCACATCGGGCGTGTCAACGATAAAGCGATCGTTGGGTGAACGGCCGGTACGCTCCCCCGTCTCGATCACCAGCGCGCCGTTGGATGCCATGCAGCCTTCTTCGCGGCGGATGGCGTGCTCGATGAGCTCCGCGGCGGGTAGATCGACCAGCAGGCGGGGCTGATTCTCGGCGGGATCTTCGACCAGCGTAATACCAAAATTGGACAGAACTTCTGCAGGGGTAACACCAGGCATGGGGCCTCCTTTAAAAACGCGGCACGTGGACGCGGCGCGCACTTTACTCACGTAAAGCCCGTTGTACCCGATATGCAAAAACGTTTTTGCGGCAAGGGCGGCAAGCCCGCCCAACGGTCAAAAATCGCAGGCAAGCGGCCCAGTCATTGGGGACGTTCTTAAACGACTAGTCATTGGGGACACTCTTGAACAGGCAACATTCAAGGAGTGTCCCCGGATGCCGGCACTTAGGGACGTTCCCAAAGTGCCGGCACATAAGGAACGTCCCTAAGTGCCGACTACCGAATGGCGCCGCCGAAATTATCGAACAACCTGTTCAAAAACACGAGCGAACACCGCGGTGTCTATACTAGAGCGCAGCAATAGAAAGGACCCCGCTTTGAGCATCACGCCCCTCGATAGCATTCGCCGCGCCATCGCCCGCCGTAACGGCATCTCCAACCCCGCTGCATCGAAAGACGGCGCCGCGAAGGCCCAGGGCGGCCGCATCGAGAACGGCCTGTTCCCCGCCTCCCACACGGCCGAAGAGCTCGCGCGCATCCAGGAGCTGAGCCAGCGCAACGCCGGCGGCCCCGACAGCAGTCAGGCCACGCGCCCTCGCCGGCGCGAACGCGATCGGGAGCCCAGCCCCGTCCGCCGCATGGTCAACGCTTGGTGGAACCGTCTGTTCGGCGCCGTCTACGGCGGCGGCTTCTCCATGCAGGAAGCGGAATACGAGGAGCACGCCACCCGCCGCGACTATCTCTGGAATACCCTGGGCACCGCCGTGTGGGGCATGGTGTTTCCTCTGCTCACCATCGTGTCGACACAGCTCGCGGGTGCCGAGGAGGCCGGTAAGTTCTCCATCGCCTTCGTCACCGGCACGCTCATCATGATCGTATGCAACTACGGCGTGCGCAATTTCCAGGTCTCAGACATCGACGAAAAGACGTCCTTTGCCTCCTACCAGCTCAACCGCTGGCTTTGTGGAGCGCTCGCCCTAGGCTGCGGCCTCATGTACAGCAGCGCTCGCGGCTATGACGCGCAGATGGCGACAATCGGCCTGGGCGTCTACCTGTACAAGGTGATCGACGGCGTGGCGGACGTGTACGAGGGCCGCCTGCAGCAGGCCGACAAGCTCTACCTGGCCGGCATGAGCCAAACGCTACGCTCCGTCGGCGTCATCGCGGTCTTCAGCGTGGCGCTGTTCCTCACGCGCAGCATGCCCATCGCGGCCATGGCCATGGGTGTCACCACCATCGCCTCGCTCGTGCTGGTCACCGCGCCGCTCGCCCTGCTCGAGACCGAAAAATCGCGCCGCGTGAGCCTACGCGAGGTCGGCCACCTGTTTGTCCAGTGCGCCCCGCTCTTTGGTGCACTGTTCCTGTTCAACCTAATTGAGAGCATGCCCAAGTTTGTGATGGAAGGCACGCTGGCATACAAATATCAGCTGTACTTTAATGCTCTGTTCTTTCCGGCGCAGGCTATTTTGCTGAGCATTGGATTTATCTATAAACCGCAGCTCCTGCGCTTGTCGAGCATTTGGGCTAATCCTCGCAAGCGTCGTCGCTTTGACCTGATTATTGTTGCCGTTATGGCGCTGATCGTGGTCATCACCGGCGCGTGCGCCGCATTTATGGCAGGTCCCGGCATCCCCCTCATGAGCTTTATGTACGGCCTCAGCTTTGAGCGCTACCGTACGCTGGCGTTGCTGATGGTCGTCGCCGGCGGCGTCACCGCGGCCATCGACTTTATCTACGCCATCATCACGGTGCTACGCCACGCTGGAGACGTCACCAAGATCTACCTGATCTGCTTCGCCGTAAGCGTGGTGCTGCCGGTGATCTTGATTAAGCTGCTGGGTCTGATGGGCGCTGTGGTGAGCTACCTAGCCATCATGGCCCTACTCCTGGTGCTACTGATTATCGAGTACGCCCACATCCGCCAACGCATCGAACGCGACCGCAACCCATACGGCGCCTAATTAGCTGCCCGGTCACCGGAATTTGCGATGGAATCACCCCGTCTGGGGTCTCGTTGCGGACAATATTCATCACGCAAAACTAAGTGAGTAGACTTTTACCGAATCCCCGACCACACCAACAGAGCACAAGTCTGTGACCTGCGGTTTTATTGAGGCAAATATGTTGGGTGCTCGGCATTTCCAAAAAAAGTCTACTCACTTAGCCAGCGGGCAGCCAAATGATTATTTAAGGCTCTGTTAGACCGGAATTGACACGACCGGCTGCCCTCTTGCCCTCAAGTT
>CATYDM010000058.1 GCA_958405195.1 uncultured Collinsella sp.
AAAAATAATCACCAGACAGTTAGGAGCCAATGATGAAAAAGGTTGCTTATTTACTCGCCGTCTGCCTTGTTGGGTTATCGTGCATGACCGCGCAGCCCGCCTTCGCAGCAGAAACCCATTCCTCTATCATTTCACCAGTTGCCGAAAGTCGTTCAATCTACACCGCCGAAACCACCCTCGCCTATTCGAACGGCGTCAGGCTCCATGTTACTTACACTGTTAACGATACCTATGGAACGATAACAGGCATCAAATCCATAAAGAACTGGACCTCCAATTCTCGAGTAAGCAACATCAGCTGGACTTATAGATACGGACTCAGCAACGGAAGCGTCGTCGTAACTGTTACTTACTATTACAACGGCAGTTGGCATTCTGAAGCAAGAACTATCTATGCTTAGGATTTTTTGGCTGCGGCATTGCCGCAGCCTTTTTGGGGTTAATTATGGAAAGCTCAGATAAACGATGCTGTTTTAGCAATGTGATGTTGCTCGCCACTTTGTCTGTCGCAGCAATCATGGCGGCCTTCTCAGCGTTCAGCGTTGCCAACGAGGCGCGGGAGGTGCTCTTTGCACCCACTCCCTTCTATATTAATGGTGAGTCCATTCCGAGCGCCGTCCTTACCGCACTTGCCATCCGCGATGTTCTGGCCCTGGCGCTCTCAATCGCATGCCTGATTGTCTACTTGAACTTCTGCTTTGACGTCGTCAGTACTCAGTCGATATTCACGCGAAAACAATGCCGGCGTTTTCTGGTTGTTGGGCTTCTGCTGCTCATTTCTTCAATTGTCTCGATTACCTTCGATAACCTGTGTGCCGTCCAGCTCCCCAACGACGTCAGTATTACTGCAATTGGTATCTTTGGTTTTAACGCTTGGACACTGGTTCTCGCTTTGTTTGCGCTATCCCTTTCGGCTATCTTTGAGTACGGGCGACTCTTGCAGTCGGACGTTGACGCCATTATTTAGAAGGAGGGCAGCATGCCAATCGTCATGAGACTCGATCGCGTCATGGCGGATCGCAAAATGTCCTCTCAAGAACTTGCCGACATTATCGGCATCTCGCCCGTTAACGTTTCGCGCATTAAAACGGGGCGGCTCAAGGGCATTCGCTTTTCGACGTTGACCGCGATGTGCGAGGCACTTCACTGCAAACCTGGCGACATCATTGACTGGATGTCAGACGAAGAGTACATCGAGGCATTTGGAAGCCTTCCCAGCGACGAAGACTAACCAAAATGATCCGTTTTCCTCCATCCCCAACGGATCGATGAGAAAAGAGGGGGCTGTCCCGCATTGACGGGACAGCCCCCTCTGGCATCGGTATGTGCGGCTCGTTAGTAGCCCTGGCCGTAGCCCTGGCCCTGCTGGCCCAGCAGCTCCTCCAGATACTGGCGCAACTGCTCGTCAGTAATGCCGCCGTTGCCGGTGTCGGTCGCGCTGTCGTCCTGCTGCTGGCTCTGCAGCTCCTCGTCAGAGCCCAGCTCAACCGTGACCTTCTTCTCTTCCTTGCCGCGCATGAGCGTGATCTCGACCTTCTCGCCCACCTCGTGGCTGCGCAGAGCGATGATCAGGCCATCGGCGCTCGTAATCTCATCGTCGCCCAGCTTGGTAATGACATCGCCCTCTTGGATGCCGGCCTTGGCAGCGGGACCGTCCTCGACGACGCTTGCCACGTAGGCGCCGCTATCGGTGCTGAGCTTGTTGGTACGGGCATTGAGCGCATTGACGCTCGAAAGCGTGGCGCCCAGGTACGGATGAACCGGCGTCTTGCCGTCGATGATCTGGTCGGCAATGTTCTTGGCGTAGTTAACGGGAATAGCAAAGCCCACGCCCGAGCTGGAGCCCGAATAGCTCTCGATGAGCGAATTAATGCCCACAAGCTCGCCATTGTCGTTAACGAGCGCGCCGCCGGAGTTGCCCGGGTTGATGGCGGCATCGGTCTGAATCATGTTGGCATAGATAGTGTTGCCGCTGGTAGAGCTCATGGCCGTGGAGCGGTAGAGCGCCGACACGATACCCGTGGAGACAGACTGCTCGTTGCCGAACGGCGAGCCGATCGCCATGACCCACTCGCCAACGTTGAGCTTGAAGGAGTCGCCAATTTCGATCGGCGTAAGCTTGGAGGCGTCGGCGTCCTTGAGCTTGATGACGGCCAGGTCGCTCGAGGCGTCGTTGCCCACGAACTCGGCCTCATAGGTGGTGCCGTCGTCCATGGTCACCACGTACTGGTCGTAACCATCGACCACGTGGTTGTTGGTGAGGATGTGGCCCTCGGTATCGAGCACCACGCCCGAACCGACGCTGCCCGAACTATCCGACTCGTCGGCAGACTGCGAAAGCGAGCCATTCTGGCTGCCGCTCGAAGTGGCGGTAATGGAAACCACGGAGGGCAATGCCTTGGCAGAAACGGCCTCGGCCAGCGTGGTGTCCTCGGAATCAATCGTAATCTTTTGCGTCGACGAACCCGAAGCACCCGCCGTCACGGCATTCTTGCCGCCACCGATATCGAGCGTACCGCTCATAATGAGCGCGATGACCAGCAGGGCGCCGCAGGCACAGCCGGCGAGTGCCGTAATAAAGATCGGCAGCTTTTTGGTCTTGGTCTTGACCACTGTGTGCTTGTTCACGACCTGCGCACCGCCCAGCGGCTTGCCGGTCTGCGTGTCGTAGGCCTGCACATAGGGAATGTTGCTGTCGGCAGGCGTCGACTCCACCTGCACACGCGGCTGCTGCTGCGTCTCGCCGGCGTGGCCCGCATCCTGGGGACGCTGGGAATCGTACTCGCTCATAGCTGCGATCCTTTCGTCAAATAACCAAAGGCCCGCCAAACATGTGGCGGGCCATCATTGCTCACGTTGAGTTGTACCCCAATATGCGGGCGAACGTGTATGAGAACGCAATCTTTTAGGAAGGCTTAAGTTCTGCCGCAGACCCGAAAGGAACCCGCATCTGCGGCAAAACCACCACGAAGGTGCCTGTCCCCTTTGTGGTGGAAATCTAGTCCTTAAACAGATAACCCACGCCACGGACGGTGGTGATATGTGCTGCGATCTGCGGGCCCACCTTGGAACGGATGCGTCGAATGTGCACGTCGACGGTGCGCGTGCCGCCGCAGTACTCAAAGCCCCACACGCGGTGCAGCAGCACCTCGCGGCTGTAGGCACGGTTGGGGTGCGTCGCCAAAAAGCTCAGCAGCGAGTACTCCATCAGCGTCAGGTCGATGGGCTCATCATCGAGCGTCACCTGATAGGTGGCCAGGTTAATCTCGAGGTTATCGATGTTGAGCACATCGTCGGCGGTGACGGTCTCCTCCTCGCCCATCAGGCGCTGTGCGCGAGCCTTGAGTTCGTTGGGCGTCGCCGTAGGGCATACAAAGTCGGCATGCGCGTGATTCGGCAGGCGCAGGGTGCCGAGCGCCTCGTCGTCGACGATCACCAACATGGGGACGCCGCCACGATCGTCAAGCCACTTGGCAATCTGATCGATGCGGTCGCTGCGGATGCCGTCGGAATCGAGGATCAGCAGGTCAAAGTCGTGCGCCGCAGTCGGCGAATCGGGGGTAGCCAGGCTCACCTCGACACCCAGGGTGGTCGTCAAGCTGCGGGCAAACTCGTGGAAGCGCGTCGTGCGCGCCATGAACAGGGCACTCTTTTCGGACATATCGGCCTCCAAGGAAATGAGCTCAATCGTACTGGAACAAGCCAGCGCGATTAGGAGTTCGCCAGGTAGTGCTTGATCTCCCACTCGGTGATCGTAGACTCAAACTTATGCCACTCGTCGCGCTTCTTTTTGAGGAAGAAGCTATGGATATGCTCGCCGAGGGCATCCTTCATAAACTGCGAGTCCTCAAACACGTCGAGCGCCTCTTTGAGCGAACGCGGCAGCGGCGTGTAGCCGGCCTCGACCATCTGGCGGTCGGTGAGCTTGAGCGTCTCGGCCGTTGCCTCGGGCGGGAGCTCCAGCTTGCGCTCGATGCCGTCCAGACCAGCCGCCAGCGTGACGGCGTTGACCAGGTACGGGTTGGCCATGGGGTCGGGGCTGCGAAGCTCGATGCGCGTGGACAGCTGCTTGCCGGGCTTGTAGACCGGGATGCGGACCATACTCGCGCGGTTGCGCAGGCCCCACGTGGCGTACTGCGGCACGGAGTCGCCGCCCGTGGTGATGCGCTTGTACGAGTTGACCGTGGGGTTGGTGATGGCGCTAATCTCGCGGGCATGCGCCAGGATGCCGGCCATGTAGTGCTTGGCGACGTCGGAAAGATGGTACTTCTCGTCGTCCTCGCCCCAAAAGACGTTGTTGCCGTCGTGGTCGAATAGCGACTGGCACAGGAACATAGCGCTGCCGTCCTCGCCCGCCAACGGCTTGGGCATAAAGGAGGCGTGGCAACCGCTCTCGTAGGCCTGCTGCTTAATGATGAGCTTGGCCGTGGTGATGGCGTCGGACATGCTCAGGGCCTCGGCGTGGCGCAGGCTCATGCCGTGCTGTGAGCGGCCGGCGGCGTGGAAGGTGTACTCCACGGGCACGGACATCTTCTCGAGCGTGAGGACTGTGTTGCGACGCAGGTCGCGAGCGGCATCGCTCACCGAAAGATCGAAGTAGCCCACGTTGTCGAGCGGCTCGGGGGTGTGCTCGTCGGGGAAATAGTAATACTCCAGCTCGGCGCCCACGTTGAGCAGATAGCCGGCCTTCTCGGCCTTGTAGAACATGCGGCGCAGGGCATCGCGCGGGTCGCCGGCAAACGGCTTGCGATCGGGAGTGTACACGTCACAGAACACGCGGGCGACGCCGTTGTGACTCGGACGCCACGGCAGAATCTGAAAGGTCGAAGCATCGGGAAACGCGAGCATGTCGGCTTCCTCGGGCGTGGCAAAGCCCTCGATGGCCGAGCCGTCAAAGCCAATACCCTCCTCAAAAGCGACCTCGAGGTCCTCGGGGCTAATGGCAAAGTTCTTGAGGCGGCCGAGAATGTCGACAAACCACAGACGCACAAAGCGGATGTCACGCTGCTCTACGGAGCGGAGTACGTAATCGATGTTCTGCTGGTTCATGTCGCTCCCCTTTCTTTCGGGCGGGTTTCGACTGGTCTATATCGCAGATACTATCGCAGAAAAATGTTTCCGCAGGGTTAAAGCGTATCAAGCGCTCAAAAAACGTGCGCGAACAGGCAGTTGCGAACGAGCGGCTAGCGCGAGGTTGATGCGCGGTGTTCGATGTGGCCGGGGATCTCGATGCGTTTGGGCGCCAGCTTTGCGGCCTCGCCCACGGTGGTGGTAACGACGTCGATGCGCTCGGAAAGGCGCTCGACTACGCGCTCGGCAATGGTGAGGGTGTCCTGCGCGGCCGTGGTGACGCCGCCAAAGAGCACATGGTTCCAGGGGTAGTCGTCAAACGTCGCGATCTTGAGCCCAGCCGGCAGCGAGGGACCAAGCTGCGCCAGCGCCTCGGTCAGACGTAGGAAAACCAGGCCGTTGACAGCAATGAGGCCGAGCTTTTTGCCCGCATAGCCGCGGATGGTCTCGTCCAAACGGCCAACGCCCGTGGCGCCACCGTCGGCCAGGGTGACGACCTCGCCCGCAAGGCCGCGGCGCGAAAGCTCGTCGGCAAAGGCCTCGGCGCGCTCTCGACGCACGGGGCTATCGTCGCTTGCCTCGGTGAGCAGGCACAGGCGCTCGCTGCCCGCAGCTGCCAAGGCGTCTACCAAGCCGGCGACCAGCTCACGGTTGTTAGATGTCACCAGGTCAACACCGCCGTCGGCAACGTCGCGGTCGAGCAGCACGACGGGCAGACGTCCCGCTGCCGCGGCGATCGCCTCGTCATTGCCTCCGCAGGTGTTGACGACCAGGCCGTCCACGCCGGCATCGATAAGTCTGGTGAGCGACTCCGCTTCCTTAGCGGGGTCGTTGCCGCTAATGGCCGTCATGAGCGAGCAGCCGCGCGCCGCGGCGCTGGCGGAAAGGCCCTCGAGCATGGCGCTCGAGAACGGGTTGGCGATGTCAGCCAGAATCACACCGATGAGGTTCGTACGCGAGCTGCGCAGATTGCGCGCGGCGGCACGTGGGCGATAGCCGGTGCGCTCGATAACTGCCGCGATGCGAGCACGGGTCTCCTCGGTCATTTGCCCGGGGCGGTTGTTGAGATAGCGCGAGACCGTGGCCGGGCTCACGCCCGCCTCGGCGGCAATGTCCTTGATTCTCATCTGCGCCATAGCGCACCCCGTTTCCCAATGTCGGCAGTCTGAGCCATTTTAGGCATTTTTTAAAAATCTCGGTTGCAAAACGCTGTAGGTGAGTATACTACAACTCGAAACGAAACCGATTTCGTAAACCGATTTCGGCGAGCGTTGGCACGCAGGTGCAAAGACGCACCCTACCGTCTTGGCACCTGCGTGCCAACGCCATATCAAAGGTGTACGCACGAGTAAAAGGAGCTGCGCGACCATGGGTAAAACGGTTCTTACCTTCGGCGAGATCATGATGAGACTCTCACCCAAAGACCACCTGCGTATTGAGCAGGCAACCGAGTTTGACGTCCGCTACGGCGGCGCCGAGGCCAACACTGCGCTTTCCCTGGCCTACCAGGGCGACAAGGCCGCTTACGTCTCCGTTGTTCCGGCCAACCGCCTAGGCGAGTGCGCGCTGCGCTCGCTGAAGGCCTACGGCGTCGACACAACGCGCGTCGTGCGTCAGGGCGACCGTCTTGGCTCCTATGTGTTTGAGGTCGGCGCCTCGCAGCGCGGCAACGGCTGCGTCTACGACCGCAAGTTCTCTGCCATCAACATGGCCAAGCGCGATGTTTTTGACTGGGACGAGATCCTCAAGGGCATCGATGTCTTCTACTTCTCCGGCGTGACCCCCGCCGTCTCCGACGAGATGGCCGCCGCCTGCAAGGAGGCGCTCGCCGTCTGCCGCGCCAAGGGCATCACCACCGTGTGCGACGTGAACTATCGCGGCAAGATGTGGTCGCCCGAGAAATCGCAGGCCACCATGAAGGAACTCCTGCCGCTCGTCGACATCTGCATCGCCAACGACGAGGATGCGCCTGCCGGCCTTGGCATGACCTGCGTCTCTGGCTCCCTTGCCCACGGCATCGAGGAGCGCGACACCTACGTCGAGATGGCCCGCCAGATCTGCGCCGAGTACGGCTGCAAAAAGGTTGCCTCGGTCGTTCGCAACATCTCCTGCGTCGAGCGCTCCATCTGGATGGGCATGCTCTTTGACGCCGAGAGTGGCGAGCACTGGTTCTCCCCTGCTCACGACGTACACGTGCTCGAGGGTGTTGCCGCCGGCGACGCTTTCAACGCCGGCCTCGTCCATGCCCTCATCAACGACTTTGACCCGCAGGACGCCGTCAACTACGCGATTGCAGCCTCGATCCTCAAGCTCACCATCAAGGGCGATTCCAACTTGGTGACCGCAGGCGAGATTGCAGCCGTGGCATCCGCCGCCGACGGTGGCACCCGCGTCGCGCGCTAGTCCGTCTCCATTCCGCGGGCTGCAGTTTCCCATACCCATACCCCTGCGGCCCGCTCCCCGATTCCTCCGGTCGGGCAAAACCACCAGTCCCATTCCGGTTTTGCCTGGCATTCCCTACATGACTGGTCGAGCAGCCGGTTTTGGAATTGCTTGAACCCCAAGCAGTGCCTCCGATAACCAATCCAAAATCGGCTCCTGACCAGCACATTTGGCAATCACGCGCCCATGCGCGCCACACATCGAAAGGAACATCATGTTCGATCAGTTCTATACCACGCTTGAGTCCCTGGGCATCGTGCCGGTCGTCGTGCTCGACAAGGTCGAGGACGCCGCTCCGCTCGCCCACGCCCTTATGGCAGCTGGCATGAAGTCCGCCGAGGTCACCTTCCGCACCGCCTGCGCCGCCGAGTGCATCGCCGCTATGGCCGAGGCCGAGCCCGAGATGTGCGTTGGCGCCGGCACTGTCCTGACCGTCGAGCAGGTTGAGCAGGCCCGCGCCGCCGGTGCCAAGTTCATCGTCTCCCCGGGTTACAACGAGGACGTCGTGAAGCATTGCATCGACATCGAGCTGCCCGTCCTTCCCGGCACCGTGACCCCTTCCGAGGTCACCGCAGCCGAGAACCTGGGCCTCAAGGTCACCAAGTTCTTCCCCGCGTCCCAGTATGGCGGCCTGAATACCATCAAGGCCCTCGCCGCTCCGTTTGTCGGTCACCGCTTTATGCCTACCGGCGGCGTGAGCACCGCCAACGTCGAGGAGTACCTGAGCTCCTCCGCCATCATCGCCTGCGGTGGCACCTGGATGGTCAAGCCGGCCCTGTTTGCCGACGGCGACTTCTCCAAGGTCGAGCAGATCGCCCGCGAGGCCATGGACGTCGTCAAGAAGGTCCGCGGCTAGGTTTAGCTCTCTATCGTGAAAGGGGGCGTGCCCTAGACCTCGCCCCCTTTCTTTTAAAGCGGCTCGGAAGCGCGCCGTTTCCGTCACGAGCAAGAACCAAAACCGTCTTGTATGCTGATAGAACGTGACGGAAGCGACACGCCCCCGAGCCGCTTTGTATAATCGGCTGGCAGTCGCGCTCAACTGAGTCACTTCGGTAAAAGCCGAGCCATCAAAACAGCTGCGGCGCCGTCTGGAGGAATGGACCCTTGCTTCCGGTCTTTTCCTCCAAGCGGTGCCGCAGCTTTGTGCCCCGGTTACGCCCCAACGCAGTTGCGGTGAAATAGGGACTGTTTGGGGGTGCGGACGATTTCTTGGACCGCGCCTAGGCGTATCCAAGCTTCCTGC
>CATYDM010000059.1 GCA_958405195.1 uncultured Collinsella sp.
GCGGTCCAAGAAATCGTCCGCACCCCCGTTTAGGGGTCTGAGGCCTCTATTTAGGAACTATTTCACCGCAATCGCCAAGTGATCCGTTTTCCTCCGTCCCCAGCGGATCACTTTTCCGTTCGCCGATTTGTGTCTTGAAAAATGTATATAACGACTATAACGTAGTGTGAAACATATTGGAAACAATACCGAGGAGGCTGCGTTGAAGAAAAGCAATCTGGGCTATGTGCTGGTGCTGATCGCCGCGCTTATGTGGGGCAGCATCGGAATCTTTGTAAACGGCATCTCGGCCATGGGCGTTTCGTCCCAGAGCATGGCTGCCTTTCGCTTGTTGGTCGGAGCGCTTATCTTGGCGCCGGTCCTGATGTTTATGGGCTGCCGTCCGGGTGAGGGGTCTACCGTGGCTCAGGGTCCGCTGGCACTGTTCAAGGCAAGCCCTAAAGAGCTTGTTCCCTGCGCGCTTGTCGGTATCGTCGGTCTGGCCGCCGCCAACACCTGCTATTACGAGTGCATGGGCGAGGTGGGCATGTCCACGGCCTCGGTGCTGCTCTATACCTCGCCGGTGTTTGGCGTCGTGCTCGGCCGCGTGCTTTATCGCGAGGACGTGACCCCCAACAAGCTCGTTGCCATCGCTTTTAACATAGGTGGCTGTGTACTTGCAGTGACCAATGGCGACCTTTCCGGTTTCCATTTTTCGGTTTGGGGCGTCACGTCGGGCGTGATTGCAGGCTTTTGTGGGGCGTCGCTCGCGGTGTTTAGCCGGATAGCAACCAAGACGGTCCACCCGCTGGCCGTCACGTTTTGGGGTTTTGTTTTTGGCGGTGCGGTTATGGCAGCTATCGCGGCTCCGTGGCCGGATGTCGCCGCGGCAATGTCGCCACAGCTGCTGCTGCTGTTCCTTGGCTTTGGACTCATCCCCACAGCCGTGGCTTACATCTTATATATGCAGGGTCTGTCCATGGGGCTCGAGACGTCGAAAGTTCCCGTCGTAATGTCTTTCGAGACGGTCGTCACCGTACTGGTGGGCATTGGTGTCTACGCCGAGCCCGCCGGCGCGATTAAAGTCCTGGGCATCGTGCTGGTGCTCGCGTCCATCCTGATTATGAACACCGACTTCTCCAAGCTGCGCAACAGTGTGTTTGTCGGTCATGTCATTGAGAGCATGACCTTTAAGCCCAACGCGTGGTGGACCGAAAAATCTCAGGACATGGATCTGTTTAAGGAACGCACCGGCATTGCGCTGGAACCCACCGTACAGGAAAGCCCCTGGTACTTCGTGCGATAGGGGATTGCGCGCAGGGTCTGACCTGGGGTTATCCAGCTAGCGCCGGCCTACCCAGCCAAACGTTTCGAGTACGTTAAACCCGTCAACGGTCGATTTTCACCCGCGAACGGTCTTTATACTAATTAGCAATATAAGCAACGTATAAGACGTTATAATGACCATAACGAAAAGGAGGAGGCAAGATGAATCAGATCATTCTCGCATCTCATGGCGGCCTGGCCGCAGGCGCCAAAGACACGCTCGAGATGGTTCTCGGCGACGTGTCGAACGTCCACGTCGTGTCGCTTGCTCGTGACGACAAGGAGCCCATCACCAACAAGGTGGACGCCATGATCGCCACGTTCAACGCGGACGACACCGTCTATGTGCTGACCGATATGCTCGGCAGCTCGGTCAACAACAACATGGTCGAGCTTTCCAAGAACGGCACGAAGTTCACGGTTGTCAGCGGTTTCAATATTCCGCTGGCGCTGACGCTCGCTATGAGCCCCGCCCCCATCAAGGGTGCCGAGCTCGCGGCCCTCATCAACGAGGCCCGCACCGGTCTGACCAACCCCAATGCACCGGTCGAGGCTGCCGCGGCTCCCGCCAAGAAGGCCAAGGCGCCCCGTCACAGCTCCGGTCCCGCCAAGATCGTCCTCGCACGCCTTGACTACCGTCTGCTGCACGGCCAGGTCGTCTTTACCTGGACCACCAAGGTTCAGGCCGAGCGCATCATCGTCGTTGACAACGCTGCCGCCAACGATGACATCAAGAAGGGTGCTCTTAAGCTGGCCAAGCCTCAGGGCGTGCGCCTGAACGTCTTCACCGTCGAGCGTGCCCTCGCCAAGATGGACAAGCTCAACACCCTCGGCGAGCGCGTCATGTTCGTCTTTGGCAACACTGCCGAGATGCTGCAGTTCTGCCAGGGCTACAAGCTCGACGCCATCAACCTGGGCGCCACCGCCAACCACGACGGTGCCGATCAGGTCGGCGGCAAGGACAGCTCCGTCTTCCTCGACGCCACCCAGAAGGCCGACGTCAATCAGCTGCTCGACATGGGCATCAAGCTCTATGTTCAGCAGACCCCTACGTATCAGAGCGTCGACATCGACGCCAAGCTGTAATCAACCAGGCTTTTGCCTGACTGAAAGGAGAAGGGTATGAATACGTTCATCAGTGCGGTGCTCGTCGGCCTCGTCGGCGTGTTCTGCATGTGGGACTCCCGCCTGCTCGGTCGTCTTAACTTCGAGCAGCCCCTCGTTGGCGCTACGCTCGTCGGTCTGCTGCTGGGCGATGTGCCCACCGGCCTTGCCGTCGGTGCCGCCGTCGAGCTCGTGTCCATGGGCCTGGTGCAGGTCGGCGCCGCCGTTCCGCCCGATATGGTCCTGGGCGGCATCGTGGCCGCTGCCTTTGCGTGCCTGACCGATGCTTCCGCCGAGACCGCCATGACGATCGCCATCCCGGTCGCCGTCCTGGGTCAGCTTCTCGGTATCGTGTTCCGTTCCATCATCGCCGCCCTCACCCATGTGGCAGATAGCGCGATCGATAACGGAAAGTTCAAGACCGCCTGCCGTATGCACATCTGCGCCGGCTCCGGTCTGTACGCTGTCATGTACTTCCTGCCGATCTTCCTCGCCGTCTTTGTTGGCACCGACCTGGTTCAGGCCATCGTCAACATGGTTCCCGAGTGGCTGTCCACTGGTCTTAACGTTTCGACCAAGATCATGACCGCCTACGGCTTGGCCCTGCTGCTCACCATGATGATCAAGAAGGGTATGACTCCGTTCCTGTTCATCGGTTTCCTGCTCGCCGCTTACCTCAACCTGTCCGTCATCGCGGTCGCTCTGATCGGTGTGTGCCTGGCTGTCGTCTTCATGGGCTTCAAGTTCAACGGTTCCCATGCAGCCGCCGGTGTCGATTCCGACTATGATCCGCTCGAAGACGACGAAGACTAAGGAGGAACACACTATGGCAACCGCAACCAAGGACGTGTCCCTGAACAAGAAGGTCAGCCAGTTCTTCTGGCGCTCCTGGGCCATCCAGGCCTCTTGGAACTACGAGCGTCAGATGAACATGGGCTTCCTCTACGGCATGGTTCCCACGCTCGATCGCCTCTATCCGGATGAGTCCGACCCCAAGCAGCTCGCTGCTAAGAAAGAGGCTTACCACCGTCACATGGCGTTCTACAACTGCACCCCGCAGACGAGTGCTTTCATCCTGGGCCTCGCCGCCTCCATGGAGGAGGAGTACGCCAAGGATCCCGAGAACTTCGATCCCGATTCGATCAACGCGGTCAAGACCTCCCTCATGGGTCCGCTTTCCGGCATCGGTGACTCCTTCTTCCAGGGCACCATCCGCGTTATCGCCTTTGGCCTGGGCGTTCAGCTGGCCCAGCAGGGCTCCATTATGGGCCCGATCCTGGCCATGCTCATCTCCATCGTCCCCTCTGTGCTGATCACTTGGTTCGCAGCCAAGATGGGCTATCAGGGCGGCCACAAGTACCTGAGCAAGCTTCAGGGCGGCGACCTCATGGAGAAGCTCATGTATGTCTGCGGCATCGTGGGTCTTATGTCCGTGGGCGGCATGATCGCTACGCTGATCGGCGCCACCACCCCGCTGCAGTTCGCTGAGGGCACTGTCGTGATCCAGGATATCCTGGACGGCATGATGCCCCAGATGATCTCCCTTGGCCTCACTGGCCTTATGTACTGGCTCATCAAGAAGAACGTCAACACCGGTTGGCTTCTCGTGATCGCCATCGTGGGCGGCATCGCCCTCTCCGCGGCCGGCATCCTGGCCTAGTCGCGACCAAGCGTCTAACCGCTTTCCCCGGGGAGCCTGCCTGACATCCCATACCCCAGGCAGGCTTCCATTCCCAAAATGTGACAATGGGACAGCTCCTTTGTCACATCCTCAACGGGCCGGTGACTCGGTCCAAATCACGGTAACCCTGCGAGCGCTCGGCAATGTGGCGCCGCAAAAATCGAAAGGAATGTGTCAGATGTACGAGATCGACCTTAACCTCCCTAAGCAGATCGTCGCTGACGTCCTGTCCAACCACGAGATCCACAGCGTCGCCTTCGTCGGCTGCGGTGCTTCCATGTCCGACCTTTACCCCGCCAAGTACTTCCTGGCCAACAACACGGACAAGCTGAACGTTCAGATCTTCACCGCTAACGAGTTCAACTACGACACGCCTTCCTGGGTCAACGAGCACACCTTCGTGATCACCTGCTCCCTCGGTGGCTCCACGCCCGAGACCGTCGAGGCCAACAAGACCGCCAAGAAGCACAACTGCCCGGTCGTCTCCCTCACCAACAAGGCTGGCTCCGCTCTGACCGTCGACGCTGACTACGTCATCGTTCACGGCTTCCACGCCAACTTCGCTGCCAAGTGCGAGAAGCCCGGCTACGCCATCGCTCTTGCTGTTGAGATCCTTCAGCAGACCGAGGGCTATGACCACTACGAGGACATGATCACCGGCCTCACCAACGTCTTCGAGCTCTGCGAGAACGCCGCTCAGCACTGCAAGAAGCTCGCCAAGAAGTTCGCCGAGGACTTCAAGGACGACAAGATGATCTACTTCATGGCTTCCGGTGCCTCCGAGAAGATGGCTTATTCTCACGCCGCCTTCCTGTTCACCGAGATGCAGTGGATCGACGCCGCCGCCTACAACACCGGTGAGTATTTCCACGGCCCGTTCGAGGTTTCCACCGAGGGTAAGCCCTACGTCTTCTTCATGTCCGATGGCGCCACCCGTCCGATGGACGCCCGCGCCCTCACCTTCCTTGAGCGCATGGGCGCCAAGGTCGCTCTGATCGACTCCAAGGACTACGGCCTGGCTGACGCCGTGCCCGCGAGCGTCGTCACCTACTTCAACCCGCTGCTGCACCTCGCCGTTATGCGCGAGTACGGCAACCAGATCGCCGAGGCCCGTCAGCATCCGCTGACCATGCGTCGCTACATGTGGAAGCTTTCCTACTAATCACAAGTAAGTAGACCTTACGGGTTGATTGAGAGGGGATGGGGTTTGCGCCCCATCCCCTTTTTTGCTCTGGGGAGGGCGTGTCTGTCGCGTCGCAAATCCCAGATAAAACCTACCAAAATAAACCTGTCCCTTTTTGGCAGGTGGGAGGAGATGCGTATGATCAAGGCAGTGCTGTTTGACATGGACGGCGTGCTGGTCGATACCGAGTGGTTCTACAACCGTCGTCGCGTGGCGTTTATGGAGGAGAAGGGCTTTCACTTTGACGAGATCCCCGATCTTTCGGGGTCTAACGAGCCCGCCATTTGGAAGTCGCTGGTACCTGACGATGTTGAGCTGCGCGAGCGCCTGCGCGTGGAGTACAAGCAGGTCTACAGCCCGGACCACCCCGTTCCGTATGCCGAGCTGCTCAACGAGCAGATGGAGCCGGTGATGCGTGAGCTGCATGAGCGTGGCGTGAAGTGTGCCATCGCGAGTTCGTCCTATCGCGAGTTGATCGACGAGCTGGTGGAGATTGCCGGTATCGCCGACGTGCTGGACTACACCATCAGCGGTCACGAGTGCAGTGCGTTTAAGCCCGACCCCGAGATCTACCTGCGTGCCATGGAGGCGCTGGGGGTGGAGCCTGCCGAGTGCCTGGTTATCGAGGATTCGCCGTTGGGCATCGAGGCTGGTAAGCGCTCCGGCGCCCGCGTCCTGGCGCTGCGTCCGCACGAGGGTGTCAACCTCGATCAATCGCGAGCCGATGCCGTTATCGATAATCTGACCGACATTTTGGCCGCTTTGTAGCGTCGATTCACCGCAAGAAGCACGGGTTCAAACGTTTTTTGCGGTGGACTGGCTCAATTCGGTTTCGATTTTGATCTGTTTGGCTTCGATTCGGGCTAAGTGAGTAGACTTTTTGGCGCAGGCCGAGCACAAAACATATCTTCCTTTGTAAAACCGCAGGTCACAGAGGTGGCTATTTTTGGGTGTGCTCGGCAGATCGTAAAAAGTCTACTCACTTGGAATTTTGCCCTTTGGTCGTGGGGTTGCTGGTCCCGTTTTGGTCGTCGAGAGAGGGCGAATTAAAGCGCCTCCTCTCGCTCCATGCTACAATCGCGGGCATGCCCCACAACTACATCTGCCTTCGAAAGGAGCCTGCGTGGCGAACGCCATCGAACAGCTCACGGACCGAGTGCTCGTGCTCGGCCGACTCACCATCGTCCGCCGCGCCATTACCGCTGTGGCAGTCACCATTTCGGCTGTTCTCCAGACATTCCTGATTCAGGCGTTCATTCGGCCCGCCGACCTGCTTCCGAGTGGTCTTACCGGCGTCGCGGTCCTGCTCGATCGCGTTACCTCGCTGGGCGGCGTTCGCATCGACATTTCGCTCGGTATGCTCGCGCTCAACATCCCCGTGGCGCTCCTATGCTGGAGCGGCATTAGCAAGCGCTTCGTCATCTTCTCGATGATGCAGGTCGTGCTCTCGTCGCTGTTCCTCAACGTCTTTCACTTCGCGCCGTTTTTGGGCGACAAGATCATGCTCATCATTTTTGGCGGCGTGGTCTCGGGTCTGGGCGCTGCCATCGCACTTAAATCCGGCGCATCCACCGGCGGCACCGACTTTATCGCGCTGTGGGTTTCCAACCACACGGGCAAGACCATCTGGGGCGTCATCTTTGGTTTCAACTGCTTTATCCTGGCGATCTTTGGCTTTATGTTTGGCTGGGACAAGGCGGCGTATTCCATCGTGTTCCAGTTTATTTCGACCAAGACCATCGACAGTTTCTATCGTCGCTACGATCGCGTGACGCTGCAGATCACGACGCGCAAGGCAGACGAGGTCATGACTGCCTACGTAAACCATTTTCAGCACGGCATTAGCTGCGCCGAGGTCGTCGGCGGATATAGCCGCGAAAAGATGTACCTGCTGAACACCGTTGTCTCGACCTACGAGAGTCAGGACATTATCAAGCTGGTGTGCGACGTTGATCCCGGCGCCGTGATCAACGTGTTCCACACGCTCAACTTTGTGGGCGGCTGGTGGGGTGGTCATGTCGACGAGCCCATGCCCACGGCCGTTCCCGATCCCGACAAGCCCGCACGCATGGCCAGCAGGCAGGCGCGCCTCAGCGAACAGGACAGCCTGCAGCAGGACGACGGCAAGTAGGGTATTGGCATTTTGCCGGTCCTGCGCAACCCATCCGAACGAGCCCCCCGAAAGCCCCGTTGCTTTCGAGAGGCTCTCGTTTGCCCAGATAAAACCTACCAAAATGAAGCTGTCGCTTTTTGGTAGGGAGGGTGTATCGTTTTATCATTATGAGGTAATATGAAACTAGACGTTATATACGTATTAGTTATTTCGATATTTCGATAAGAGTGATTAGATATGCCTGCGCCCAAAAATGCACCGCTTTACCAGCAGATTTACGACGAAATCAAGGATGCGATCGAGAAAGGTGTTTATGCACCCAAGGAGCGTATTCCGTCCGAGCTTGAGCTAGCCGAGCAGTACGACGTGAGCCGCATTACGGTGCGCCGCGCCGTCGAGGAGCTGTGCTCCGATGGCTACCTGGTTAAGCAGCAGGGCCGTGGCACCTTTGTCTCCACGCCGCACATCAATCGCCAGTTTCACGCCTCGACGCTGCAGACGTTTACCGCGCTGTGTGCCGGCAACGGCATGAAGGCCGGTGCGCACGTGATCGATCGCCAGATCGTTCCGGCGCGCCAAAACGAGATGGAGTTCTTTGGCCTGCAGAAGGATGCGCTGCTGCTGCATATCAAGCGCGTGCGTACGGCCGACGGCGAGCCCATCTTTGAGGAGAACATCTTTGTGCCGTTTGATGCCTACCGTGAGCTGTTGACGGCCGATCTTGAGGACAAGTCGATTTTTGCCGAGGTCGAGCGTGTTGGCGGAACGCCGATTGTTTCGGTTGGCTACCGCACGGTCGAGGCCGTTCGTGCCAATACCGAGCAGGCGGCCGAGCTGGGCATTGCTCCGCACGATCCGCTGCTCAACCTGCGTGCCGGCTTCACGGGTCCCAATGGCGAGCCGGTCCTGATGGGTAAGCAGTACTACGTGGGATCGCGCTACGTTATGGTCATGTAGCTCTAGTTGCGCGGTTTTCCAAACCGCGCAACGGCTCGACGCTGCAAGCCCGCCAGAGCGGCAATCTGCCTTTCAACTTCGGCGGCATGACCAGAAGGTCAATGCCGCCTCGTTTCAAGGCACCTTGCTCGCCCTGGCGGGCTTTCGCTCATATGACCCAATCCGCTGTCAAGAGCCACAATGGCCCCGCCGACCGC
>CATYDM010000060.1 GCA_958405195.1 uncultured Collinsella sp.
GGTTTAAAGCTGGCCGCTGCGCGGCCAGCGGACTAAAGTCTTGAACAAAAGGGCGCTGACCTTCTGGTCGCGCCCTTGAAGTTGAACGTCAGATTGTCCAAATGCGGCCCGCGCAGCGTCGGCTGGTCCGCCGTTCGGTAGAACGGCGGAACCTACACAGCCTGCGCCAGCTTCTCGGCTCGCTCGGCGGCGGCGAGTGCCTCGATCACGGTGCCGAGCTGATCGCCCAGAAGGACGCCGTTGTAGGTGGAGTTGAAACCGATGCGGTGATCGGTCACGCGGTCCTGGGGCTGGTTGTAGGTACGGATCTTCTCGGAACGGTTGCCATGGCCGATCTGGCTCTGGCGCTCGGCACCGAGCTCGGCCTGCTGCTTCTCGAGCTCCATCTCGTACAGACGGGCGCGCAGCATCTGCATGCAGACCTCGCGGTTCTGGATCTGGGAACGCTGCTCCTGCGACTGCACCACGGTGTTGGTGGGCAGGTGGGTGATGCGCACGGCGGAGTAGGTGGTGTTAACGCACTGACCGCCAGGGCCGGAGGCGCAGTAGGTGTCGATGCGCAGGTCAGACTGGTTGATCTGGACGTCGATTTCCTCGGCCTCGGGAAGCACGGCGACGGTAGCCGTTGAAGTCTGGATGCGGCCCTGGGACTCGGTCTTGGGGACGCGCTGGACACGGTGCACGCCGGACTCGTACTTCATAACGGAGTAGACGCGGTCGCCCTCGACCTTGAACTCAATGGACTTAAAGCCGCCGGCCTCGCTGGGGCTGGAGTCGAGCACGGTGGTCTTCCAGCCGCGCGACTCGCAAAAGCGCTGATACATCTTGTACAGGTCGCCGGCGAAGATGGCCGCCTCGTCGCCACCGGCGGCGGAGCGGATCTCGACGATGGTGTTCTTGTCGTCGTTGGGGTCGCTCGGGATGAGCATGTACTTGATGTCTTCCTCGAGCTGGGGGAGCTTGGCCTCGTTTTCGGAGATGTCCATCTGGAGCATCTCCTTCTCATCGGCATCGGTGGTATCGTGCAGCATTTCCTTGGCAGCCTCGATGTCGTCGAGGGCGCCGATGTACTCGCGCGAGGCGGCGATGAGGTCGGACTGGTGCGCGTACTCCTTGTTGAGACGCGTGAACTCCTTAATATCGGAGGCGACGGCCGGGTCGGAAAGCTTCTTCTCGAGCTCCTCGTAGGCCTTGATGATCTTTTCGAGCTTGTCGCGCATGGCGGGACTCCTTTATATGCGTGAAGGTGAAAACCGGCAGAGTTGATGGGGCGCGCGGCGCCACTGCGGGGGTAAGCCCGGCTAGAACATGTCGATCTTCAGATACATGCGCATCCCTTCGCGTATGGGGTACATAGTTGCGTCTAACCCATATATGATAGCGTGCGCAGGCAAACCTGCATATAACCCGCACGGAATCCGACAAGGGGACAGTCCCTTTGTCGGATTCTAGAGCGTATGGAGCAGGGCGATGAGGAAGCGGACACCCTGGAGGTAGGCGCGGCGGGTGATGCGCTCGTTGGTGCCGTGGACGCCGCGGTCGCATTCGTCATCGTCTACCACAAAGGCCGAGAAGCGAATGCACTCGGAGCAAATGCGCTGGTAGTTGGCAGCGTCGGTCGCACCGATCACGGTCGAGGGCACAATTGCCACTGGCTCGAATGATCCGTTTTCCTCCGTCCCCTTTGGATCACGGAAATAGCGGGCGGCGATGGAGCGAACCGCCTCGAGGCCGGGACCACCGATGCGCGGGGACGGCGAGGGCTCGGAGCTGCCGGGGCCCAGCTCGACCTCGACTCGGCCGGCGAGCCCAGCGGTGGCAACGGCCTCGCGGCAGCAGGCCACGACATCGGCCACGCTCGTACCCTCGAGCATGCGGAAGTTGATATTGACCCACATATCTTGCGGCATTACGTTGGCACCGGTACTGCCGCCCTCGATTTGCGTGGGCGCACAGGTGGTGGTCACAAGCGGGTACAGCTTTTTGCTGGCAAGGCAGTCGCGCACGATGGCATCCTTGCTGGCAGCAATCTCGTCTGCGGTATAAAGCCCCAGCTCGACGAGCTGCGCGGCAAGCAGATCGGTCACACGCGCCGGCCACTCGATATCGCAAATCGCGGCAATAGCGCGGCTGAGCACTTCGAGCGACGTGCCACCGTAAGGGTTGGAAGAATGCCCGCCCTCGCTCTTCGTCCTGAGCACGATATCGGCATAGCCCTTCTCGGCAAGATCGGCATGCATAAGCCAACCCTCGCCTGCGCCGTACTCGGCAGCCTCAACGATACGATAGTCGCCCTCGTCAATCAGGTACTCAAGCTCAACGCCGCGCTCCTCGAGCACGCGGCCAATGGCACCCGCGCCGCACTGCGTGGTCTCCTCATCCTGGCCAAAGGCCAGCAGCAGGGTTCGTTCGTGTTGCCAGCCGTGCGCCAGCGCATACTCAACGGCCTCCAGGATGCCTGCGACCTGGTCTTTCATATCGATGGCGCCGCGACCCCAAATGTAGGTGTCGTCCACATGTCCGCTAAAGGGGGCATGCGTCCAGTCAGCCTCGGTGCCGGGTACCACGGGAACCACGTCCATGTGGCCCATGAGCATGACGGGTTTGAGGGCAGGGTCGGAACCGCTAAGCGTCACCAATAGCGAATGGTCGATAAGCTCGACCTCGCCCGCCGCGAACACGCGCGGATACGCCTGCTGCATATACGCGCGCAGGTCGTCGAACGGCTGCCAGTTCACCGCCTCGGCATCCATACTCGAAACGGTCGGAAACGACAGCACACGGCCCAGGTGCTCGCACGCAACAGCCTCGTCTATATCGGCAAAATCATCCTCATGCGCAAAGAAGCGCCAAACCTCGGCCATGACATCCTTTCGATTGTAACGACAAGGGCCGCCCCACCGGAGCGGCCCTGCCACGTAAACGTTTGCGGTCGGTTATTTGTCCTCGAGATAACGCGAGAGGAACTCGCGGGTGCGCTGGTGTTTGGGGTTGCCGAAAAGCTCGGCCGGCGCGGCATCCTCGAGCACCACGCCCTTGTCCATAAAGACCACGCGGTCGGACACCGTGCGGGCAAAGGCCATCTCGTGCGTGACGACCACCATGGTCATGCCGTCGGCAGCGAGCTTGCGCATGACCTCGAGCACCTCTCCCACGATCTCGGGGTCAAGTGCGGAGGTCGGCTCGTCGAACAGCATGATCTGCGGATTCATGCACAAGGCGCGGGCGATGGCAACGCGCTGCTTTTGGCCGCCGGACAGGCGACCCACGGCAGCGTGCGTGAACTTCTCGAGTCCCACGCTCGTCAGATGCTCCATCGCAATTTTTTCAGCCTCGGCCTTGCTCATCTTTTTGAGCGTGACGGGCGCGAGCGTGCAGTTGTCGAGCACATCCATGTTGTTAAACAGGTTAAAGCCCTGGAACACCATGCCGATGTCCTCACGCAGCTTGTTGATGTTACAGCGCTCGGCCGTAAGGTCCTGGCCGTGGAACCAGATGTGGCCCGCGTCCGGGGTCTCGAGCAGGTTGAGGCAGCGCAGAAAGGTCGATTTGCCCGAGCCTGAGGCGCCGATAATGGTGACGACCTCGCCGGGGTTAACGGACAGGTCGATGCCCTTGAGCACCTCGAGCGAACCGAAGCTCTTGCGCAGGCCCTCGACGCGGATGAGCGGCTCATTGGTCTGTGCGGCGGCCGCAACGCCGGTAATGGCGGTATCTGCCATGATGATTCTCCTCGTCTTGAGCCTAGTTGGAGCTGGGCAGCGTGACCGGAGCCTCGGCGCCAAGCTTTTTGCCAAAGGCCTCGAGCAGGCGGCTCGCCACGAGCGTCAGGATCAGGTAGACCACGAGCGCCACGCAGTAGACCTCCATCTGGCGGTAGTACACGCCGGCGACGGTGGTGGTGGCGTACATGAGGTCGAACACGCCGATAACCGAGAGCACCGACGAGTCCTTGATGTTGATGATGAGCTCGTTGGTGAGCGCCGGGATCGCGTTTTTAATGCCCTGGGGGAACACGACTTTGCGCATGGCTTGCCACTGCGACAGGCCCAGCGAGCGTGCTGCCTCGGCCTGGCCGGGATCGATGGACTCGATGCCGCCGCGCAGGACCTCCATCATGTAGGCGGTGGAGTTGAGCGAGATGGTGACGAGGCCGGCGGTGAAGGTGCTCCAGATCTGGTTGGCCTGGGCGGTCTCGAAGCCCATGCCGCGCAAAACGGTGAAGCCCGCGTAATAGATGAGCAGGCCCTGGACCATCATGGGCGTGCCGCGCACGATGGTGGAGTAGACGGTCGCAAAGCCGCGGCCGATACTCTTAAAGAAGCGCACCAGGTCGTTATCCACGCGGTCGAACGTCTGAATGCGTAGGAACACGAAGAGCAGCGCCAGGAAGAATGCGATGACGGTGCCGAAGGTGGCAAGCGCGATGGTGATCTCGATACCGCGAATGAAGAAGTCCCCGCTCTTGTAGGTCATGTAGACCAGGCTCGACAAAAAGTCGCTGGGGTTGGAATCCGAGACAATGCTCACCTGCACCAGGTCGATAAACGACATGACGCAGCGGTCGATAAAGAAAACTGCCGCGATGGCGACCACGACGTAGCTGCCCAGGCGTGCGCCACGACGGCAGCGCTCGGATGCGAACGGCGACTTTTCGCGATAGTCGTTCCAGTGCATGAGCTTGGTGACCAGCGCCGCCGCCGACACGACGAGCCAGGCCCAAAGGATTGCCCAGAAGCAGTCTTGGAACACGCCCGTAGGCGCCAAGAAACTCATCGGCGTGGGGTTGCGCTGGCTAAACGCCAGGCCGAGCGCCGCGATAACGCTCGTGCCCAGGTACACATAACGGTGGTCGGCCTTGATAAAGGAGGCCAGACGATTGATGGTTTTCATGCTGCCTCCCTATGCCGGCTGACGGTCGAGGCACGCGTCCCACATCTGGTCGCGCTCCTCCTGGCTGATACCCTTGAGCGTCTTATCGATGAGCTTAAGCAGCTTGTCCGAGCCCTTGCGGCAGCCGACGTTTGCCGTGACCTCCTGCTTAAAGCCCTCGCCCTCGGCAAAATGAATAGGGACAATGCCCGGATTTTGGGCCATATAGCCCTTCTCGTTCTCGGTGTTGTAGGTCACGGCGTCGCACGTGCCCTGCAGCAGGTTCGAGAACACCGTGGGGACGGAGTCGACCGGGTTCTTGTGCACAACGCCCGGAATCTCGTCGATGACGGTGTCGAGCATGGTGTCCTTTTGGCCGAGTACCGTGGCACCGCTAAAGTCGCTGAGCTTGGTGGCGTTTTGGTAGGGGGAACCCTCTTTTACGAACAGGCCAAAGTAGCCAATGAAGTACGGGTCGGAAAAGCCGACCGACTCCTCGCGCTCGGGCGTGGCGCTCATGCCGGCAATGATGAGGTCGATCTGGCCGTTGTTGAGCGAATCGATAAGGCCCGAGAAGCTCTGCTTGACGGCAACGGGCTCGCCACCGAGGGCCTTGCAGACGATCTTGGCGATCTGCACGTCGTAGCCATCGGCATAGGCGCCCTGCACGTTGTCGATGGGGATGGTGTACTCACTGGCTTCGGAAACCTGCCAGTTGTACGGGGCGTAGGCCGCCTCCATGCCGATGCGGATCTTATCCTTGCCGATCACGGAATCGGACAGGTCGTCGCGACCGCCGCCCGTCGTGGGCTGAACCACCTTGAGCGTGGACGGGCGCTGACAGCCGGCGAGCGCGCCGGCGACGACGGAAGCGCTCGCAGCGAGAGCGCTACCCAAAAAGATGCGACGGCTGCATATCGGCTGGGCCTGCATGCCGCGCTGTTGGGGAGAATGCATAATCTGCCTTCCCTGTTGAATCGTATGCTGACGACTTAACAGGATATACGCCAGCAACCAGCAGCGCAGCACAAGCTCGAAAAATTAATAGACACGCGGTAGTCATTGGGGACGCCGATGTTTTGGCAATGCCGGCGAGCGACGTCCAGAGCAAACAAGTGGCATGAAAAAGGCAAGGCATGACCAGAAGGTCTATGCCTTGCCTTTTGAATGACAACTTGTCGCTCTGGACGACGCGCAGCATCGACCGAGCGGCGGAACCTCTAGAGCAAGGTAACGCTAAAACTGCGCTTGTCCGTCTCGCCCGGGGCCAGGGTGATGGTGTTGACCTTGTGCTCAAAGACATCGTCCTCGGTGTCCATGGTGGTATGACCGGTCCAAGGCTCGAGCGCCACAAACGGAGCGTCGTTGGCGGCAGACCACACGCCAATGTACTTAAAGCCCTCAAAGTCGATCTTGACGCCGTGGCCCGACTTGCGGCCGCGCAGCGTGAGCGTGGAGCCCGGGGTATCGGTGAACATGATGGCGTCGTTATCGAAGCTGCGGTGCGTGATGGGCAGCACGTCCGAGTTATCGGGAGCCTTGTAGCTACCCTCGAACGTCATAAGACCGTCGGGCGTGATGATGGGAGCCTCGTTCGTCCAAGCCTCGGTAAACGCCAGCTCGTAATCCTCGAACGCCTCGTCCTCGGCACCGGGGGCGGGCACGTTAAATGCGGGGTGGCCGCCCACCGAGAACGGCAGGTCCACATCGCCGGTATTGGTGACGGCAAAGGTCTGCGTGAGGGTGGCGTCGCCGGTCAGGGCATAGGTCATGTTGAGCTTAAAGTGGAACGGAAAGGCCTTGAGCGACTCGGGCGTATCGGTGATCTCGTAAGTTACCGAGGAGCCGTCCTCCGAAACCTCGATCAGCTCGTGCTCGACGATGCGCGCGAGTCCGTGGCGCGGCATCTCGCAGGTGCCGGCCGCAGACGCTGCCGTGTTGTTGCGCAGCGAACCCACAATGGGGAACAGGATGGGCGCGTGCTTGCCCCAAAAGGCGGGGTCGCCCTGCCACAGATACTCGTTGCCGTTGAGGGCAAGGCTCGTGAGCTGGGCGCCCATGGAATCGATGGCCGCGGTGAGGCCGCCGCGCTTGATGGTAGTGACGGTAGACATGCTACTTCCTCCAAAAGTAAACAATAGTGTCGAGGGCTATTGTCCCACTCTTGGCGGCGGGGTTGAGCGACAGGCGCAGTTATTGAGCAATAGCGTAAAGGTCAAACCCGCCCTGCGGAGTGCTATCGACCGTATCGGGCGCCTGCGAGTTAAAGCTCACGGGAACCATGCGCTTTGAGGCGCGGAAGCGCGTGCCGTCGGTGGCGACGGGCGGTTCGTCGACGGTGAGCTCGTAGTCGCCGGGCTTGAGCTCGATGCCGTCACCAGCGGAATTGACGTATTGATACTCGTCAATCGTCTGCCCTTTGAGCGTACGCCCCACGATGTGGATGAGCATTTGGCTGTCGCCACGCGCGGTGTCCCACATCGCGCCGTCCTTGACCTCGACCGACACATGTACCGAGCGCGTGCGGCTGAGCGATTGCTCGACAGACATCTCGACCTTGGCGGCGTCTTGACGCTGCTGCTCGACATGGCTCCAAACGCTACCGATTGCCGAGCAGGCGATAACGCCGGCCATGAAGGCGATGAGGATGGGGCCGAGCGGAGAACGGCGGCCCGCGTCTTCCTCACGAGCCAGGTCGGGGCGATGTGTGGGCGCAAGCGCCTGGGCGCCTTGCGCGGGCACGTCGAGAATGCTGAAGGATGCCGTGCTGTCGGGGTCGATGGTGTGACGCGGCTGCGGGATCTTTGCCGGCGAGATGGACATGTCCGCCGGCTCACCGAGTGTGGCCGTGGCATCGGCCTTAGCCTCATCGGCCTCGGCTTGGGCCCAAGCCTGCTCAAAGGTCAGGGGCTCGGCGGCATCGGAGGCGGCATCAGGCTCGACAGCGGCATCGTTACCGGTCTCGTCTTCGTCGCTCGACACGTCACGCGGCGCGGGCTCGTCCCACTCCTCGTCCGGAGCCTCGCCCTCGCTATACCACCATTCAAAGTTATCGATATCCATACGGGGCGCCCCTTAGGCCTCGCAAATAAACACTTGTTAGCCTTATACCCGCAGATGGCGCTGGAGCTCGCACGGAATGCGATAAAGGGACTGCTCCTTTGTCGCATCGAAGTTGCGGTGGAATAGTTCCTGTTTGCACGCCCACTCGGGGGTGCGGACAGAAAGTTGGACCGTGAAGCGGTCCGGACTGGAGGTTCGCATG
>CATYDM010000061.1 GCA_958405195.1 uncultured Collinsella sp.
GCCGTACGCTTGAACTGAGAAGGGGGAGGCCTCGCGGCCTCCCCCTTTTTGCGTTTGCGGGCTTTTGTCTCACATAGTAGCTGTGTTTTATAACCCTCGTTTGTCGCATCTTCTGTGAACGGGCTACAATAACTTAGTCTGTGCGATATGGAGGTGAACATGGCTGAAGCTGGTATCGGCGTTGATATCGTCGAGATTTCCCGTATGAAATCAATTCTTGAAAAGACGCCGTCGTTTGCTCGGCGTGTGTTTACCGAAGAAGAGCGTGCGTATTGTGATGCATCATCGCGTCCCGCTGCTCACTATGCCAGTCGCTTTGCTTCGCGCGAGGCGGTACTTAAAGCTCTCGGCACGGGTTTTAGTCAAGGCGTTGGTCGCAAGGATGTTTCGGTTACGCGTGATAAACTCGGCAAACCGAAAGCGCTGCTTTCGGGCCGTGCTCTCGAGATCGCTCAAGAGCTGGGTGTTGTTGAGGTCGCTCTTTCCATTACGCTTACAGGAGACTTAGCCGTTGCGAATGCCATCGCGATTACCGAAGATGCTCGGCCTAAGCCAAAAGAGGAAAAGGTGAGTACCAAGAAACGCGTAGCGCAGACATTTAAAGAGGCTCGCTCTGTTTTAGATGAGCTTGAGCAGCTGCAGAATTCAGCATTGACGGAGCACCTGGGCGATGCTTCGCAAGATACGCTAGGAGCATAGATGAAACCGGTTTTGAGTACCGAAGAAGTCGTTCGTCTCGAGGATATCATCGAACGCGAAGGGACTTCGAAGGCCGAGCTTATGGAGCTCGCGGGTGAGTTTGCCGCCAACGAGATCTTGAAGCTCAATCCCGATCGGGTTCTCGTTCTGGTCGGTTTTGGTAATAATGGCGGCGACGGTTGGGTTGCCGCCGATATTCTGAGCCATAAGGGTGTGGACGTCGATATCGTTTCTCCGGTTGAGCCGGATGAGATTCCTGCTGCTCTGGCACGTCATGTTGCTCGTCGTACTGCCGGCCGCGATGTGCACGTTTGCGTCGGCCCCTCGCGTGATGAACTCGAGGTTTTGATCGATAAGGCCGATGTTGTTGTCGATGCCATTTTTGGTACCGGTTTTCACGGGAATCTGCGTGCGCCGTTCTCCATCTGGATTCCTACGGTCAATGAATGCGCCGACTGTGTCGTATCCATTGATGTCCCCTCGGGCCTGAATGCCGAGACGGGCGTTGTTGATGACGACTGCATTCGTGCCGAGCATACGGTGACGATGATTGCGCCCAAGATTGGTTTGTATAGCGCCGATGGCCCTGAGTATGCTGGCGATTTGATCTGCGGCAATCTTTACGACCGTCTTGACGAGGTCATCGATGATGTCGACCACGCCGCCGAGATTGTCGAGCCCGGTGACTTAGTTGATTACTTTGCTCCACTACCTACGAATATCGATAAGTATTCCCGTGGCTCTGTGCTTATTGTCGCCGGATCTGCGCAATATCCTGGTGCTGCCATTATGGCGGCCAAGTCTGCAGCTCGCGCGGGTGCTGGTTACGTGGCAGTTGCGGCTCCTGACGCCTGCGCCAATCTTATTCGCATGGCACTTCCTTCGATTCCCGTCTTTGCTATTCCGTCTGATTCCCGCGGCTCCTTTGGCGCCGCTGCGCGCATGACGGTGTGCGAGATTGCAAAGAAGTACAGCTGCGTACTGTGCGGTCCTGGTATGACGACATCTGCCGGCGCTATGCAGGTGGTTTCGGGCTTGCTCGAGCTTGATGTGCCGCTTATTTTGGACGCCGATGCACTCAACTGCCTTGCTAAGATTGCCATTGACGGTATTGATAGTAACCCCGAGATGTATCGTCGCGAGCAGCCGTTGGTTATGACGCCGCACTATCGTGAGCTTTCGCGTCTGGTTGCCGGAGACGAGGTGAACGACCTTGGTACCGCGATTGCAGCCGCGCAGAAGGTTGTCTGGGCTGCAGGCTCCGACAACCTGGTGGTCATTGCCAAGGGGCCGACGACGGCTATCTGTGGCGTTGAGCGTGTACTGCTGCCGCTCTCGGGTCCGGCTTCTCTGGCAACTGCCGGTTCGGGTGATGTTCTCGCGGGTATTTTGGCCGGCACGCTTGCCACCATGCGCGACGAGATGGATCGTTGGGAGTTGCTGTATTCGTACGCCGTCGCACTTCACAGCTACGCCGGTTTTGCCGCGGCGACGGAGTATGGTGAGAAGAGCGTTATCGCGACCGATCTTATCGACTTGATCGGTCCTGCCATGGAGCTGGCGGCAAAGGATGCGCTCGAAGATCTGGGAATCATGGACGAAGGGTCGGATGACTAATCATGAATAAAGCCGATTTGACGCGCTGGTCCTGGGTCGAGATCGACCGCGGGGCGCTCCGTCGCAACACGAGGGCCTATAAGAATTTACTGAATCCACTTCAGCGCCTGTGCTGCGTGGTTAAGGCCGATGCTTATGGTCATGGAGCTGTTGAGTGCGCCAAGATCATGTATTCGGCCGGTGCCGACATGTTTGCCGTGGCGACGGTTAACGAGGGCGTTGAGCTCCGACAGGGCGGGATTACGAAACCCATCCTCATCCTAAGCGAGCCGCCTATCGAGGCCATTCCGACGTTGCTCGAGTTTGATATCATGCCCTCGGTCTATACGTCTGACTTTGCTCTTGCGTATGGCGAATGTGCCGTCGCGGCGGGCAAAGTGGGCAAGTATCATCTCGCCATCGAGACGGGCATGAATCGTATCGGCGTTCACTACACGCAGGTGCTTGACTTTGTCCGCGGTATTAATTTCCATCGCGGTATTCAGTGCGACGGCGTATTTACGCACTTCGCCACGGCCGATGAACCTTCGGGCTGGGACTACAAACTGCAGTGTCAGCGCTTTACCGAGGCCGTTCAGGCCATTAAGGATGCGGGCTTAGAGTGCGGTATCGTGCACTGCGCCAACACGCCGTCCTCGATGCTCGACCCTTCGATGCATTTTGATATGATTCGCGCCGGCGTTGGCTTGTATGGAATGCAGCCGTGCGAGCTGAGTGGCCGCGTGATGCAGCTTGATCCCGTTATGAGCGTCCATGCGCGTGTGACGCGCGTGGCACACCCTGCGATGGGTGAGGGCGTGGGCTACGGTTTTACCTACCGCGTACCGCGTACGCGCGTTCAGATCTGCACGCTGCCGATCGGTTATGCCGATGGCCTATCGCGTACGCTTTCCAATCGTATGGATGTGCTGTATCGCGGCGAGCGCGTGCATCAGGTTGGCAATATCTGCATGGACCAGTTTATGGTCGCCATTCAGTCCACCCCGGCACACGAGATTCCCGAGGCCGAGTATGGTGACGAGATGATTATTGTCGGCCGCGATGGCGATGCCGAGATCACTATGGACGAGATGGCCCGACTGCGCGGAACGATTAACTACGAGGTCGCCTGCGGCTTTGGCATGCGTCTCGACAAGGTCTACGTGTAGGAGCCGCTATGGGCGTCATGCACATCCCCGGCCATACCCATCAGGCACCACGTGAGGTCGCACTCGAGGAAATTGAGGCCGTTCTGGGCGATTGTCACCTCTGCCAGCTCTACCAGTCGCGTCACAATATCGTGTTTGGCGTGGGAAACCCCCGCGCTCGTGTGATGTTTATTGGCGAGGCGCCGGGCCGCAATGAGGATTTGCAGGGCGAGCCCTTTGTGGGGGCGGCAGGCGAGGACCTCAACGGCATTTTGTCGCTGGCGGGACTCAAACGCGAAGACGTCTACATTGCCAACGTGCTTAAGTGCCGCCCGCCGGGAAACCGCAATCCACGTCCCGAGGAAGTGCTGGCTTGCTCGCCGTTTTTGCGTGAGCAGATTCGAAGCATCTGGCCCGATATTATCGTGACGCTCGGCAACCCCGCGACGCACTTTGTGCTTAAGACCGAGATTGGCATTACTAAGCTGCGCGGCAGGTTCCACCAGATGGGGCATTTTGTAGTAATGCCCACGTTCCATCCGGCAGCAGCGCTACGCAATCCGGCGTGGCAGGAACTGCTGGAGGAAGACTTTAAGATGCTGGGCGACTATCTGGAGCGACATCCCGCACCAGAGGACGCCTCGGAATAATAAGGAGCATATATGTCCCTGGAGCGCCTGGGGGTAGGTACTTACAAAACGACTTGCGCTGCCGATACGGAGTACTTTGGCGAGCTAATTGCACCGTGCCTTGAGGACGGCGATGTGCTCATCCTGACCGGTGGCCTGGGGGTGGGCAAAACTCACTTTACCAAGGGCGTCTCGCGCGGGCTGGGCGATGGGCATATGGTTACGAGCCCTACGTTTGCGCTCATGGCCGTTCACGATCAAGGCCGTATTCCGCTGTTTCACTTTGATCTATACCGCCTGGAGCATGCCTACGAGCTCGAGGATACGGGCATTTTCGATGTGCTGGGCTATGAGGGTGCTTGCCTGCTGGAATGGGGCGAACAATTCCAAGACGAGCTGACGGATGAGTATCTTTCGGTGACGCTCAAGCGTGATGAGGGCGACAGTGATGTGCGAACGATAACGCTCGAGGCGCACGGTGACCGCGCAATGGAGCTTTCCCATTTGATTGATAAGGCTGTACAAGATGAGCTTGCATAACGACAACGCGCTGGTGGTGGCGCTCGATACTTCGACCGACATGCTTGCCTGCGCGGCAAGCTGGATTGATGGGCAGACGGGCGAGACGAAGCTCGTGAGTGGCGACCACATGTGTCGCCGCCACGCCAACGTTGAGCTCGTGAATACCATTGATGGCGTGCTGGCTCAAGCCGGTCTGGATCGCAGCGATGTTGGTTGCTATGTGGTCGGCCGCGGCCCGGGGTCCTTTACGGGTGTGCGCATCGGCATCTCCACTGCCAAGGGCCTCGCGCGTGGTGCCAATGTTCCGCTGCTGGGCGTGTCGACGCTCGACGCTTGCGCTTGGACGGCGTGGAAGGCTGGCGTGCGCGGCAAGCTTGGTATCTTGGCCGATGCTATGCGCGGTGAGGTATATCCGGCGCTGTATATGCTGGTTGATGAGGGTCCCGAGCGTCAATTTGAGCGCGAACACGTGGTCAAGGCCGCCGTGGCGCTCGATGAGTGGCGCCAAGCAGCGGACTGGGACCAGGTTCAGCTGACCGGTGACGGTCTCGTGCGCTATGGCAAGCTGCTGGGTGGGGACGAGACCGCCCGCTGCGTGGAGCGCGACCTGTGGTGGCCTTCGGGCGAGGGCTTGCTGCTCGCGCACGCTGCGGGTGACGGCGATCCGGCCCGCGTCTTGCCGATTTACACGCGCCTTTCGGATGCCGAGGAAAACGAGCGCAAGCGTCTTGGTCTTGCCGAGAGTGCGCAGAGCGAAATTAAGGGTGTTGCCGATGAGCTCGCCGGTCGTCATCTGCAGTTCCGTCCCATGGGCGCGGCGGATGCCGAGGGCACGAGCGCGCTGGAGGCTGCCTGCTTTGAAGGTGTCGGACACGAGGCGTGGACGCCGGGCATGTTCCTGTCCGAACTGGGCGAGGACGTTGCTGCGCCGCGTAGTTGGTGGGTGGCACACGACGACGGCAAGCTGCTGGGCCTTGCCGGCGGTATGGTCGTGGACGGTGATGTGCAGATTCTGGATGTCGCCGTCGACCCGGCACATCGCCGCGAGGGCATTGCCCGCAAGCTGCTGTCGCACGTGAGCTATGATGCCCAGATGCTCGGCTGCACCACGGCTTCGCTCGAGGTCGAGGACGGTAACGAGGGGGCGATCGCGCTTTATAACGCTCTGGGCTTTACCGAGGCTGGCCGTCGCCGCGGCTACTACGGTGTCGGCAAGGATGCCATCGTCATGACGGCGCCGCTGCCCCTGGTGCTTCCGGTCGACAATGCTTCGCCCGAGCCGACGGCGGCAGAGCAGCGCGTATGGCCGCTGCCTGCGCCTGGGCGCTCCGAGGGGGAGCGTGCCGAAATTGAGCGCCGCCGCCTAGTGCTCGCTATCGAGAGTTCCTGCGACGAGACGGCCGTGGCGATTATCGATGCGGATGGCAATATGCTGGCCAACCAGGTGTCGACACAGATTGATTTTCATGCCCGCTTTGGCGGCGTGGTGCCCGAGATCGCCTCGCGCAAACACGTTGAGGTGATTGTGAGTGTCGTGGATGCGGCGCTCGAGGATGCCGCAGCATCGCTTGGTCTTGAGGGTGGAGCCATTGCCCCCAGCGAGCTTGCCGCCGTGGGCGTGACACAGGGTCCGGGCCTGGTGGGCGCCCTCGTGGTGGGCGTTGCCTTTGCCAAAGGCTTTGCCTACGCTGCCGGTAAGCCGCTCGTATGCGTCAACCATCTGGAGGGGCACCTGTTTGCCAACTTGCTGGCGCAGCCCGACCTCAAGCCTCCGTTTATCTTTACGCTTGTCTCGGGCGGGCACACCATGCTCGTGCACGTAAAGGCATGGGGCGACTACGAGGTGCTCGGTGAGACGCTCGACGACGCCGTGGGCGAGGCCTTCGACAAGGTGGCCAAGGCGTTGGGCCTGGGCTATCCCGGTGGCCCCATCATTTCCAAGCTGGCCGAGACGGGCAATCCCCGCGCGATCGATTTCCCCCGTGCGCTTAACAGCAGGGGAGACTATCGTTTCTCGCTTTCGGGTCTTAAAACGGCCGTGACGCTCTACATCGAGCAGGAGACCAAGGCCGGGCGCACGATTCACCTGCCCGATCTGGCGGCTTCGTTTGAGGCGGCTGTCTTTGACGTGCAGTACAAGAAGGCCAAAAACGCATTGCACGCTACCGGATGTAAGGAATACTGCATCGGCGGCGGCGTCTCGGCCAACCCGCATCTGCGCGAGATGATGATCAAGAAGCTTGGACGTCAGGGGATTCGCGTAACGGTGCCGCCCTTGTCTGCCTGTACCGATAACGCAGCCATGATCGCGGAGGTCGCCCGCCGTAAATTCGACCGAGGCGAAATCTCGCCGTTCGACGTCGACGCCGATCCAAACATGACGCTGTAGCTGGTACGGCGCGGTCCCCGGACGGAGGGGCCGGATATAAGGTTTCCTGCTCTACAGTCCTGCGCAAGACGAAGGCCACATTAAGTGGCCTTCTTTGCGT
>CATYDM010000062.1 GCA_958405195.1 uncultured Collinsella sp.
AGACCGAGGTCTACTCCACCGCTGCCGACAACCAGACCAGCGTCGAGATCAACGTGCTCCAGGGCGAGCGCGAGCTTGCCCGCGACAACAAGTCGCTCGGTAAGTTCCAGCTGACCGGTATCCCGGCTGCCCGCCGCGGCGTGCCGCAGATCGAGGTTACCTTCGACATCGACGCCAACGGCATCGTCAAGGTCTCCGCTAAGGACAAGGGCACCGGCAAGGAACAGCAGATCACCATTTCCGGCTCCACCGCTCTGTCCGACGACGAAGTCGATCGTATGGTCAAGGACGCCGAGGCTCATGCCGAGGAGGACAAGAAGCAGAAGGAAGAGGTTGAGGTCCGCAACCAGACCGACAGCCTGTGCTACTCCACCGAGCAGACCCTCAACGAGCTCGGTGACAAGGTTTCCGCCGACGTGAAGTCCAAGGCCGAGGCCGCTATCGCCGACGCCAAGAAGGCGCTCGAGGGCTCTGACGTCGAGGCCATCAAGGCCGCCGGCGAGTCCCTGCAGTCCGTGGCCTACGAGCTGGCCCAGGTTGTCTACGCCGACGCTCAGCAGCAGACCGACGGTGCCGCCGGCGCCCAGCCTGCCGACGATGACGTCGTCGACGCCGACTACGAGGTTGTGGACGACGAGGACAAGTAATCATGTCCGCCCGTAAAGCTCGCACGGAGGCGGCCGCCGCTGGCGCCGCCCCCGTTGACTCTGAGGAGAAGGACGTGAAGATTCCCGTAGAGGCCGTCGACGATACCGAGGCCAACGAGGCCCCGGCCGCCGAGGCTGCCGAGAACCAGGTAGAGGATTCCAACAAGGAGGCGACGATGACCGAGGACGAGATGGTGGAAGCCGCTATCCGCGCCGGTGAGGAAGCCGCCGACAACGACTTTAAGCTCAAGTTCGAGCAGGCCCAAAAGGAGCTCGCCGACGTGCGCAATGAGCTCGATGCTGCGGCAGAGGCTCAGAAGGCCGCCGAGGACAAGGCAAAGGACGCCACTGAGCGTACCGCCCGTCTTCAGGCCGACTGGGAGAACTTCCGTCGCCGCACCGCCAATGAGCGTATCGCCGAGCGCGAGCGCGCGACCGAGAAGCTCGTCACCGCGCTGCTGCCGGTGGTCGACGATATCGAGCGTGCGATCGACCATGCCCGCAGCCAGGAGCTTGCCGACGACTTTAAGCAGTTCGTCGACGGCGTCGACGCGGTGCATGCCAAGCTGCTCGATGTGTTTGCGCACGAGGGCGTTGAGCCCATCGACCCCAAGGGCGAGGCGTTCGATCCGCTCGAGCACCAGGCCGTGGGTCGCGTCGAGGACGCGTCGCAGTACGACGAGACCGTCAACGACGTGTACCAGAAGGGCTACCGCATGGCGGACCGCATCCTGCGTTCCGCGATGGTGACGGTGACCTACGGTGGCGAGAAGCGCCCCGCACCGGAGCCCGACGCGGCGCCCGAGGATGCTGCGGCCGATACGGCCGAGAGCACCGAGGAGTAATTGAGAAGGGCCCCGGGGCAACACCCGGGGCCCTTTCTGGCCTAGTGCCATATGAAAGCATGAGCCGCCGCCCGCTGGGCGGCGGATGAAACAGGAGAGGAGCTACGATGGCTGCAGGCAAAACCTTCTATGACATCCTGGGCGTATCCAAGAGCGCCTCCGATAAAGAGATCAAGAGCGCGTTTCGCAAGCTCGCGCAAAAATATCACCCCGATGCCGGCGGCGACGAGGCCAAGTTTAAGGAGATCAGCGAGGCCTACGAAACGCTTTCGGACGAGAAGAAGCGCAAAGAGTACGACCAGATGCTCATGTTTGGCGGCATGCCGGGCGCAGGCGGCGCGTATGGCGGCGGCTACGGTGCCGGCGCGGGCGCCAGCGGCTGGGGCGACATCTTCGACAGCATCTTTAGCGGCAACGGCGCCTGGGGCAGCGATTGGGGCTCGGGCTTTGCCGGGGCTGCGGGCGCTGCCGGTGCCGGCGCGGGTCGCAGCCGCGCTCGCAAGGGCGGCGACCTGTCGCTGACCGTCGATGTGACGGCTGAGGACGCGTTCCGCGGCGTGACGCACAAGGTCACTTACCGCATTCCCTCGACGGGCGAGCAGCAGACCATTACGGTCTCGGTCCCCGCGGGCGCGGTCGACGGCGGCAAGCTACGCTACAAGCGTCGCGGCGAGTACGGCGTTGCGGGTGGCGAGCGCGGCGACCTGGTCGTGACCACGCATGTGGAGGAGCACCCGCTGTTTAAGCGCAAAGGTGCCGACGTGACCATGGAGGTACCGGTCTCGGTCTTCGAGGCGGCGCTCGGCTGCACGGTGGACGTGCCGACGCCCGGTGGTGCGACGGTTCGTCTGAAGGTGCCCGCGGGTACCCAGACGGGCAAGAAGTTCCGCTTTAAGGAGATGGGCGCGCCCGACGTTAAGCATCGCGGGCGCACCGGTGCGCTGCTTGTCGAGATCAAGGTGCAGGTTCCCACGAACCTGTCTGATGACGAGCGCGATGCCATGACCAAGCTGCGCGAGGCCGACACGCGCGACTACCGCGAGAAGGTCAACCGTTACAAGGCGACGTACTAGGGCGGTCGCGGCGCACGCCCACGCCCGCGGGCTTATGATGGACGATAACGAGACGGAAAGGGGTCAGGTAGCATGGCCGAGGACAATAGGAACAAACCGCTGTACATGATTAGCGTGGCGGCCGAGCTGACCGGTATGCATCCGCAGACTCTGCGCGTCTACGAGTCCAAGGGCCTGGTGAACCCCCAGCGCTCGGGCGGCAACACGCGTCTGTATTCGCGTGCCGATATCGAGCGCTTGGAGCTCATCAACCAGCTGACCGACGAGGGCATCAACCTTGCCGGCGTGGTGCGTATTCTCGATATGAAGGAGCGTGCTGAGGAGCGCGAGCGCGAGAACGAAAAGCTCCGTGCCCGCGTGCGCCAGCTCGAGGACGAGCTGCACGAGTACAAGATGCAGAAGAAGATCACCGCCCTGGCCCCGCGCGACGGCTCGGTTAACCCCGAACAGGTCATGCGCAAACTTTTGGGCGCAGGCGGGGATCTCTAGGTTACGCCGTTCTGCCGAACGGCGTAACGGCTCGACGCTGCGCGACGTCCAGAGCGACAATTTGTCATTCAAAAGGCAAGGCATGACCAGAAGGTCTATGCCTTGCCTTTTTCATGCCAACTTGTTCGCTCTGGACGTCGCTCGCTGTCCGTCCTCTACCTGCGGCGCTGCCTTGCTCCGGATGCGGTGGTCATTGGGGACGTTCTTAAATGACTAGTTAAAGGGGACATTCTTGCGGCACTTGGCACTTGGGGACGTTCCTTTTGTGCCGGCACTTTGGGACACTCCTTGTTAGGAGAGTGATGCAAGGGGCTCGTCCTTTACTTTACCGAGATAAAGTGAACGTGCAGATTCGTAACCCACTCGCAACCGTTCTATGGCACGATATTGAACGAATGTATGCTATGCGCCCAAATCTTTTGGGCAGAGTGGGAGACAGTATGGTCAAGCTGTACGAGGACGGCATCTACCTGCGTAACGGCAGCGAGGTTGTGCCTGAGGCCGAGGCTGCCGAGCGCGGTATTACGCAGACGCCCGAGGATGCCAAGCGCGGCACCATCGCGTATTCGATCCTTCAGGCACACAATACGTCCGGCGACCCCGAGACGCTCAAGATTCGCTTCGATGCCATGGCGAGCCACGACATCACCTTCGTCGGCATCATCCAGACGGCGCGCGCCTCGGGCATGGAGCAGTTCCCGCTGCCCTACGTGCTCACCAACTGCCACAACTCGCTGTGCGCCGTGGGCGGCACCATCAACGAGGACGACCACGTCTTTGGCCTCTCGGCTGCCAAAAAGTACGGCGGCATCTTCGTTCCGCCCCATATCGCGGTCATCCATTCCTTTATGCGTGAGAACTTCGCCGGCTGCGGCAAGATGATCTTGGGTTCCGACTCGCACACCCGCTACGGCGCCCTGGGCACCATGGCCGTGGGCGAGGGTGGTGGCGAGCTGGCAAAGCAGCTGCTGCGCGACACCTACGATGTCGCCTATCCCGGCGTCGTGGCCATCTACCTCACGGGCGCCCCGCGCCCCGGCGTTGGCCCGCACGATGTGGCGCTCGCCATCATCCGTGCCGTCTTTGCCAAGGGTTACGTCAAGAACAAAGTCATGGAGTTCGTGGGCCCCGGCATCGCGAGCATGACGACCGACTACCGCAACGGCGTTGACGTCATGACCACCGAGACCACCTGCCTGTCGAGCATCTGGGCTACCGACGAGGATACGCACGCGTTTTTGACCATGCACGGCCGCGGCGACGACTACCGCGAACTCAAGCCCGCCGATGTCGCCTACTACGACGGCTGCGTCGAGGTCGACCTGTCGAGCATCAAGCCCATGATCGCGCTGCCGTTCCATCCTTCCAACGGCTTTGAGATCGACGAGCTCAACGAGAACCTCGAGGACATCCTGCACGAGGTGGAACTCGAGGCCGCCAAGATCGGCGAGGGCAAGACGCACTTTAGCCTGCTCGACAAGATCGTCGACGGCAAACTGCGCGTGCAGCAGGGCGTTATCGCCGGCTGCTCGGGCGGCAACTACGACTCCGTGGTCCAGGCTGCCCGCGTGCTCAAGGGCGCCAACACCGGCTGCGGCGAGTTCTCGCTGTCGGTCTATCCTACAAGCCAGCCCGTGGCGCTCGAACTTACGCGCCGTGGCTATATCTACGACCTCATGGAGGCCGGCGCGATCGTGCGCACGGCGTTCTGCGGTCCGTGCTTTGGCGCCGGCGACACGCCCGCCAACAACGGCCTGTCCATCCGCCACACCACGCGCAACTTCCCCAACCGCGAGGGTTCCAAGCCGGGTAATGGCCAGCTGAGCGCCGTGGCCCTGATGGACGCCCGCTCCATTGCGGCGACGGCTGCCAACGGCGGCATCCTGACGCCGGCGACCGACCTGCCCGAGGAGACTTGGGACGAGGCCTGCGAGTACACCTTTGACGACGCACCGTACAAAAAGCGTGTGTACTGGGGCTTTGGCAAGGCGGAGCCTGCCGACGAGCTTGTCGAGGGTCCCAACATCAAGCCGTGGCCCGCGATGGAGCCTCTCGGCGACGACATCCTGCTCAAGGTGTGCTCCAAGATCATGGATCCGGTCACCACGACCGACGAGCTCATTCCCTCGGGCGAGACGAGCTCCTTCCGCTCCAACCCGCTGGGTCTGGCCGAGTTTACGCTCAGCCGCCGCGACCCTGCCTACGTGGGTCGCTCCAAGGAGGTCGACGCCGTGGAGAAGCGCCGCGTTGCCGGTGAGTCCGCGGGCGATCTGTCCGCGCTCGATGCCGAGCTTGCCGGTGTGTTTGAGGCGTTGGCCGGCGCGGGTGTCGCGGCCGATGCCAGGGCAACCGAGTACGGCTCCATGCTCTACGCCAAGAAGCCGGGCGATGGCTCTGCCCGCGAGCAGGCCGCGAGCTGCCAGCGCGTAATTGGCGGTCTGGCAAACATCGTCCACGAGTACGCCACTAAGCGCTATCGCTCCAACGTGATGAACTGGGGCATGGTGCCCTTCCAGATGGAGGCCGAGCCCAGCTTTGAGGTGGGCGACTACGTCTTTGTGCCGGGTATCCGCGCCGCGCTCGACGGCGACCTGAAGGACATCGCCGCTTACGTGGTTCGCGCCGACGGTACGGTCGAGCAGATTGAGCTCTATATTGCCGATATGACGGCAGAGGAGCGTGCCATCGTCAAGGCCGGCTGCCTGATCAACTACAACAAGTTCAAGGCCGCTGCCGAGTAACGCACTTAATTGTCCGCCCGGGGCTTACCCTTTCCCGCCCGCTCACGCGCTTCGCGAGGGTCGCCCGAGGGAAAGGTGTGTCCGGGGCTACCGCGACGTTCTCGTTGGGTCTTGAGGGGCGCTAAAATCGAGGTTGCAACTCTCCTCTATGGGGGAGTGCGCCTTTGTTCATATGCTATCTAGAATTGACAGTATGAAGTTGGCGCTTTAAAGTGAGCTCAAAACACTCTCGTTTGTGGAGTTGAAGATGAAGCGTTGCACTTCTGTTTTGTTGCTGTTGGTGGCTTGCGTCGTCGCTGCTGCGGGCGTGGTCCTATTTGGCTCGCTTATCTTCTATGGGCCGAGTGGGGTTGAGCAGACGGTCGAGATGGCGTCCCTTGTTGCATCGATGCCCGGGCAAATGATTTCGGACGTTACAAAGCCCGATGAGATAACGCTCGATATCGAGGAAACGCCGGGCATTCTAAGCATAAGCAACTACCCCATGATTGAACTTGGCTCGTCTCGCTATACCAAGGACGAGAAGTTGTCCCGACAGGCGCTGGGCTTGCTAAACGGGCGTTCGTTCAAACGCTGGGACGGTTGGGATGCCTATGAGCGCCGACGTGGTTTTGTGAACGGTGGCTACTATACAACGCTGAAGCTGTATTCATCTGATGGCAAACTGATGCGCACCGTTAACTACAATCCGGAATACGCAAAAGCCGGAGGTGGGGACGGCGTCTATATCCAAGATGGCGGCGTGACCTACATTCTTGAAGGCGACCAGCAGCAGGTGATCGATTTTTTGGATCGTTGCGTGATGGACGCGTACGACCAGACCTGCTTGCCCGACCCGCAGACTGCACGCGATAGTGGATCTGCTCGTACATGGCTGTTCGAGGATGAGATGCCCTGGACCGCCGAATCGGGAAGCACGGGCTCGGCAAAAGAGTAGAGAACGCGACCACCACAAAGG
>CATYDM010000063.1 GCA_958405195.1 uncultured Collinsella sp.
AGTCCGGACCGCTTCACGGTCCAACTTTCTGTCCGCACCCCCAAACAGGAACTATCTCACCGCAACTGCGTTGAGCGTTTTTTGGCAGCTGGTTTACTTGCTCGCGAACAGCCAGACTAGGATGATCACCAGGATTGCGGCGACGATGCAGACGATGGCGCCGGTGAATTTGATGCGTGAGTCGCGGGTACGCTCGCGCACCGCGTCCTCGGTGGCCTCGAGCTGGGTAACCTCTCGCTCGGTCTCGGCGTGTTCGGCTTTGTCTCGGGCCAAGGATCCTGCAAGCGACTCAGTGATCTCTGGGTGGTCGTGTACCTCGGTCGCCTGTTCGATGATCGACTGCGCATGTGCGGCATCTGCTTGGGCGTTAGCGATGCTCTGCTCTTGGTCGCGGCGTGCCTTGTCCTCGGCGGCGATCTTCTCGCGCAGTTCGCGCTGGCGCGTTGCGGCGGCGGTTTTTGCGGTCTGCAGCTCGTCGCGCGCGGCATCGGCCTCTGCCGTCACGGCCTGATGGGCTCGCTTGGCGTCGGCGATGGGGGCTTGCGCCTGCTCGACGGCCTGCTCGGCTGCGGCAAGCGAGTGCTCAAGGTCGGCGGTGATGCGCGGGACATCTTCTTCGGCTTTACGCAGGGCATCTGCCGTGTCGGAGATCTGCATCGAGAGCTCGCTGGTGCGCACCGTATAGTTGGCGGGATTTGCCGAGGGATTGCGTTGCAGCTCGGCATACTCATGACGCAGCGTCTCGAGCTGGGCGCGCGTGGCGTCGACGGTTTGTTGTGCGGCCGCAATGCCGGCGTCTCGCTCGGCCTTCACCTTGTCGCGGATGCGCTTGGAATCCTCAAGACGTCGAACGAGGCGGTTGCCGGTCTCGCGCGAGCTCGCCTCGCGGGCCTCCACGGCGTCGAACGCGGCCTTCAGGCGGAGCTCAGTCGCGTCATCCTCTGTCTTCATTTGTTCGAGCTGACCATTGAGCTCTGTCGCTTTGGAGGCGTGGGCATCACGGTCAATCTCGGCGGCCGCTGCAGTCTTTTGGGCTGTGGCAATCGCCTGGCGCTGGTCGGCGACGATCTGGTCGTAGCGGCCTGCGATATCCTGGCGCGTCTCGAGTTCCTCGGCCTGATCGGCAATGCGCTGCTCAAGTTCGGCCAGGTGGGCGCGGGCATCGGCAAGTGCCTTTTTCGCGGCATTCATCTCGCGCATGGCCGAGGCGCCCTGGGCGATAAAGGTGCCCACGGCGTTCGCAGTGTTCGAGACAGCGGTCCCCAGATCGCGGCTCGCGGCGGGGGAGTGCAGGGCGGTCGGGCGAGCGGTGTCGGCAGCGTCCGCATCGGCAGCCTGCGGCGCGGCGATATTGCCGGTACCGCCCTCGACCACAGAAAAGCCTGCTGCGTGCGGGTCGACCGCATCGGCGCCAATCGTGGGATGCTCGAGCTGCAGAAACGAGGGCATGGTGCTGCCCTGGTCGGCAACCGGAGTCTCGCCGGGTACAAAGGTCGAGGCCGCCTCGGCAGCCTCCTCTTCCTCGGCGTCAACGTCAGCGTCGGCCACGGCGTCTTTCATCGCTTTGACGGCATCCATCATGGAGTCCATGACGGCGTCGAGCTCTTCTTCCGAAGACACCTCGATAGGGCCCGCAGCTTGCGGAGCGGCATCCTGTACGGGGTCGTCGTCCTGAGCGGGCGCATCGTCGTTTTGCTCGCCTGCATCTTCGGCGCCAGGGGTTTCCGCCGTAGCGCTTTCGTCCAAGATGGGGTCGTCGAGGTCAATATCATCGCAGGTCACAGCATCAGCATCTGCGGTGACGTCTGCGGAATCATCAATATGCTGTTGAGTCTGGGGGTCCAGCTCGTCTGTCATAGGTATGTGCTCCTCATCGTTGTTTGTCATCCTATGATAAAGTCTCGCGCCGACTTCCCGCGCGCCGCAGCAAAGTTTCAAAACGTGTTCGATGGCTCGCGTCGATAGCAAAAACTCGGCCACTCTATCCAATTTTTACTTGACATTCCCTTCGCCGAAAGACGTTGCGCCGTTCGCCTGCCATGGGCTTTATTTTTCACTTGAACCCGTTAAAGTTGCATTTCAGCTTTTGGCGCGTTTATTTGGATGCGCGCAGTCGGCGGGTGCGCCCGTCGCGATTTGAAAGGACTTTATATGGGACTTTTCACTGGTAAGACCGTGATCGTCACCGGCGGCGGCAAGGCCACGCTTAAGGACGGCTCCGCTGGCTCCATCGGTTACGGCATCGATATCGCTTTTGCCAAGGAGGGCGCGAACCTCGTTATCACCGGCCGCAACGTCGCCAAGCTCGAGGCCGCCAAGGAGTCCCTCGAGGCTGAGTACGGTGTCAAGGTTCTGCCTGTTCAGGCCGATGTTTCGGCTGGTCAGGACAACGAGGCTGTCGTCCAGAACGTTATCGACAAGGCCATTGAGGAGTTCGGCCGCATCGACGCCGTCGTCAACAACGCTCAGGCCAGCGCTTCGGGCGTGACCATTGCCGACCACACCATGGATCAGTTTAACCTGGCCATTTACTCTGGCCTGTATGCCACCTACCTGTACATGCAGAAGGCCTATCCGCACCTGAAGGAGACCAAGGGCTCCGTGGTCAACTTTGCTTCGGGCGCCGGCCTGTTTGGCAACTATGGCCAGTGCAGCTATGCTGCCGCCAAGGAGGGCATCCGCGGCCTGACTCGCGTCGCCGCCAACGAGTGGGGCAAGGACGGCATCAATGTCAACATCGTGTGCCCGCTTGCTTGGACTGCTGCGCTCGAAAACTTCCAGGATGCCTATCCCGAGGCGTTCAAGGCCAACGTTCACATGCCGCCGGCGGGCCATTACGGCGACGTCGAGAAGGAGATCGGCCGCGTGGTCGTTCAGCTCTGCGGCCCCGACTTTAAGTACATGAACGGCGAGACTGTCACCCTTGAGGGTGGCATGGGCCAGCGGCCGTAGGGGTTACGCGGTTTTACCAAACCGCGTAACGGCTCGACGCTGCGCGGTCACCAGGGCGACAACTTGTCATTCAAAGAGGGCGGCATGACCAGAAGGTCTATGCCGCCCTCTTTTCATGCCAATTTGTTCGCCCTGGCGACCGCTCGCTGACGTTGCTAGAACATCGGCGTTGCCTCGGCTGTTGGAGATGATTCCAGATATAGTCGTTGGGGACGTTCTTAAATGACTAGTCGAAAGGGACACTCTTGCCGACACCTGGGGACAGTCCCTGAGTGCCAGCAGATTGGAAATGATCCGTTGGGGACGGAGGAAAACGGATCATTTTTATCCTGGTGCATTGGTGCAGGGGGCAGGTTTCCTTTGCACCAGTTTCTGTCGAGTCGGTGCTTCTTGCGGGTTGCCCGTATAATGGTTTGCGTATGAACCGCAACCAAGGAGTTCCAGTTTATGGACCAGAGCCTTTTTAAATTCGACCTGATCGCCGAGGATCCGACGACGCATGCGCGTGCCGGCGTGCTGCACACCCCACATGGCGACATCGAGACGCCGATCTTCATGCCCGTGGGCACCAAGGCAAACGTCAAGGGCATTCCTACCGAGACCGTTAAACAGCTCGGCGCCCAGATCGTGCTTGCCAATACCTATCACCTGTCCATGCGTCCCGGCGAGGACACCATCGCCGAGCTGGGCGGGCTGCACAAGTTTATGAACTGGCATGGCCCCATTCTTACCGACTCGGGCGGCTTCCAGGTGTTCAGCCACAACGACGCCGTCAAGCTCACCGACGAGGGCGTGCGCTTTATCGTCAACGACTACGACGGCCGCCATGTGTTCTGGACGCCCGAGGACAACATGGAAATCGCCATGAAGCTCGGTTCCGACATCTGCATGCAGCTCGACCAATGCCCGGGCTATCCCGCCACGCGCGCCTACGTTGAGCGCGCCGTTGAGCTGTCGAGCATGTGGGCCGAGCGCTGCTATAAGGCGCATACCCGCGACGACCAGGCGCTCTTTGGCATTGTTCAGGGCGGCATGCACCTAGATCTGCGCCTGCGCTCGCTGCGCCATCTGGAGGAGTGCGGCGACTTCCCCGGTTACGGCATCGGCGGCTACTCGGTGGGCGAGGACCACGAGACCATGTTCGAGACCCTGGCACCACTCGTAAGCGAGTACATGCCCAAGCACAAGCCGCGCTACCTGATGGGCGTCGGCAACCCCACCACCCTCGTGCGCGGTGTGGGCGTGGGCATCGACATGTTCGACTGCGTGCTGCCGACGCGCACGGGACGCATGGGTACGGCGTTCTCCAGCGAGGGTCGCCTCAACTTCCGCAACGCCCGCTTTGCGCACGACGATGGCCCCATCGATCCCACCTGCACCTGCCCGGTGTGCACGGGCGGCTACAGCCGCGCGCTCATCCGCCACATGGTCACGCAGAAGGAGATGCTCGGCGGCATTTTGCTGTCGATGCACAACATCTACTACTTGCTCAACCTTATGCAGCGTGCTCGCCAGGCCATTATCGAGGGCCGTTACGGTGCGTTCGTGAGCGACTGGATGAACAGCCCTGCGGCGGTGGATTACTAAGTGCGGCGCGGGCGCTTGCAGAGCGCGGGCAACGGCAAGGGGCGAGCGCCGGCCGGTCATCACGTTCGCTAACACCGTGTGCACAACCGCTGACCGATAGCTTGCAAGCACTTGATACATCATGGGTACCATACCGAATAGTTGATGTTCGGGCGGGTGTTTGGCGCATGGCGTCGACCCCGCCCGTTTTTCTTTTTCTCGATAGGAGCACCCATGATTAAGAATGAGAACGTCGAGGGCGAGCCTGCCTACGACGAGACGTACCGCCGCGGCCCCGTGGTCATGCGCGGCCCCATGATTCCTAAGGACAACACCTACGCCAACCTGCTGGCGCCCGAAGAATCGACCGACTGGCTGCATGCCGATCCGTGGCGCGTACTGCGCATTCAGGCCGAGTTTGTCGATGGCTTCGGCGCACTTGCCGAGCTCGGGCCTGCGGTGACCATCTTCGGTAGCGCCCGCACGCCCAAGACCGATCCGCTCTACAAGGCGGCGCGCACGGTCGGTCGCAAGATTGCCCAACGCGGCGTGGCGGTTATCACCGGTGGCGGCCCCGGCATCATGGAGGCGGCCAACAGGGGAGCGGCGAGCGCCAACGGCAAGTCGGTCGGCCTGGGTATCGAGCTTCCGCACGAGCAGGGGCTCAATAAATACGTGAACCTCGGCATGGACTTCCGTTACTTCTTTGTGCGCAAGACCATGTTCGTCAAATACAGCTCGGGCGCCATCGTGTTTCCCGGCGGGTTTGGCACGCTCGACGAGATGTTCGAGGTGCTCACGCTGGTGCAGACGCACAAGGTCAAGCGCATGCCGCTCGTGCTGGTGGGCAGCGAGTACTGGCAGGGCCTATTCGACTGGCTCAACGGTCCGGTGATGGGCGCCGGCATGATCAGCCCGCTCGATCCGGATCTGGTACACATTACCGACGACCTCAACGAGGCCGTCGACATCGCCCTGAGCGGGCTGATGTAGATCAATCGTGTCCACGCGACATGAATACGCATGGCAATCTGATGTTATTTAACATCAGATTGCCATTTATATTGGGTATACTGGTGTAAAAGACGAGGGCGAGGAGGTCGCAAATGTCTACAGCAACAGTTAAGCCTACGACGGTTCGAATCGAAGAGGGGCTCAAGGAGCAGGCGACTGAGTTCTTGGATTCGGTCGGCCTCAGCCTCAATTCCTATCTCAATCTTGCCGTTCGGCAGCTGGTAAATCAGCGAAAGATTCCTTTTGAGATTGTAGGAAGGGCGGAGGTGCCCAACGAGGCGACGAGGCGTGCCATGGTGATCGCCGAGGCTCATGAGTTGGGGATTTTGCCGGACGATAGCCCGTCATTCAATAACGCTGATGAGCTTATGTCATTCCTCGATGAGGAATAGCGCTGTTCGAGATTAAAGTCGAGGCTCAATTTAAGGTGGACTACAAACGAACGATGCGCATGCATCCGCAGCTAAAAAGTGAGTTTAAAGCGGCGGTTGCGGAGCTTGTGGCTCATGGGTCACTTCCGGCGGAGTATGGCGCCCACGAGCTCTCAAACCCGGGCGGAAACTACAACGGCCACATCGATTTCCACCTATCCGATGGCTTGGTCGATGTGGTCGTTCTTTATCTTCCCCATAAGACTAACCCAGTGATTAGGCTGGTGAGAATGGGCACTCATCAGGAGCTGTTTCAGGGTCCGCTGGGCTGATCGCCGATTTCCAAGTTGCGGTGGAATAGGGATTGATTGGCGGCTGATTGGCCAGGAGCAGACCCTATTCCACCGCAACTGATAGGGGCGCCACGTTCGTTGCTGCGGCCCCCGGTTCTCCTCGTTGCTGGATTTCGCTCAAAAACTCAGCGGCGACTTCATTGCTTTTGAAACGGATGCTGCAGTCTTCTTTCTTGGGGAATGCCAGCAGCGGAATAGTCCCGTACCAGACAGTTTCCTCGTCAATCACGGCCGCGCAAAGCCGCCCTTTGGCCTTGACGGAATAGTCGACGTTCATCTCGGCAAAAATCGCTTTCGCGTCATCGCGCGGAGTTGAGGCAACATAAATCTCAAGGGTAATCCCACGGGCGGCTGCGCCTGCGAGTGTGGCGGTGAGTTTCGCGAGGCATGCGGCGGATGCGTAGGATGCGGCTATGAAGGCGCTCTTTGTGGCACCGGTGATGTCTTTAATTAATGCCTCAATAGCGTTTGCTGGCTCTATGAGAATGTTGTA
>CATYDM010000064.1 GCA_958405195.1 uncultured Collinsella sp.
ATGGTGCTGGGCGTTGAAGTCTGCGAGGACCTGTGGGTGCCGGCGCCCCCTTCGACCGAGATGGCGCTTGCCGGTGCGACGGTGATTCTCAACCCGTCGGCCTCGGACGAGATTATCGGTAAGGCAGATTACCGCCGCAGCCTTATCTCCAATCAGAGCGCGCGCCTGTACTGCGCCTATGCCTACGCGGACGCGAGCGAGGGCGAGTCCACGACCGACATGGTCTTTGCGGGTGAGAACCTCGTCTACGAAAACGGCTCCAAGCTCGCCGCGACCAAACTGCTTACCTGCGATATGGCCATCGCCGACGTTGACCTTGACCGCTTGGTTGCCGAGCGCCGTCGCTCGACGACGTGGACGCGCACCGACGATGCGCCGGAATCCGCGACCGTTGAGTTTTCGTTTGAGGGCGTACTGGCCGAAGAACCTGTCCTGCGCGATGCGCTCGACATCGACCGAGTCTTCCCCCGCGCTCCCTTTGTGCCGGCCGACCACGGTGATCTGGCTGAGCGTTGCGAGACTATCCTCGACCTGCAGACCGCCGGCCTCAAGACCCGCCTTGCCCATACGGGCACCAAGGCGGCCGTCATCGGCCTTTCGGGCGGCCTCGATTCCACGCTGGCGCTCCTCGTGACCGTGCGTGCGTTCGACGCCTTGGGCCTGCCGCGCACCGGTATCACGGCCGTGTCCATGCCCGGCTTTGGCACGACGCACCGCACCAAGTCCAATGCCGAGTCGCTCGCTCGCGACCTAGGCGTGAGCTTTCGCGAGGTCTCGATCCATGCTGCCGTGGAGCAGCACTTTAAGGATATCGAGCATGATCCGACCGTGCAGGACGTGACCTACGAGAACAGCCAGGCGCGCGAGCGTACGCAGATTCTGATGGATTTGGCCAACCAGGCTGGCGGTTTTGTCATTGGCACGGGCGACCTGTCGGAGCTGGCGCTCGGCTGGGCTACCTATAACGGCGACCACATGAGCATGTACGCCGTCAACGCGAGCGTGCCCAAGACGCTTGTGCGCCATCTGGTACGCTATGCCGCCGATGTCTTTGGCGGGCGCATTGCCGAGGTCTTGCTCGATATCCTCGATACGCCGGTGTCCCCCGAGCTTCTGCCGCCCACGGGCGACGGCGAGATTGCGCAGAAGACCGAGGATTTGGTGGGCCCATACGAGTTGCACGACTACTTCCTCTACTACCTGCTGCGTTTTGGCTTTGAGCCGGGCAAGATCTACCGCATGGCGCTCAAGAGCTTCGAGGGCGTCTACGACGCCAAGACCGTCCACACGTGGCTACGTACGTTCTACCGTCGTTTCTTTGCCCAGCAGTTTAAGCGCAGCTGCCTGCCCGATGGTCCCAAGGTGGGCTCGGTGACGCTCAGCCCGCGCGGCGATTGGCGTATGCCGAGTGACGCTAGCTCGCGTCTGTGGCTTGCGCAGATCGACGCGCTCAATCCAATTGACTAAGGTTGGCCAAATTGAACCAATACGGGGGTTGCAAGCGTTACACTTTTGAAATCTGATGGCCCGTATCGCGCGGCGCTCTTGTCGGAGCGTCGCGTTTTTTATATCGAAAGGTGGCACCATGCAGGCATCGCAGCGTCTCGACCGCTTTGGCGCGGAGGTCTTCGCCTCGCTCAACAACAAGCTTCTCGCGCTGAAGGCTCAGGGCAAGACCATTTACAACATGAGCGTGGGCACGCCCGACTTTAAGCCGTACGACCATGTGGTCGAGGCGCTCACGCAGGCAGCCCAAGATCCCGAGATGTGGAAGTATGCCCTGCGCGACCTACCCGAACTCAAGCAAGCCGTGTGCGATTACTATGAGCGCCGCTTTGGCGTTTCGGGCATTACGCCGTCCATGGTGCAGTCGTGCAACGGCACGCAGGAGGGCGTGGGTCATTTGGGCCTGGCCCTGCTCGATCCGGGTGACACCATTCTGGTTCCCGATCCGTGCTACCCGGTCTTTGAGGCGGGTGCCAAGATCGCCGATGCCAAGCTCGAGTACTATCCGCTGGTCGCCGAGCATAATTACCTGCCCTATGTGGCGGGCATCGATCCCGAGGTGGCCGATCGCGCCAAGTATATGATCGTGTCGCTGCCCGCTAACCCGGTGGGCTCGGTGGGCACGCCCGAGGTCTATGAGGAGATTATCGCCTTTGCCCGCGAGCATGATCTGTTGATCGTGCATGACAATGCCTACTCCGATATCGTGTTCGACGGCGAGCCGGGTGGCAGCTTCCTGCAGTACCCTGGCGCGCTCGAGGTGGGCGTGGAGTTCTTCTCGCTCTCTAAGTCGTTTAACGTCACCGGTGCCCGCATCGGCTTTTTGGTCGGTCGCGAGGATGTGGTCTCGGCCTTTGCCAAGCTGCGCGGCCAGATCGACTTCGGTATGTTTTTCCCGATCCAGAAGGCTGCTATCGCCTGCCTGAACGGTCCGCGCGATGAGGTCGAGGCGCAGCGTCTGAAGTACCAGGAGCGCCGCGATGCCCTGTGCGACGGTCTTGAGGGCTTGGGCTGGGAGCGTCCCAACGCGCATGGCTCCATGTTCGTGTGGGCCAAGCTTCCCGGTGGTCGCACCGATTCCATGGCGTTTTGCGAGGAGCTCATGGAGAAGGCCGGTGTTGTGGTGACGCCGGGTGCGAGTTTTGGTCCTTCGGGCGAGGGACACGTGCGCATGGCGCTGGTCTTGCCGCCCGACCAGATCGCTTTGGCTGTCGAGGCCATTCGCGAGGCGGGCCTGTATTAGAAAGCTATTTCGGCTCGTCAATAGCTCGAAACCGATTTCGTGCAGTTATTTTACGAATTCTGCAAACAATTTCGGTAAACGGTCGATTTTTGGCTGCGAATAGGAGCATAATCAAAGTCCCGATTGGATGTATTGGGATCACGGCAAGCCGCTCGGGTCGTTCCCGGGCGGCTTGTTTGCGGAGAGAGATGGGAGTTTCTAATGGTTAACGAGAAGAAGGTCGCTATTGTCGGCTGCGGCTTCGTCGGTTCGTCTTCGGCGTTCGCGCTGATGCAGAGCGGTCTGTTCTCCGAGATGGTCCTCATCGACGTGGACAAGAACCGCGCCGAGGGTGAGGCCCTGGATATCGCGCACGGCATGACGTTTGCCGAGCCGATGAAGATCTACGCCGGCGATTATTCCGATGTCGCCGACGCCGCCATGATCGTCGTCACCGCTGGCGCTGCCCAGAAGCCCGGTGAGACCCGCCTGGACTTGGTCAACAAGAACGTCAACATCTTTAAGTCCATTATCCCCGAGATTAAGAAGTCCGGCTTCGACGGCATTCTGCTCATCGTCTCCAACCCGGTCGATGTTCTGACCTACGCCGCCATCAAGATGTCCGGCCTGCCTGAGGGCCACGTCATCGGCTCCGGCACCGTGCTCGACACCGGCCGTCTGCAACAGATGCTTGGCGCTCACGTCGAGGTTGACCCGCGCGATGTCCAGGCCTACGTCATGGGTGAGCACGGCGACTCCGAGTTTGTCGCTTGGTCCAGCGCTCAGGTTGCCGGCGTGCCGCTGAACACCTTCTGCGAGCTTCACGGTCATCTGGAGCATGAGGCCGCCGAGAAGCGCATCGCCGAGGACGTCAAGAACTCCGCCTACACCATCATCGAGAAGAAGCACGCCACCTACTATGGCGTCGCCATGGCCGTCAAGCGCATCTGCACTGCCGTCATGCGCGATGAGCAGACCGTTCTGCCTGTCTCCTCGCTCATGGTGGGCGAGTACGGCCTGTCCGATCTTGCCATCTCCATGCCGACCGTCGTTGGCCGCGACGGCGTTGTCTGCCGCGTCCCCGTGCCGCTGAACGACGACGAGCAGCATGAGCTCACCGTCTCCGCCAAGGCCCTCAAGGACATCATCGACAACGTCGATTTTTCCTGCTAAATCAAGCTCGCTAGAGCGAAAAGCTACAATGAAGGCGTCCGGGCCCACACGGTCCGGGCGCCTTTTTGGTGCAAAGTAACCTGACCCCAATGCACCATCCCAATGCACCATAGTTGATGGGAGGGCCATGTCGGATTCGCCTAATTTTTTGACCTATGCCCAGACGGCGTTTGATCCATTTGAGGAGCGGCCGTTCTGCGCGGTGGATAGCCTCGTCTTTGCGTGGTTGTCCTATTTGCGTTTGCCGGGTGATATGGCGGAGCTGACGAACTGGCAGGGCCTAGACGTACGCGAGCTGCTGCGTGCCGAGTGCTACCGGGACATGATTGACGACTTGTGGGACCCGGAGGGGAGCAGGGCCTTGTTGGAGGCCGTGGCAGCAAGTCCTCGCTACCGTGGCGTGCACGTTTGCGGCTATCGTGCTGTGAGCGATATGGTGGCGACGGAGCAGTTTGCAACCATGACGTTCCGGTTTCCGGCGGGGTTTAGCTATCTTTCCTTTCGGGGGACCGACAGCACGATTGTGGGCTGGAAAGAGGACTTTAACATGGCGTTCCGGTGTCCTGTGCCGGCCCAGGAATCCGCGGCGCGTTATGTGGACGAGGCGGCGGATGCGATCGACGGGCCGCTTTTGTGCGGAGGTCATTCCAAGGGTGGAAACCTTGCGGTGTACGGTGCGGCGATGTGCTCCGATGTTGCCCGTGAACGAATCGAACGGGCGTATTCCCATGATGGTCCAGGGTTCGTCGAGGAGTTTCTGAGCGGCAACGCCTTTGCCGATCTTTCCGGTCGAATCGACAAGACGCTACCTCGGTCGTCGATCTTCGGCATGATGTTCGAGACACAAGAGGACTATGCCATCGTTGAGAGCACCGAGTTCAGCCTGCTGCAGCACAATCCCTTTAGCTGGGTGGTTGATGGTTGCGACTTCGTATACTGTGAGCGCCTGTCCGCCGGTGCTCGATACGTTGATGGCTCCATTCGCGAGATGCTACTTGCAGTGTCACCTAGCGAGCGCGAGCGTTTTGTAGATGCGTTGTTCTCCGTGTTTGAGGCTACGGACGCCGAACGGTTTGCGGATATCGCAGGAAATCTGCGTGAGAGTCTGCCCGTGATGCTCCAGGCTGCGCAAGGCTTTGACAAAGATACGCGACGCTTTATCTCGCAGACCATCGTGGCGATCCTTAAATGCGCACTGTTGCCCAAACGACCCCAGATCGACGTGCCCGCTGCCGGCAAGAGTTTGGCAGAACAGCTCGAGGCTTGGCAGTCCGAGCTCCTGCACTAACCATTGGCGCAAAGCAACCTGTCCCCGATGCATCAATCTTCGATGCGCCTAGGGCAGGCTCGACCGCTATACTGGTTCGTGCCGAAATCGATCTAGAACGGAATGCCGTATATGAAAATCAATCACGCGATTCTGCATATCCTGGACTTTGACTCTGCCGTCAACGTCATGAGTCAGCGCGAGCTCGATATCGAGAGCCGTACCGTGCGCAACTTCGTGACCACGCATCTGCGCCGCGCGCGTACTTCGGCCGATAACAAGCGTGCCACGTTTGCCGAGAACTCTGCGTTTGGCGGCGAGCTCAAGGGCTATTTCTTTGGCGAGCGCGAGTTCGTGGACCTGTCGCAGCAGATTGCGGAGTTTATCTCTTCCGAACTCACCAAGGCTGAGAAAGCCGAGTCCACCGATGTGCTTGTGGCGGACTTTGACGACGATGAGGATGCCCGCTGGTTTGCCGTGATGCTGCTGGGCTCCAAGCAGGCATTCATGCACGAGGTGGGTCGCGAAGAGGGCGAGGTGCGTAACGACATCGCGCGCCACTATGCCATTCTGCCGAACCCTTCGCAAAAGGTGCCGAGCTATGCAATCGTGCGTGCAAGCACCATGGAGATCGGCTATGTGGATAAGAAACGCAAGATTGCCGGCGAGGATCGCATGCTCATTCCCGATGGCCTGCTGCAATGTGACACGGGCGTTTCGGGTAAGGAGGTCATCGACACGGTGACGCGCGTGGTCGAGGAGGTCGCTGAAGAGCACGGCGCCAACACGGCTGTAGCGCTCGCTAAGGTCAAAGCCGCCGTTGCCGAGAAGGTTGAGGATGACGAGGAGCTGCCGCCTTGGGATATCGTCGATGAGGTCTTTGAGGACGAACCGGTTATCAAGGAGAGCGTGCGCGCGGCACTGACCGAGGAGAAGGTGCCTGAGCGTGTGCCCGTGGAGCGTAAGCAGGTCGAACGCGCGGCGGTGCGCAATCACAAGATTCGTACCGACACGGGCATCGAGATCAGCTTCCCGGCCGAGATGGGTTCGAACTCTGAGTACATCGAGTTTGTCAACGAGCCCAACGGCCTCATCTCCATCGAGCTCAAGAATATCGGCAGCATCGAGAATCGATAAGTTGCGTTACGTCTACAGCGAGAAAGCAAAGGCCGAAGCTCCTTGGGGCTTCGGCCTTCTTGTTTGGGGATGAATTGCCCCGCAGGTTGAGCATAAGTCAGACACTATGACCCAATCCAGGGGCACGGAAACGACAGGA
>CATYDM010000065.1 GCA_958405195.1 uncultured Collinsella sp.
GGGGGTTTCTTTGGTCCGCCCTTTTTTCCCGCGGGGGGGCGGGGTTGGGTTGTTTGGTTTGGGACGTCGGCCACCCCAAAAACAAAAACCAAGCACCCTGCCCCGTCCCTCGTCCGTACGTATTCCCCGCTGAGCGAGCCATAGACGCCGCGCACCGATACGGTAAAGCGGCGGCTTGAAATTGGTGCTATATTCAGCTTGAGTTGTTTAATGCTAGTACGGGAGGCTGATATGGGGCTGTTCAAGAAGAAAAACCCGCAGGATGCCTTTGATCCCGATGTGTTTACCATCACGGATACGATTTTGGACCCGCCGCGGTTTACATTTTTGCCGGCTATCTATCAGGATGCCACGCGCCGCAAGTGGGCCGTGCATCAGCGCGGCGGCGAGCCGAAGATTTTTGACTATGCGGACGTGTTGCAGTGCGAAGTGGCCGAGGCGGGCGATCCGGAGGCCGATGAAACGGTCTCTAAACAGGAATTTGCCCAGCGTATTCTGGCAAATCCCGCTAAGGCGGCAAAAATGAACGCTGCCAAGCGTAATATGTGTCTTGGTATGGGCGTTGTTGTGGCGGTTCAGACGGGAAAAGACGAGGTTTCCAAATTAGAGATTCCCGTTATGACCGACGAAGTCAAACGCGATTCAAGCCTATATAAGTCGTATCGGAATGTCGCCGAGAAGATCAAGGCCGAATTTGATGCCATGGGAGGGCTGGCCTAATTTTGGCGGCATACGTTTCTGAATGAGGAGCCTCTGCAATGGCAGGCGAATCTTATGCAATTCCCCCCAAAGATCGTGCTGTTGAGGGAATTCTTTGGTATATCCAGCACCATCAGCTTGCCGGCGGCGATCGCCTGCCGGCCGAGCGCGTACTGTGCGAAGAGCTCGGCGTTTCGCGTACGGCGTTGCGCGCTGGTATCACGCGACTCATCTCGTGTGGAACGCTCGAGAGCCGTCGCGGATCGGGTACGTATGTGTGTCCTCCTAAGCCGCTGAACATCTTCCAGGAAACGTATAACTTTTCCGACGCTGTGCGGACTGCCGGCCTGCATCCCTCTTCTCGTCTGGTTTTCACCGAGATCATCGAGGCGGATAAGACGCTTGCCGACAAGCTTGGGGTGGCTGTAGGCGCTCCTTTGCTCCGCATGCAGCGCGTTCGACTTATTGAGGGCGAGCCGGCGTCAATCGAGACGGCTCACGTTAACTTGTCCCTGTGCCCCGCGCTTCCCGATCACGATTTTGAGTGTGAGAGCCTTTACGATGTCTTGCTCAAAGAAGGCGGCGTGCGCGTTGAGCATGGACGTGAGCATATCTCCATCTCGCGTTTGAACGCCGAAGAGGCCGAGCTGCTCCAACAAGAAGAGGGAACGCCGGTGTTCTATGAGAGCACGATAGAATTTGATAAGGACATGCGTTTTGTGGAGCATTGCAAATCGGTGATTTTGCCCACAAAGTTCCGCTTTGCCGATAACGGCGAAAAGAACGGCATGAGGAGCGTGGCAGGTGAACAATGGCTGAAACAGTAGATGCCACCCCGGTTTATATGCGCATTCGACGCCGCATCGAGGAGCGTATCGAGCGCGGTATATATCCCACGGGTTCCATGATTCCGTCCGAAAAAGACCTCGCCGAGGAATTTGGTACGACACGCTTGACCATCCGAAGCGCTGTCGATGAGCTGGTTCGGCGCGGGCAGATTCGCCGTGTTCGGGGAAAAGGTGCCTTTGTGGCGCAGAAAGTACCTGCTTTTTTTGAACGCACGGTCGGTTTCCGTGAATCGGTCCGTGCTTCGGGCGGCGAGCCGTCCGTCCGTATTCTCGCGCGTTCCAAGCGTTATGCGGGGCCATATTACGCCGACCTGTTTGGCATCGCCGAGGACGACCTGCTCTATTCCGTTCGACGCCTGAACTGCATAAACAGTAGCCCCGTATCGATTGAGACGGCGCTGATTCCCTGCCTGCTGTTCCCAACCATCGAAGATATTGACGTGTCGGTCTTCAGTTTGTACGAGACCTATGAGATGTTGGGCCGAAAGCCGGTCATGGCACAGGAAAAGCTCGATATCGAAGCGCTGGGCGCACGAGATGCCGGCCTGCTTGGACTGGAGCAGGGCGATCTTGCCTTGACGCTTGAGTGCGTGAGCTTCGATGCGAGCGGCCAAGCGATCGAGTACGTCAAGTCGTTTAACCGCGGTGATGCGGGTGGATATACCTATACGTACTAGCTGGTTTTTTTGCATAACGGGCTGAAAAGCTGACGGAATTTTGATTCGTTGGGTCAGCTGTATATACAACCTTACAGGGCTCAAAATCGACCGTTCGCCGAAGGGAATAAATTAATCGACAAAGAGGTATCAAAAAGCCGTAACCTGTAATCGTGATTGGTATCAAATACTAATGATTTGTTGCGAGGTGAGACGATGAAGATGCTCGATTACGTTCAACTCGCCCATGTGCGTATGGGAGAGAACCTCGAGCGTTCGTCTGAGCTGGTAGCGCAGCTCGTTGATATTTTCCAGTCCGGTTCTTTTGACGCGCTGCGCATCGTTGCTTCGGGTTCGTCGCGCCATGCCGCCGATTGCGCCCGCGATTACCTGCAAGATGCGCTGCAGATGCAGGTGTCCGTTGTGACGCCCGAGGCCTTCGTCGATTTTGAACACACCTATCCGCAGCATGCGCTCAACATCGCCGTCTCGCAGAGTGGTTATTCGACCAATACGGTCGCGGCGCTCGATTACATGCGCGCACACGATATGGCTGCAGTTGCGCTCACGGCAAACGTCGAGGCACCCATCAAGGAGCACGCTGACATCGTTCTTGACTACGGTGTGGGCGTCGAGTCGGTGGACTTTGTGACGCTGGGCGTCGAGGTCCTCGTTGAGTACCTGGTGCTCTTTGGTATTTACGGCGGTCAGGCGCGCGGAACGATTGACGCCAAGGGCGTTGCCCAGCGTCTTGACGACCTGCGCGAGGCTATCCATGCCAATGCCGTGATGTGCAAGACTGCCGGGGCATATGTCCAAGACCGCATGCTCGAGCTTTCTGAGCACATGCCCGCCATGGTCGTCGGCAACGGCCCCAACTATGGCGTTGCCGAAGAGGCAGCGCTCAAGCTGAGCGAGACCATCAAGATTCCTGCCATGCATCACGAAGGCGAGGAGTTCGTCCACGGTCCCGAGATGCAGATCGTTCCGGGCTATCTGGTGTTTATTGTCGACGATCCGCAGGGGTCGGAGCGTCTTGCGAATATCGCCGATGCGCTATCGAACGTTACGACAAAAACGGTGCTGCTCACGGCCCATCCCAGGGGTAGGGCTCACGAGGTTGCGGTGCCTCAGGTGGCTCCGCTGCTCAGCGCGATTCCCAATCTTGTGTTCTTCCAGACGATTGCGGCAATGATCGCCGAGCGTCTGAAGTCATGGGACGTGCACCCGTATCTCGATGCCGTCTCCAAGCAAATGGAGGTCAAGGCAGAGGGCTACGAAGAGTCAGTCAATGCGCTTAAGGCCAAAGCGGCTGAGTGTTACGGAATGTAAGCGGGTTTTGATGCCCGTTGGCATGGGGGATGTGGAAACAACCCCAGAAAGGAGAGACAAATGAAGGAAACCGAGAAGATCGAGATCATGCATTTCGACCAGGAGGGCTATCTCGAGGACGGCAAGGCGCTCTACGAGACCGGCAAGAAGATGACCGCGCTCGCCGACAAGGTCGCCGACGAGGGCTACGACGCCGTGTTCCTGATGGGCGTCGGCGGCACCTGGGACGAGCTCATGCAGCTCGAGTACCTCATGAACAAGTTCGGCGACCGCGACCTCGAGGTCTACCTGATCCACGCCGCCGAGTGGGACGTCTCCGGCCACAAGCGCATGACCGAGAAGTCCGTCGTGCTCACCGCCTCCGAGTCCGGCACCACCCCCGAGGTCCTCGAGGCCGTCAAGAAGATGAAGGACATGGGCGTGCGCGTCTACGCCATGACCAAGCCCGAGGGCCCCATCGGCCAGGCTGTCGGTGCCGAGAACTGCGTTGCCATGGCTTCTGATCATGGTTCGGGCGGCTGCGAGAAGGGCTACTACCTCGCCGACTGCTTCGGCCTGCGCCTGCTCAACCGCCGCGGCTGCTTCCCCAAGTTCGACCTGTTCATCGAGCAGACCAAGGACATCTGGAAGGACATGCTCGACATCCGCAAGCGCTTCGAGCCGCGCGCCGAGGAGCTCGCCAAGAAGTACGCCCTGGCCCCCTACACCATGTTCATCGGCTCCGGCGCCCTGTGGGGCGAGACCATCCTCTTCTCGATGTGCATCCTGGAGGAGATGCAGTGGAAGCGCACCCGCTACATCACCTCGGCCGACTTCTTCCACGGCACCCTCGAGCTCGTGGAGCCGGGCGTCCCGGTCTTCCTGTTCATGGGCGAGGACGAGAACCGCAAGCTCGACGAGCGCGTCCGCGCGTTCCTGACCCGCGGCGTGACCGGCGACACCGACATCAACATCATCGACACCGCCGAGTTCGCGATCCCCGGCCTTGACGACGAGTTCCGCGTCATCGTCTCCCCGTGGATTCTGACGGTGCTCGTGACCGACCGCCTGGCTCGCTACTACGAGACGGTCACCAAGCACAACCTCAAGTATCGTCGCTACTATCACCAGTTCGACTACTAAAGAAAACGGGTGCGGGAACGTGCCGGGCTATTGAGAGGAACACAGAATGAGACAGTACATCATCGCCAGCCATGCGCACTTCGCCACCGGCATCAAGGAGAGCGTCGAGCTGCTCTCGGGCGCTCGCGACAACGTCCACGATCTTTCGATGTTCGTCGATGGCCGCATGGACGTGGCCGAGGAGGCCCAAAAACTGCTGGCAGGCATGTCTGCCGACGATGATGTCGTTGTCTGCACCGACCTCTTTGGCGGTAGCGTTAACAACGAGTTCACCAAGATCGTCCAGACGCGTCCCCGCACGTACCTCGTTACCAACATGAACCTTCCTCTGCTCATCCAGCTGCTGTTCTCTGACGAGTCGGCGCCGGTTGAGGAGACGATTCGCGCCATCGTCGCTGCGGACGATACGCGCGTGAAGTTTGTCAACGATCTTTTGGTCGATGACGACGAGGAAGAAGAGTTCTAATCCGCAGCACCTACTGACACGCCGTATGACGGCACAAGACCTTTGGGGGGTCACATTATGATTCAGCTACTTCGCGTTGACCATCGCCTGCTTCATGGCCAGGTCGCAGTTTCCTGGGTTCAGGGCCTTGGCTCCAACTGCATCTTCTGCGTGGGCGATAAGGTCGCTAACGACCCGGTGTGGAAGACGACGCTCAAGATGGGCAAGCCTGCCGGCTGCAAGCTCGTCATCAAAGATATGAAGCATGCAATCGAAGCTATCAACTCGGGCGTGACCGACAAATACAAGATGATCATCTGCGTCGCCACTATCGCTGAGGCAAAGCAGCTTGTTGAGGGCTGCCCGCAGATCAAGTCGGTCAACTTGGGTAACACCAAGCCCAAGGACGAGAAGCGTCCCGACGCTCGTCAGGTCTCTCGTCAGATCTTCCTGACCGCGGCCGAGGAAGCCGATGTGCGCGAGATGCTGGATCGTGGCGTTGAGGTCGAGATTCGACCCCTGGCCGATGACCCCAAGGTTGACTGTGCCAGCGTGCTTTAGGCGTTTAAATTCGAAGAGTCTGAGCTCTTCGTAGTGTCCTATTAGGAAAGGGGGATGTATGCTTACCCAAGCAATCCTCATCGGACTTATCGCCGCATTTGGTAAGTTCGACTGCCAGCTCGGTACGCTCTATGCGTTCCGCCCCATCGTCCTGTGCCCGCTCGTGGGCCTGGTGCTGGGGGACCTGCAGTCCGGCCTCGCGATCGGTGCGAGTCTGGAGCTGCTGTTCATGGGCTCGATCTCCATCGGCGCCTACGTGCCGCCTGATGAGACGATCGGCGGCGTGCTCGCCTGTGCCTTCGCTATCCAGCTGGGCCAGAGCACCGAGGCAGCTATCGCGCTTGCCATGCCCATCGCCACGCTGTGCCTTGCCATCAAGAACATCCTCAACGCCGCCCTTCCGATCCTGGTTGACCGCGCCGATGTCTTCTCCGGCCAGGGCAACCTTAAGGGTGTCTATACGATGCACTTCCTGATCGGTTTCACCGCTATCATCATGGCGTTCCTGCTGTGCTCGCTGTCGTTCTATCTGGGTGCTGACGCCATCCAGGGCATGCTCGACTTCATCCCGCCCTTTGTCCTTGCTGGCTTTGGCGTTGCCGCCAACATCCTGCCTGCCATGGGCTTCGCCATGCTCGGCCGCCTGG
>CATYDM010000066.1 GCA_958405195.1 uncultured Collinsella sp.
CTGGCCGTCGCGACACTTTGTTGCATAAAGGTACCAGCACCTCAGATAAGCTGGGCAGTATGAGGAGGAACGTGTTGAACATCACCGCTTCTGACGTCAAGGACGCCAAGCTCACCGCTACGGTCACCATCCCGGCCGCCGACGTCGACGCCGCGATCAAGAAGGCCTACAAGGACACCGCCAAGAAGTACCGCTTCCCGGGCTTCCGCGCCGGCAAGGCTCCCCGTCCGGTCATCGACTCCGCTCTTGGCGCCGAGGCTACCCTCGCTCAGGCCACCAACGACCTGATCGCCGCCAACGAGCCCGCCGTCCTCAACGAGCTGGACATCGTCCCCACCAAGAACGGTGACTACAAGGAGCTCGACCTCGCCAAGGATCACGAGGACTACACCTACACCGTCGAGTTCTCCCTGCGTCCCGCCGCTGAGCTCTCCTCCTTCGACGCCGTCGAGATCGAGATGCCCCCTGCGGAGGTCACCGAGTCCGAGATTAACAACCAGGTCGAGATGCTCCTCAACTACCGTGCCACCTTCGAGGACGTCGAGGGTCGCGCCGTCGAGGCTGACGACTATGTGACCGTCGACCTCAAGGCCGTCGAGAACGCCGACAACTTCGCCGCCGAGGGCCGCATGCTCATCGCCGGTAGCGACAGCAACCCCGCTGAGTTCAACGAGGCCCTGATCGGCGCTAACGTTGACGACGTCAAGACCGTCACCTGGACCGACGAGGTCGAGGAGGGCGAGGAGGCCGAGACCCACACCGTCGAGGTCACCGTCAAGGGCATCAAGGTCCGCAACACTCCCGAACTCACCGACGAGCTCGTCAAGTCCGACTTTGGCTTCGACAGCATCGACGCTATGCGCGACGCCATCAAGCTCGAGATCGAGCAGGACAAGGCTTCCCGCCTCCCGGCCGAGAAGGAGAACCGTTGCGTCGCCGCTCTCGCCGAGCGTCTGCAGCTCGACGAGATGGACGCCGACTACGAGCAGTCCGTCTTTGAGGAACTTGGCCAGAACTTCCTGTCCAACCTCGCTGCCCGCGGCATGACACTGGACACCTGGCTGCCGGCTTCCGGCCTGACCATGGAGCAGTTCGTCGGCGACCTGCACAAGCAGGCCAACGACGTTGCCCGCGAGTCCCTGGCGCTCGACGCCCTCGCCCGTGAGCTCAAGATCGAGGTCACCGAGGACGACGTCAACGCCGAGTTCGAGAAGGCCGGCGTCAAGGACGTCGAGGCTTCCAAGGCCGAGTTTATCGCCGATGGCCGCATGCCTGCTGTCCGCGAGTCCATCCGTCGCTCCAAGGCCGTCGACCACCTGGTCGAGAACGCCAAGGTGACCGAGGTCGACGAGACCGCCAAGGACGCCGAGTAATTCTCGCCACCTTGCACGCGAGCGCATGCATGCGCCCGTGATGGGGTAAAGTTATAAACCGGTTATCCGGTTGCTTCGTACGGTGCCAGCCAATGCATAGCATGCGGGCACCGTACGTTTATCTAGAACCACTATTGGTCCGTAAGAGAAATGGAGATGCGTATGATCGCTAAGTTCGATTCCGCCCTCGTGCCATACGTTATCGAGCAGACGCCGCGCGGCGAGCGCAGCTACGATATCTATTCGCGCCTGCTCAACGACCGCATCATCTTCTTGGGCGAGGAGATCAACTCCGTCAGCGCCAACCTGGTCGTTGCCCAGCTGCTGCATCTTGAGAGCCAGGATGCCGAGAAGGATATCTCGCTCTACATCAATTCGCCCGGCGGTGAGGTCTACTCCGGCCTGGCGATTCTGGACACCATGAACTTCATCAAGCCGCAGGTCTCCACCATCTGCGTCGGTATGGCCGCGTCCATGGCCGCCGTGCTGCTTTCGGCCGGCGCCAAGGGCAAGCGCTTCTGCCTGCCGCACTCCAAGGTCATGATTCACCAGCCCAGCGGCGGTGCGCAGGGCCAGCAGACCGAGATCGAGATCGTGGCCGAGGAGATCAAGAAGACCCGTCGCGAGCTCAACCAGATTCTGTCCGACGCATCGGGCCAGCCCATCGAGAAGGTCCAGGCCGATACCGAGCGCGATAATTACCTCACGGCTGTCGAGTCCCTCGACTACGGCCTGATCGACCGCATTGTCACCTCACGCGACCTCGCCGCGAAGGACGCCTAGGATGGCCGGTAACATGCAGGACGGCTTCGACGAGAACGGCAACCCTATCCGCTGCTCCTTCTGCGGAAAAGAGCAGGGTCAGGTTCGCCGCCTGGTGAAGGGCCCGACCAATATCTTTATCTGTGACGAGTGCGTTGCCGCCTGCTCCGAGATTCTTGAGGAGTCGCTGGCTTCGGACTTTATGGACGCCGCCCGTAACGGCAAGCTGCCGGGCTTCCTCAGCGACCACGGCCAGGCTGCCGGTCAGCCTGCTGTAGATTCTGAGGCCGAGGGTTTTGAGCTGGAGGACGACGCTCGCCAGGTCATTACGCACGTGCCGACGCCGCATGAGATCTATGACGAGCTTTCGGCCTATGTCATGGGCCAGGAGGACGCCAAGCGCGCCATGTCGGTTGCCGTGTACAACCACTATCGCCGCGTGATCGAGGGCGGCGCCGCGCTTTCGGCCTTTGATGAGGCTAGCGGCATGGGCGGTCAGCTCGACGATGATATGGACGAGGTGGAGCTCGCCAAGTCCAATATTTTGCTGCTCGGTCCCACCGGTACCGGTAAGACCCTGCTGGCCCAGACGCTTGCGCGCATCCTCGAGGTGCCGTTTGCCATCGCCGACGCCACCGCGCTCACCGAGGCCGGTTACGTGGGCGAGGACGTGGAGAACATCCTGCTCAAGCTTATCAACGCCGCCGATGGCGATATCGAGCGTGCGCAGGTTGGCATTATCTACGTGGACGAGATCGACAAGATCGCCCGCAAGGCCGAGAACCTCTCCATCACCCGCGATGTCTCGGGCGAGGGCGTTCAGCAGGCGCTGCTTAAGATCCTTGAGGGCACGGTGGCAAGCGTTCCGCCCACCGGCGGCCGCAAGCATCCCCAGCAGGAGCTGCTGCAGATCGACACGACCAACATCCTGTTTATCTGCGGCGGTGCCTTTGTGGGCCTGGACAAGATCATCGCCGACCGCGTGGGCAACAAGGGCGTGGGTTTTAACTCCGAGATCGCAGGCCCCACCTCGGTCGACGAGAACGACCTGCTGCGCCAGGTGCTCCCGCAGGACCTCAACGCCTTTGGCATGATCCCCGAGTTCGTGGGCCGTACGCCCGTCGTCACCCAGACGCAGGCGCTCGACGAGGACGACCTGGTGTCGATCCTGACGGAGCCCAAGAACGCCGTGGTGCGCCAGTACCGCAAGATGTTCCAGCTCGAGGACGTTGAGCTTGAGTTTGAGGACGCCGCCCTGCACGAGATTGCCCGTATGGCGCTCGCCCGCAAGACCGGTGCCCGCGGTCTGCGCTCCATTTGCGAGGACGTGCTGCAGCAGACGATGTTCGACCTGCCCAGCGAGGAGGGCGTCGCTAAGGTCATCGTGACCGAAGCCTCCGTAAAGGGCGAAGAGCAGCCCCAACGCATCTACGGCTAAAACCTGTCAAAACGTTTTGTCGATAGCCTCCGACCATCCGCGGTCGGAGGCTATTTTATATATACGTAATAACCCCAACTACCTGTGTTATTCTGTTTGTTTAAGCATCAGCGAAGTCATATCAGACTGAAGTAATCGATACCTAAGGGGAGGAATGTAGGCCCGATTTTCGTAGATTCCGCACGAGCCGAAGACCACGTAATGTGGTCTTCGAGCGAGCCCAGGACCTGACCGAGCGAAAATCGGGCCTACATTCCTCCCCGGCGGGACGGGAGAGATATATGGAAGAATTGCCCAAGAATTACGATCCGTCGACCAACGAGCCGGCGATCCTGCAGAAGTGGCTCGACGGCGGTTACTATAAGCGTCGCGAGGGCGTGGGCGACTGCACCGTCACCATTCCGCCTCCCAACGTGACCGGCAAGCTCCACATGGGCCACGCCACCGACGACTCCATCCAGGATGCCATCATCCGTATGGCCCGCATGCGTGGCAAGTCCACGCGCTGGGTGCTCGGCACCGACCACGCCGGTATCGCTACGCAGACCAAGGTCGATAAGAAGCTCAAGAGCGAGGGCATCAGCCGTCTGGAGATCGGTCGCGACAAGTTTGTCGACGCTTGCTGGGATTGGACCCACGAGTACGGCGGCATCATCGTCGAACAGATCAAGCGCATGGGCTGCTCTGTCGACTTCGACAACGAGCGCTTTACCATGGACGAGGATTACGCGCAGGCTGTGCGCAAGGTCTTCTGCGACTGGTACCACGACGGCCTGATCTACCGCGGCAAGCGCATCGTCAACTGGTGCCCCAACTGCACCACCGCCATCTCGGACGACGAGGCCGAGTATAAGGACGAGAAAGGCCACCTGTGGCACCTGCGCTACCCGCTGACCGAGCCGGTCAACGGCCAGGACTACATCGTCGTCGCCACCACGCGCCCCGAGACCATGCTCGGCGACACGGGCGTCGCCGTCTCCCCGAAGGACCCCGAGAAGGCCGCCTTTGTGGGTAAGACCGTCAAGCTCCCCATCGTCAACCGCGAGATCCCCATCTTTGAGGATTGGCATGTCGACGCCAACTTTGGCTCCGGCTTCGTCAAGGTCACCCCGGCTCACGACCCCAACGATTACGCTATGGGTCAGGCCCACGACCTGCCGCAGATTAATATCTTCGATGAGCACGCGGTGGTCGTTGAGGGATACGGCGAGTTCACCGGTATGACCCGCGAGGAGTGCCGCGAGGCCGTCATCAAGTGGTTCGAGGAGCATGACCTGCTCGATCACGTCGAGGACCACGACCACTCCGTCATGCACTGCTACCGTTGCGACGCCGCGCTTGAGCCGTGGCTGTCCGAGCAGTGGTTTGTGGCCGTTGACAAGCTCAAGGGGCCGGCGCTCGACGCCGTCAACTCCGGCAAGGTCACCTTCCACCCCGCGCGCTGGACGCAGACCTACACCACCTGGATGGAGAACCTCA
>CATYDM010000067.1 GCA_958405195.1 uncultured Collinsella sp.
AACGAAAAAGCCCCGCCGGGAACACTCCCGACGGGCCGATGACATCGCGCTATGCTTGGGCGCACTTGCCGCTACAAGCAGACGCCGTCCTTCCAGATACTGATCTCGTGACAGCCACGGCGCTCGGCACTCGTGAGCTTACCGCTCGCCGTCTGTAGCACCAGCTGGTACAAATCGCGGGCGGCCTCGTCGAGCGTGCGCTCACCCGTGGCAATCACGCCAGCGTTAAAGTCCATCCAGTTGGCCTTGTGGTCGCACAAACGCTGATTGGTGAACACCTTGAGGGTAGGCGCCGGCGCGCCAAACGGTGTGCCGCGGCCGGTCGAGAACAGAATCACGTGGCAGCCGGCAGCCGTCAACGCCGTGGTGGATACCATGTCGTTGCCCGGACCGCACAGCATGTTCAGGCCGTGTTTATTTGCCTGGCCGGCATACGGCAGCACGTCGACGATGGGGGCAGATCCGCCCTTTTGCACGCAGCCGCAGCTCTTGTCCTCGAGCGTGGTAATACCGCCGTCCTTGTTGCCGGGACTCGGGTTCTCATAAACGACCTCGCCGTGGCTAATAAAGTAGTCCTTAAATCCATTGAGCATGTCGGAGGCAGCGTTAAAGACCTGCTCGTTCTCGCAACGGTCGAGCAGGATACTCTCGGCGCCAAACATCTCGGGCACCTCGGTAAGCACCGACGTGCCGCCACGGGCGACGACCATATCGCTCACGCGACCGATCGTGGGGTTGGCGGTAATGCCCGAAAGACCGTCGGAGCCGCCGCACTTAAGACCAATAACCAGCTCGGAGGCCAAAATGGGCTCACGCTTGGCTTGCTTGGCCAGGTCAGCCAGCTCGGCCAGAATCTTGTGGCCCTCGATTTGCTCGTCGGCTACATCCTGGCAGATGAGAAAGCGAACGCGCTCGTGATCGAAGTCACCGAGCTCGTCGAGCACCTGCTGGTGCGTGCAGTTCTCGCAACCGAGCGACAGGAATAGCACGCCGGCCGCATTAGGATGACGCGAGAGCGCCACCAGCAGACGACGCGTCTGGGCATGGTCGGCGCCGGTCTGCGAGCAGCCAAAGGGATGCGGGAAGTAGTAAACACCCTCCAGCGAGCCATCGACCAGATCCTGGGCCTTCTCACACATGGCACGGGCGACTTCGTTGACACAGCCGACCGTGGGGATGATCCACAGCTCATTACGCGTCGCGGCACGACCGTCGGCGCGGCGGAACCCCATAAAGGTCTCAGGCTCAACGGGATCCACGACCGGATGCGTGGGGTTGTAGGCGTACTCGACCTCACCCGAAAGGTTGGTCTTCACATTGTGCGTGTGGAGCCACTGACCGGGCTGGACATCGCCCGTCACATGGCCGATAGGAAGGCCGTACTTGATGACGTCCTCCCCCGCGGCAATCGAGCGCACGGCCATCTTATGACCCTGCGGAATATCCTCCGCGGCCACGACCTCGCCCACCCCGGGAACCGCAACGGCGGTGCCCTTGGCAAGCGGCGACAGCGCGACGATCACGTTGTCGGCCGGATTGATCTGGATAGTGTTCATTGCAAATGGTCCTAACCCTACAGGTTGAGCAGAAGTCGAGACGCGGGCACGCCGTCCCGCGCCCGCGTCTGCGCCGGAAATTTACGCCTGAGCGTTGGCGAAGGCCTGCTTGGCGCCCTCGGCACGCACGACGGCGAGCGCGCTGACGACAAACTTCTCAAGACCTGCGATCTGCGTAAGGTCCTCGCCCCACATCTGCTCGTTGGTGAGCACGTCGTGCACCAGCTGGGCATCGTCGGCGCCGGCATGGGCGGCGTAGAAGTCGAGCACGAAGGCGTCGTCCTGAGCGGTGTACTCGGTGCCGTCGGAGCGACGCAGGTGCAGGCCGTCGCCCTCGCGGGACACGAGCTCCTGCGTGTAGAAGGAGATGAGCGTAGCGAGGCTCGTCGCCAGGCACTTGGGCAGGTTGCCGGTCTCGGCAACGTAGTCCTTGAGCGTGGGCAGGTCGCGAGCGCGCCACTTAGCCGTGGAGTTGAGGCAGATGGAGAGCAGCGCATGATCAATAAACGGGTTGTCGAAGCGGTTTTCGACGGCGGCGGCAAAGGCCTTGCAGTCCTCGACATCCAAGTCGGCGGCAAGCGTCGGAATGACCTCGTCGTAGAGCATGGTGTTCATGAAGCCGCGAATGGTCTCGTCATGCATGCAGTCGCGCACGATATCAAAGCCGGCAACCCAGGAACCCGGAACGAAGGCGGTATGGGCACCGTTGAGGATGCGGACCTTGCGCTTTTTGTACGGGGTGACGTCGGGAGTCACAAAGACACCCGGAAGACCAGCCTTCACAAAGGGAAGCTTCTCGGCAAGCGACTCGTCACCCTGGATGCCCCACATCTGGAAGGGCTCGCGCACGGCCAGGAAGGGATCCTCGTAGCCCAGACGCTCGGCAACCGCCGCGGCCTCCTTAGGATCGCGGATGCGGCCGGGGACGATGGTGTCGACGAGCGTGGTGCAGACGGTGCAGTCGTTAGCCATCCACTGCGCAAACTCGTCCTCCCAGCCCCAGTCGCTCACATACTGGTTCATGATGCGCAGCAACTCCTCGCCGTTGTGATCGATGAGCTCGCAGGCGAGGACGATGACGCCCGGCTTACCGGCAGCCCAGCGGGTGTGGAGCACCTGGGCAAGCTTGGCGGGGAAGCTCGCGGGTGGCATGTCGTCGGCCTTGCAGGACGGGTCATAGGCGATACCGGCCTCGGTGGTGTTGGAGACGATAATCTCCAGGTCGTCAGAGACGGCGACCTCCATCATGGCGCGGTAGTCGTCCTCGCGGTACGGGTTGATGCAGCGGCTGCAAGCGCTAATCACGCGGGACTCGTCGACCGTGTTGCCGTCCTCCTTGCCGCGCACCAGCACGGTATACAGGTCGTCCTGGGCATTGATACCGTCGGCAAAGCCAAAGGCGCCGCTGATGGGCTGGACCATGACGATCTTGCCATTCCAGCCGGTCGCCTCGTTACCCATGTCAAAGAAGCGGTCAACGAAAGCGCGTAGGAAGTTGCCCTCGCCAAACTGCAGGACCTTCTCCGGCGCGTCCTTGGGAAGAAGATAGCCCTCGTAGCCGATCTTCTCGAGCGTATCGTAGCTGATGTTCTCCATCTATGTGTCTCCTTAGATAGCCGTTAGCGTGTAAGCAAAACGGGGGCGCCGCGTGTGGCGACGGCGCCCGGGGTTCGATGTGATTCGATGCGGGCTTAGGCCTCGACGGTGTCCAGGTCAAAGCCAAAGTAGCGGACCGCATTGTTGTAGCTGATGTCGCGCACGATACTGCCCAGCAGCTCCATGTCGGCCGGGTACTTGCCCTGCTCGACCCACTCGCCGATCACGCTGCACAGCACGCGACGGAAGTACTCGTGGCGCGGATAGGACAGGAAAGAGCGGGAGTCGGTAAGCATGCCCACAAAGTTGCCCAGCACGCCCTCGTTAGCCAGAGCCGTGAGTTGCTCGCGCATGCCGACCTCGTTGTCGTTGAACCACCAGGCGGAGCCGTTCTGGATCTTACCGGCGGTCGGAGCCTCCTGGAAGCAGCCCATGACGGTATCGATCATGGTGTTATCGATGGGGTTCAGGCTGTACAGGATGGTCTTGGGCAGGCCGCAGGTCTCCTGGATGGAGTTGAGGAAATCGGCGAGCTGGTCGGACGGCGTGTAGTTGGAGATGCAGTCGTAGCCGGTGTCGGGACCGAGTTTGGCGAACATGGCGCGGTTGTTGTCGCGCTTGCAGCCAAAGTGCAGCTGCATGG
>CATYDM010000068.1 GCA_958405195.1 uncultured Collinsella sp.
CGCGCATAAAGAAAGCCTCCCATTTCTCATGTCCAAGAAATGGGAGGCAGTTCAATTTGATCGGACGGGCTTCTTGGTGGGTATCATGGTTGGACGATCATAAGGAGGTTTTCCCTACATGGAATTGTTTGAGCCGATTCTTCATTTCTTTGAGCAACGGTGGGTCCACAACATCATCTGGGCCGTCATCTTGGCGATAGGCACCGCCGTCGCCGCCAAGGTCGTATCCAAGACCCTGAACCATCTGCTTAACCGAGACGATAACCCACTACCGGCATCGAGTATCTTCATCAACATCGCGCGCGCCGTCATCTGGATGATCGGCGGCAGCTTTATCCTCGACAACTGTTTTGGCATTAATGCAAACGCCCTCGTCGCCGCTCTTGGCGTCGGCGGCATCGCTATCTCGCTCGGCTTTCAGGACACGCTGTCAAACCTTATCGGCGGCATGCAGGTGACCTTTATGGGCATCATCAAACCCGGCGACAATATCGAGGTTGGCGGCGTATCCGGCGTGGTCCAAGACATCACTTGGCGCCATACAACGATTGAGGATGCCTGTGGACAGACCATCATTGTGCCCAACTCCAACATCTCCAAGAACACGCTCGTGCACCTCATGCCCTTTGGGCGTGTGGCTGTGCCCGTTGCCGTAAAGGACACGTCCAAGTGGGCCTCGCTCGACGCACTGGCAGACGAGCTGACCAGCGCCACCAAGGCCGCCGTGCTTCCCATCTCGGGCTTTGACAAGGAGCCCTACGTACTCTTTAGCGAAATCGGCGACTTTGGCATCAAAGGAAAGATCATCTTTATCGTCAGCGACGACAGCACTACTTTCACGGCAGCCGACGCCTGCATCCGCGCCATCGCCCCCATCATCGCCTAAACCACCGCAAAGGGGACAGGCATCTTTGTAGTGGTTTTCATTCGTGGTACCATGGTTCATATAGTTGTTTAAACGACTAAGGGAGCAACATTATGGAAGAGGCCTATCGTCAAGCACGCAAGCGCGGCGAGCAAGGACGTCGACGCGCCATTAGCCAAAGCGAGCATCCATACCTTACGGACCTCGATAGCTTGGTTGCTCAGCTCCCCTTAGGTCAGCGAGAGAATGTCGGCCTGCGGGATATTCCGCTCGAAATGGTCGTCGGCACGGTCACCAAGGGCCGTCAGTCCGCCTTTTCGTGTAACTTTATGCCCCTGCTTCCGTTTAGCACCGAGTTCGCCCGCAAGTGGTCCAACCTCTACGACATCCAGGCAACCGAGGGCTATCGCGACCCCATCATCGTCACCGAGTTCATGCATCGGTTCTATGTCCAGGAAGGCAACAAACGCGTTAGTGTCCTTAAATTCCTAGACGCCCCGACGGTTTCGGCCAAGGTCACCCGTCTCTACCCCGGCACATGGGATTCCGTCGAAAGCCGCCTGTACGGCGAGTTCTGCGCGTTTTGGCGCGTCTGCCCCCTATACGAGATCGAGTTCTCGCGTGAGGGAAGCTACGAAACGCTCGCCAAGATGCTCGGTCAGAACCTTATCGAAAAATGGCCGCAGAAAAAGGTCGACTACCTGCGCCACACCTTCCTGCTCTTTAAGCGCGCCTACCTTCGCGCAGGCGGCGACCACCTGGACATTACGCCTGCCGACGCCATGCTCGTGTACCTCAATGTGTACAACCAGGACCGCCTGCTGGATACGCCGACGGATATCGTCGTAAACCGCCTGTGCAAGATTTGGCGCGAGCTGGTCATTGCCGGCAAAAATGACGAGGACAAGGTCGATCTTGTCGAAGCACCGAGCGTCGACGAGGAAGAAACGCCCGCCAAGTCCACCTCTGGCGTGCTCAACTTCTTTATGGGCAAGACTGTCTATTCGGCGGCCAACCCCCTGCGTATCGCCTTTATCCATGAGTTCCCCTGTGCGACGTCGAGCTGGGACAGCCTGCACGACCAAGGGCGCCAGTATCTCGATGAGCACTTTAACGGTATCGTGCGCACCGAGGCGTTCGAGGACTGTCACGATCCGGACGTGTTCTACGCCGCCGTGGAAACGGCTGTCAAACATGGAGACAACGTCATCTTCTCGACCTCGCACCGCCTGATGGAATACACGCTCAGAGCTGCCGTTGAGTATCCCCAGGTTCGGTTCCTTAACTGCTCTATCGGCCTTCCCCACCAAAGCGTCCGTTCGTACTATGGCAAGATGTTCGAGGCCAAGTTCCTCCTGGGCGCCCTTGCCGCCAGCATGGCGGACAACCACCGCATCGGTTACCACGCGTCGGTCTTCGCCTCGGGCGCACTCAGCGAGATCAACGCCTTTGCGATTGGCGCCTCGCTGCTCGACCCCCGTGCGCAAATTATCCTGACCTGGGGCGATGTGCCCGCCGGAGGCCTTGCCGAGGCCATGTGCCGCGAAGGCGTGAGCGTCATGACCGGCGCTGACATGTCAAAGTCGCTCGAAGACCCAACGGCCTACGGGCTTCACCGCTTGGTCGACGGCAAAGTCACCGGCATCGCCATGCCCGTATGGAACTGGGGCCGTTACTACGAGCTCATCGTTCGCAGCCTTCTGCACGGCACGTGGGACGAGACCAGCGACGAAAACCAAGTGCGCGCCGTCAACTACTGGTACGGCATGAGCTCCGGCGTTATCGACATCCGTTACGCTCCGGGCCTTCCCTACCAGACGCGCAAACTCGTGCAGTTGCTCCGCAACGGCATTGTCGAGGGATCCATCAACCCCTTTGGCGGCGAGCTCCACAGCCAGAACGGCGTGGTACAGATCGAAGGCTTCCCTCCACTGCCGAGCACGCAGATTGTCGAGATGAATTGGCTGGCAGACAACGTGGTAGGCACCATTCCGCAGCTCGACGATGAGCCGAAAGTCCCTGCCCTATGAAAATCCTTGCCATAGCCGATACCGAAGAACGATGCCTTTGGGAGTGCTTTCGCAAGGAACGCTTTGAGGGAGTCGACCTGATTTTGTCCGCCGGCGATCTGGACCCGGACTATCTTGAGTTTTTGGTTACGGTCATCAACAAACCGCTCATCTACGTGCGCGGCAATCACGACGACCGCTACGCACGTCATGCACCGGGTGGATGTATCTGCGTGGAAGACAGCGTGTACACGTACCGAGGAATTCGCATTGCGGGCCTTGGCGGGTCCATGCGTTATCGCGATGGCGCCAACATGTACACCGAACGCGAGATGTCCAAGCGCATGCGTAAGCTGTCGCGTAAGGTTAGAATGGTCGGCAGGTGCGACATTCTGCTTACCCATGCGCCCGCCGCCGGTATGGGTGATCTGAACGATCTGCCGCATCGAGGGTTCGAGTGCTTTAACACAGCACTCGAATCCTGGAATCCCGACTACATGGTGCACGGGCATGTGCACCAAAGCTACGGTTACGATTTTCAGCGCGAGCGGCAGCATGTGTGTGGAACGACGATCATCAACGCCTGCGGCTATACGCAGTTTGAGCTCGACCAGACGCGCTACCCCATCCGTGGCTGGCAGGCAGCCTGGCTCAATTCGCAAACCATGCGCCGCGAGCTCAAACGCCACGATGCCATCGAGTCCTCAACAGCCAGAACACCCTGGTAACCACCACAAAGGGGACACTGTCCCCTTTGTGGTGGTTTTGACGCGATAGTAAGAAACCCGGTCCTGCACAAGTGAACTGCGTCCCAAATCTTGGACGCCCTAAATAGCGACTAGGCCGCGAGGGCCTGATTCCGGTA
>CATYDM010000069.1 GCA_958405195.1 uncultured Collinsella sp.
ATCTCACTCAAAGGTGGACCCCTTTCGAACTACGGGGCCCCGATTGCTAGGACCTACAGAAGGGTGCGACAAGCACACAACGTTTAGGAACACTCGGGAGCCGACAGATACTAATGTGACGCTTATGCAATCACGTTCGTATAGGTTACGGGGAAATGAGTTCGATTTCAAGCGTGAACTGCGATTTTTTACTCGTGTGGAGACTTTTTCGTAATCTTATGAACACACGTCTCCGCAACTTGACGATAACCAGCCAGGCATTCGGCTTTGGGGTAAAGTATCCGGAGCCAACGATTCTAGATCGATTTTTCGAGAAAGGTGCCCGCGTGCTCAAAGCAGTCGTTTTCGATATGGACGAAACGCTTCTTAGCATCAACCTCAACGCGTTCATCCTTCGCTATTTTAAGGATGTCTCTTCGATGCTCGCGGATATCGGGAGCCGCAGTCGCGGTGGCACGATGGCGCGCCTCGGCACCATCCTGGTCGACCTCAACGCCAATCGCCGCAGCGGCACGGACAACCGCACCAATCTTGAGTTTTACCAAGAAGAGGTCGAGCGCCGTTGCGGGATCTGCCTCTCCGATCCCCTCATCTACGAGGCGTTTACCTACTATGACCGCGAAGTTCTTCCGTACAAGAACGACGATGTCATTAACGCCCGCGCTATGCCGGGCGCGCACGCCGCGCTTCAGGCCGTACAGGACGCAGGGCTGCGCTGCGCGCTCTTTACCAACCCCAGCTTTCCGCAGGGGGCCATCGAGTGCCGCATGGGCTGGGGCGACCTGGCCGACGCTCCCTTTGAACTCGTAACGCACATGGGAAACGCCACCCGCTGCAAGCCCGATGCCACCTACTATCTAGAGCAACTTCAGGTGATGGGGCTCGAGCCGCACGAGGTTCTTATGGTGGGCAACGATCCCAAACGCGACTTCCCGTCCCCCGATTGCGGCATCCAAACCGCCTTTGTGGGCCAGGGCAAGCCCAGCCGAGCCACCTGGCGCGGAACCATGGAAGACTTCGCCCGCGACTTTAACGCCGTAATCGAAGCCTTCTACGAGCACCAAATAGCCAACGAACTGTCATAGAACCCCTCACTCGCTCCAAACAAAACAACGCCGCAGGTTGAGCATAAGCCAGCGAAAACGCCCCTAAGCGAGCAATGTGCCTTGAAAGAGGAGGGCATAGGCCTTCTGGCCATGCCCGACGATTGAAAGGTAGATTGCCGCTTAGGGGCGTTTGCAGCGTCGACCGGTTACGCGGTTTGGTAAAACCGCGTAACTAACAAACCTGGGTTTTGCCGATCATGATGTTGAGGATCTCGATGTCGGTGTCCTTCATGCCCACGCGGCCTACGTAGCCCATGCTGGCGATTGTCTGCTCGACGGTATCCTGAATCAGGCCCTCGCCGGCGCGGAAGCCGCGACCCTGCATGGCCATATCGTGGCCCAGAATCGCCGCATCGACGGCGGCCGAGATCTTGGCAGCACAGCTCGCCTTGGCGCCGTCGCACACGATGCCGCCCACGTTGCCAAGCGTATTCGAGACCGTCGCGCCAATCTGCTCGCGCGTGCCACCGCACAGCCAGGTAATGGCTGCGCCGGCACCGCACGCGGCGCAAATAGCACCGCAAAACGCCGAGAGCGCACCAATATAGCTCTTGATATGCACGGCGATAAGATCGGACAGCATCACGGCGCGCACCAGGCGCTCGTGGTCGCAGCGCAGGTACTCGGCATACTCCATGACGGGCAATGCGCAGGTAATGCCCTGATTGCCCGAGCCGCACACAATGGCGACTGGCAGCGCGCAGCCGTTCATGCGGGCGTCGGACCCGGCGGCCGCACGGGCACGGGCACGGCAGGCGACGTCATCGGCACGAGCGCCCAGCAGCGTACGGCCCACCTCGGCGCCCCAAGCGTGCGCGAGGCCCTCGGCGCTAATGGCGCCGTTCAGCTCGATCTGACGCTCAACGGCAGCGCGGGCACCCTCAATGTCACCGTCCTCGATAAAGTCGATGATGGTCTCGATCGACATGGGCGTGTCGGCGTTATCTGCCGCACGCTCGGCCACCACGCGCTCGGCGCAGGCGGCACACTCCCCCGCCGACTTACCGCATACCGGAATGCCGTCGAGCGTATGGCACGTGACGTTGGTGTGGTGGTCGGTAATCTCGACGACCGCGGTATGGCCCCCGGCCGTCGCAGTCACCTTGATGTAGAGGTTGGGCACGCCCTCGACAAGCGACACATCGCAGTAGTCGGCGTCGGCGAGGAGCTCGGCCACGCGTGCACGGTCTTCATCGTTAACGCTCTCGAGTACCTCGAGCGCGCTCTTAGCGTCGCCGCCCACGGCACCCAGCACGGCCGCGGCCTCAATACCGTGCATACCGCCCGAGTTGGGCACGGTCACGCTTTTGACGTTCTTGATGATGTTGCCCGAGCAGGCAACGTCCATATGATCGGGTTCACAGGTGAGCGTCTGGCTCGCCAACGCCGCTGCATAGGCAACGGCAATGGGCTCGGTGCAGCCGAGTGCACAGACAAGCTCGCGGTTCAAAACATCGCAAAACGCGGCATCGCGAAGGGAATCGGTAGGCATAGGTATCTCCTGCTTGCATAACGGGCTTGGCTCTCAATAATAGTTAGCTCCTTTATTTGATAACAATGCATCAAAAACCGCAACCATGGTTCCGGCGGACGGCGCTCGAGCACAAATTGGCGGCACCATTCATGAGAAGCCGATCTTGTTGCATGCTAAAGCGTTTGACCAAAAAACGCCCGAGCGTTTATGCAAGAGTCGCGCTATCATGCAGTCGAACGCGGTAAAACCTTTAGCAATCTCGCCGCACAGACCAGAGAGGAACCATCCATGAAGATCGGTATCGGTAACGACCACGCCGCCGTCGAGCTCAAGAACATCATCTCCGAGCACCTGAAGGAGCGCGGCTGCGAGGTCGTGAACTTTGGCACCGACACCTCCGAGAGCTTTGACTACCCCATCGCCGGCTACAAGGTGGGTAAGGCCGTTGCCAACGGCGACGTCGACCTGGGCATCCTGATCTGCGGCACCGGCGTCGGTATCAGCCTGGCTGCTAACAAGGTAGAGGGCGTGCGCGCCGTCGTGTGTTCCGAGCCCTTCAGTGCCAAGCTCTCCCGCATGCACAACAACACCAACGTGCTCGCCTTTGGCGCCCGCGTCGTGGGCTCCGAGCTCGCCAAGATGATTGTCGACGAGTGGCTCGACGCCGAGTTTGAGGGCGGTCGTCACGAGCGTCGCGTTAACCTCCTCAACGAGATCGACCACACGCGCGGCCTCAAGGTCGTCGACGAGGCCTAAACTACTCAGCGCCACAAGCTAACAGCAGGGGCCCCCCCCGCCCCCAACTCCCAGCCGGC
>CATYDM010000070.1 GCA_958405195.1 uncultured Collinsella sp.
TTTCATGGGGTCGAACCCGAAAGGGCGCGTAGCTGAGAAAACGCGTAAGCATTTGCCAGCGCAGCGCGCAAGGTGCCTCGGCGCCGCAGCGGTCGCCTGCGCAGCAGGCTGACCCTCTGACGGCCCACCAAAGCAAGTTTAGACGGTCAACAAGAGTTGGCCGTCTTTTTTGTTGACCTCGCATGGGGTCGAACCCGAAAAGGCGCGGAGCTGAGTAATCTGTACCGTGATTCCCTTAGGGAAACACGGCTAAAGCCCCATAAACGTGCTCTCCTTATGTGAATTATGCTCACGGGGCTCGATGCATGTTGAGAAGTTGTGATCAAACTCAAAGTGAGAATCGATTTAGTCTGCTCGATAGTGCGATCCGAGTCTTTCGGTTCGCTTACGCATGGCTTTGACCATTTCCTGTGCTAGTTGAATCTGCGATTGCAGGCGGGCGAGGGCTGCGACTTCGCTGTCCTGGGCTTTCTGTGTGCTCAAGGTCGTTGCCTCTGTCTTCAAGCCCTCAAGCTCGTGTAGTGCCTCGGATAGGCCCGTCTCGGTGCGGTTGATCATGCAATAGGTGCTCATCGTGTGCTTAAGGCTGTTTGTCAGGCGTTCGACATCTGTTGTGGCAATGCCATGCTGGGGGAGGTCGATATCCGTCTTCGGGGCCATTTCAGGTGCATTCTGCGCTGCAAGGGCTGCCGATGCGCCTGCGATGCGCCCGAATACGATGCCGTTGGCGCTTGACAAGCCACCAATGCGATCGGCGCCGTGCATGCCGCCTGTCGCCTCGCCGCAAGCGTAGAGGCCCTCAACGCCCGTGTGCGCGGTCTTATCGATCTTGATGCCGCCGTTAGCGGCGTGGGCATACATCGCAACGCGCATCTCGTCAGTCGGGGCGATGCCGTGCTCGTCTTGCAGCCAGGTGGCAAAGGTCTGCACAAACTCTGGGACATCTTCGCGAGGGAAGTCGTAGTGGAGCGCCAGGCCTTCAGCACCCGCTTGATCGATGGCAAGGTCGATGGCGCGGGAGACCAAGCGCGACGTGAAGGGGCCATATCCGGATCGCTGCTCAAGCAGATCGTCCAGCTTTTCATCGGCAATATCGACCGGTTGGTCAAATGTGACGTAGCGCCAGGTCTTCTCGTTAAAGACAAGGTTGCGCTTGGGCTCGATGAAGCCGGGCATCATCTGCATGAACTCTATATTAGTAAGGGACGCACCGTGCGCCAGCGCGATGGCCTGTGATGAGCTGAGCACGTCAGCGGAAGTGAGGCTTCGCTCGAACAGGCCACCCGTGCCGCCTGCAGCGATGATAGTGGCCTTGGCTGCTATAGACACGAGATGCTCGTTTGCGCGGTCGTAGAGCACGGTTCCGGTGATTCTGTCGTTCGTGTCCTCAACAAGGTCGATAAGCTCATGGCGGGAGAGCAGGCGAATGCCGAGCGACTCGATCCGGGCTGTCAGAGCGTCCTCAAGGGGCTTGCGGGTGAGGCCGCGCCACATGCGCGTCTTGTGGTCAAAGCAGGGGATAAACTGCTTCTGCTGAGCGCTCTCAGCGCTTTGCGGACGCTGGAGCTCAACGCCCAGGTCTTGCTCGAGCCATTCAATTGCCTGGGGAATGCCGTGGACAAACGTCTGGACAAGCTCGGGGTCGGCGACACCGCCGCCGACGGTCTGGATGGTGTCGATGAGGTCTTGTTCGTCGTCTTCGTTAACGGGTCCGATAAGCCCTAGGCCCCAGGTTCCGGGGAAGAAACTCGATCCACTCATAGTCTTGCCGGCGCTTGCCACAGCGACGGTTGCGCCCGCGCGTGCCGCTTCGATGGCGGCACAAAGGCCCGCAATGCCAGATCCAATTACCAGTACATCAGTCGATTCCATCGGATTCCTTTCTCGTCCGGCGCATTGTCGCACGGGTGATCGGCAAATGTCTTGCAAAGGACTCACGTTTCGGTAAAGGGCAAATATGGCAGGTGGGCGTCAAGAGTGTCCGATCGCTCTGCCCCCATCCCCTCAATAAGTTGCGGTGAAATAGGGACTGTTTTGGCATGTGAAGGCGTTATTCAGTCCGTATATCACCGCAACTGATATACCGGTGATGGACTACTTTATGGCAGCGTGAATAAAAAAGAGCCGCCACCTCGAAAGGTAGCGGCTCCAAAGCTCAACTATATGAGCATCGCGCGGGCGCGATTAGGCCTTGAGGGCCTCCTCGACGGCGACAGCGCAGGCGACGGTGGCACCGACCATGGGGTTGTTGCCCATGCCGATGAGACCCATCATGTCGACGTGCGCAGGCACGGAGGAAGAACCGGCGAACTGGGCGTCGGAGTGCATACGGCCCATGGTGTCGGTCATGCCGTAAGAGGCAGGGCCGGCGCCCATGTTGTCCGGGTGCAGGGTACGGCCAGTGCCGCCACCAGAAGCGACGGAGAAGTACTTCTTGCCAGCCTCGATGCGCTCCTTCTTGTAGGTGCCAGCGACGGGGTGCTGGAAGCGCGTGGGGTTGGTGGAGTTACCGGTGATCGAGATGTCGACGTTCTCGTGCCACATGATGGCAACGCCCTCGCGGACGTCGTCGGAGCCGTAGCAGTTAACGGCAGCGCGGGGACCATCGGAGTAGGGGATGGTCTCGACGACCTTGAGCTCGCCCGTGTAGTAGTCGAACTGGGTCTTCACATAGGTGAAGCCGTTGATGCGGGCGATGATCTG